>CAJUQS010000112.1 GCA_910588365.1 uncultured Oscillospiraceae bacterium | reverse complement strand
GCCTGCGGCGATGCCCTGCACCCCCAGCAGGAGCAGAGGAACCGACACGTCCCGCGCGCAGCGCCGGGCGGGCACGCCCAGGGCCCGGGCGATGGCGATCTCCTTCCGCCGCATCCGGTAGTAGACCACCGCCAGCAGGCAAAAGGTCACCAGCAGCAGCGCGGAGAAGATGGCGGCATTCATCAGGGAGGAGCGGACCATAGGCTTTGCTGCCGCCTGGAAATTCTCCCAGTTGTTTTCCAGCATGACCACCTCAAACCCCCAACGTGCCAAATCATCTCGACTTTCAACCACAAACCGTGCTTCCTCCTCTGGATTCTTGAGCAAAAAGCTGATTTCACCGGGAAAAAATGCCGTTGTATTTGTGCCAAAACCTTTTGCAAAGTTGATTTCATAAACTTCTTTCCACACGTTTTCGCCAATAGTCATCTCAAAATTGTGCGGTACCGCAGAAGCAGGTAAATAAGCAAAGTTCCTGACAGAAGTTCCTGGATATCTGCTTAAATAGTCATAGATACCAACGATTTCATAAGTATCCGTTAAAGTATCTGCGGAGGCAAGCAACACAGCATCTTCTACACCGGACATATTGTGTAAATAGCCGAAAAAAGATGGGATATCCTGAAGACGCAGGGTCAATGTGTCTCCCAGTTTCAAGCCACGGAGGGATGCTAGATTTGCGTTGATGACACAAACTTTACTGCCTAGTTTATCATCCTGGTCATTCAGCCAGCGGCCATCTGTTAAATAAATTCCGGAAACAGTATCTCGGGTCTCAGGGAGTGCGTTCATATCTTTGATTGGGATAATATTCAAGGCACGCTGTTCATCGAAGGAAATTTGAATATCCTCCTCGCTGACTATTAGCCTCGGATCCGACCAGTTTACCTTCATATCTGCCGGCACAGGATAGAAGTGACCATTCTCGACCACTTGGCCGGCTACTGCGTAGGTGGTCTGAATCTCAATACCCGGTTCCGGCGTTGATATCTCTACCTTACAGCTTGGATAAATTTTGGGGCGGTAGTATCCTTGAACCAGATAGCATTCGCCTAGTTTCAATTGCCTGTTGGCTTCATCTATATCAAAAGGATAGTCAGAATGTCGGAAGTCACGAAACAGAGTAACCCGTCCTCCCTCTTTAACCACCTCTGGGTAGCCAGATAAGACCGTATCCACATAAAAATTGAAAGTTTCTCTATTCCAATCCAGCAGGGTTCCATAGAAGTAAAAATAGCAGTTTGGCTTTCCAGGACCATCGCAATCAATATCCGCATTGCAGAAGTCCTCTTCCATGATGGCGGAGGTGTGGTTGTAGGTGTTCACCATCTCAACCATGGAGTTGCCTTCCAAATACGTCACGACCTCAGTAGTATCCGCCCACCTGTCACCAGTTGTAGATTGCAGCACACCAACGGACTTGTAATATTCCCCCAGCCGCTCCGTCTCCTGCTTGACGAGCAGGTACTCCGCCCCTCGGGACACAAAGGCGAAGGTGATGAGGGCCACCACCGCCAGCAGCAGGGCTGTCTTCACCGGCTGGCGGAGGGTGGACTTCAAAAAAACATTGTTCCGCATGGTTCCGCGCACCTCCCTGTCCGTGGCACCGCTGGCCACGCCTAAAATTTCGTAGAGATTGTCTTTGCTGGCGTCGGTGAGATGGTATACCCGCACCACGCCGTCCTCAATGCGGTAGATGCAGGCGTACTGCTCCACCAGCAGTGCCCGGAATCCGTGCTTTCCCAGCAGGGTCTCCCGCCGCAGCACCCCGGCCCGGGGCGCTGCGGCCAGGCGCTCCACGGCCCCGAGAATTTTTCCGGCAAACCCGGCCGCGGCCTCATCGCCGCCGCGGCTGCGGTAGTAGGCCAGCTGCTCCTCGAATTCGCACCGGGCCTCGTACAGCCACTCAATCCGCAAGGTCCGGCACCTCCTCCCGAAATCCCCGCAGCTCCTCCGCCGGGACAGCCTGGGCACCGGCCAGACGGTTTCGCTCCCGGCGCAGGAGCTCCGCCAATAAATCCAATTCCTTTTCCCGTTTCTCCCAGAGATCGATGGGCAGAAACACCATCTCTCCCTCGCCGTTGCGGGTGAGGAAGATGGGCTCCTGCTTCTCCTTGGAGAGTTGAACCAGTTTGTCGTATTCACTGCGCAGGGCAGTGGCGGATTTGATAATCATGGCGCACATCCTCCTAGATTCGGTATTTATTCGTATTGAATTATAACCGAATTAAGTATGACTGTCAACAACAGGCGCAAAGAAATCCGCACAGAATGGACTCCAGCTCTTTTTTGCCTCTGGCCGAGATGTTAGGCCATCGGCCGAAATTGTTCCATTCCATTTTGTCGCAAGGTTCTTTATCCTTATCCGTAGAGGAGGGATATTCTTGTGAACATTTCGGAATATTTGTCAAAAAGACTGAAATCCTATCGAGAAGAGAAGAAATTGTCCCAGAGTGCATACGCCCAGGAATTGGGTGTGGCGAAAGCCACGCTGCAAAAGCTGGAAGAGGAGAGATCCGTCTCCAGCCAGACCTTACAGCACGTAGTAGACCAGATTGGGATGGAGCTGTCGATCCGGCCTCGGGAACCGCGGAAGGAAGGTGTCACCGTGTCCGCTCTGATTGAGGAATTCCTGGAAGGGCTTAACGACTGCGCTATCTCCGACAGCAAGCGCAAGGGGGTGGAGACGGCCTTGAGAGGGATCGAGGCCCTTTTGGAGGAAAAAGATTAAGAGCCTTTTTCATTTTCCAAACAGGAGGTGGAAACCACCGCCTTTCGGCGGTAAATCCTTTAGGACTGCCAAACGGGAGGAAAATATGGTATACTGTGTGTGAGAGGTGATAAAGATGGCAGAATACCGATATCAAGTGTTAAACAGGCTCTTAAGGCTGCGGGAGCTGCTGCGGCAGGGATGTGAAGCAAATCACATACGGATACGGAAGGGGAGTGTGGGGACAGACCGTGTACACATGCTGCTGTCATGCCCGACAACGCTATCTAAAAACCAAATTGTGTGGCACTTGAATAAGTGCTCATCGCGAGTATTGCAGGATGAGAATCCAGCGCTTAAGAGAAGATATTGGGGACACCATATGTGGGGGCGAGGGTATTTTTCCGCATTAAAAATTCGGAAATAAAACATGGCACATATTACTTCCGACCTTTCGGCTCGGAAGTGATAATACGTATTTGGCGCATAAAAAGGCCGGAACGCGCACCAATCAGGCCATTTCACGCTCCGGCCACCGACAGTCCTGGCAGGGTGTGAGCCAGCACTTCCGTTGTGTCAAAACCCCGGAAACAGTAGATGCCGCAGGCGTTTCCACCTGCGGCATCTATACTGTTGGACTCTTTTGGAGGCGACACCCGGATTTGAACCGGGGAATCAGGGTTTTGCAGACCCTTGCCTTACCACTTGGCTATGTCGCCATATAACGAACAGGAGCAAAATTCGATTGCTCCTGTTCGCTTTTGTGGAGCGGGCGACGGGGCTCGAACCCGCTACCTCCACCTTGGCAAGGTGGCGCTCTACCAGATGAGCTACGCCCGCATGTACGCAGCTGCGCTGCGCACCTTGGTGCCTCCGGTCGGAATTGAACCAACGACACGCGGATTTTCAGTCCGCTGCTCTACCAACTGAGCTACAGAGGCATATCGGGTACATCCGTACCCGGTGAAAATGGCGACCCAGAACGGGCTCGAACCGTCGACCTCCAGCGTGACAGGCTGGCGTTCTAACCAACTGAACTACTGGGCCATCTTCTCTGTGCGGCGGAGAAAAGGATGGTGGGAACAACTGGACTCGAACCAGTGACCCCCTGCTTGTAAGGCAGGTGCTCTAACCAGCTGAGCTATGCTCCCGAGCATTTCCCCGAACGACGAGGGTTATTATACTAAACCTTTCCCGGATTGTCAATATCATTTTGAAAGAAATTTCGATTTTTTTCCAGAGCCCCGGAAATGCCCGCGGGATCCGGGCGGGGAGGAGGCCGCAAACTCTTTTGAATACAGGGGGTTGGCGGATCTGCGGCCTCCCGCTGTCACTGGCCGGGCTGTCCGGCGTACTGCGCTTCGGCCAGGCGCAGCTTCGCCAGCAGGGCCTGAAAGTCCTCCCGCTCCCGCAGGGCCGCCAGCTCCGCGCTCTGCTCCAGCGCCAGGCGGATGTTTTTGGACAGATAGGCGGCGGACATCCGCACACCGCTCAGGTTCAGCTTGTCGTAGAAGGGGCTCCTGACCTGCCCGGGCTCCTTCAGCCGCTCCCACATGGCCATGTGCCCCTCCACATAGAAGCGCAGATCCGCCATGGCCTCGTCCGGGCGGCCCTCCAGGCACAGGAGCTCCGCCCGCACCATCCGCAGGGACGGGGTGAGGCCCCCCAGTTCCTCCGTGCGCAGCACCCGCTCCACCTCCAGAGCGCTCTCCACCCGCTCCAGAGCGGCGGGGAAGTCCCCGCGCCTGCGGCAAGCGGTGCTCAGGCCCATCAGGTTCATCGAGGCGTCCCGGGCGGCGGCCCACAGCCCCGTCTGAAACAGCTTCTCCGCCTCGTCCAGCTCCCCCTTCCGCAGCAGGATGTTGGCCTTCATCATCTCCACATTCAGCTCCCGGGCCGGCGCTTCATCCAGAATGGCCAGAGCCCTGTCCATATCCTCCTGCATCATATAGAGGTTTACCAGCATACTGCGGGCGCTGGCCGCCGTGGCCGGGTCCGGGCTCTCCCGGCAGGGCTCCAGCAGGGCCGCCGCCCGTCGGACCTGCCGCTCGATCCACTCCGGGTCCAGGGCCGCGGTCAAATAGGCGATATACAGCCCGGCCGCGGCGCATTTGAGATACAGGTCGTCCGGATACTCCCGCAGCAGCCCCTCGCAGAAGGCCGCGGCCTCCTCCGCGTCTCCCGCCTCGAAGAGCCGCCTGCCCCGCTCCATCAGCGCATCGATCTCCCCGCGCTCCAGGGCCGGCTGGAAGCCCAGCAGATCGTCCACCGTGGTCCCCAGCAGCCGGGCCAGGGGGCACAGCAGGGACACGTCCGGCAGCGCCGCGTCCGTCTCCCACTTGCTCACCGCCGCGCTGGTCACGCCCAGGGCGCCGGCCATCTGCTCCTGGGTCAGCCCCTTCTGCCGGCGCAGCTGCTGAATGTACTTCCCAATTTCCATCGCCGCCATCGCTGTCCTTCCTTTCTCACGTGGGGGCGTGCGCCCCCGCTTTTTCGTGCCCATCTCCATGGTACCACCCCTTTCCGCCGCTGGCAATGGAGCTGCCGTTGAATTTTGCCGCCGGTTTTCCAACCGCGGTTCAAGAACGGCGTCCCGGCGGCTTTGCCGCCCGCGCGGAATCGGGGCCGGGACCTCGCCAAAAACAGAATATCCGCAGGTTATTAGGATGCAAAATATTGACATCTGGCCCAACGGTTGATAAAATAACAGGGAAAGAATGGCGGCCTCCCCCAGACGCGGGGAGCGGTACTCGCACGATTTAGGGAGGAGCATAGGATGTACCACTGTCATCTGCGGATTTATTTGATTGGCTGCCAGCCCGGCACGCTTGAGGTAATCAAAGCCGTGCCGCCGCTGGAGCAGTTTTCTCATACATTTTCAGAGAGCGCCCGGCCGGACGGAGCCCTGGCCGACCAGGCGGATCTGATCCTGGCGGATGTGCGGGCGCTGGACCCGGCGGACGCGGAGGCGGTGCTGGCCCTTGGAGGCGGCGCGGCGGAGCGCATCCTGCTGGCGGACAGGGAGCAGATCCCGTCCTTTGCGGACAGACTGGACGGCATCCGGGACGTCTGGACGGCGCCCATGACGGACGCGGAGCTCCGCTTCCGCTTCCAGAGGTGGCAGCAGACCTGCAAGATAAGCCGGGATTACTGGGAGACCCGCCAGTATCTGGAATCCACCATCAACAGCGTCCCCAACCTGGTCTGGTACAAGACCAAGGACGGCATTCACGAGAAGGTCAACGACAGCTTCTGCAAGACAGTGGGCAAGACAAAGAAGCAGGTGGAGGGGCAGGGTCACGCCTATATCTGGGACGTGGAGCAGGACGATCCCGCCTGCATTGAGTCGGAGCGGGTGGTCATGACCAAGCGGGAGACCTGCATCTCCGAGGAGACCGTACAGACCGGGGACGGCACCCGTCTGCTGACTACCTATAAATCCCCGCTCTACGATCTGGACGGCAGCGTCATGGGCACGGTGGGCGTGGCCATCGACGTGACCCAGGAGCGGGCCTACGAGCAGGAGATTGTCAAAAAAAACCAGACCCTGGAGACCATCTTCACCACCATGGACTGCGGCGTGATGTGCCACTCGCTGGACGGCTCCCGCATTCTCAGCATCAACCGCGCGGCCCTCAACATCCTGGGATACGACTCCCAGGAGGAGATGATGGACAGCGGCTTTCAGATGGTGGCCAGCTCCGTGGTGGAGGAGGATAAGCCCCGTCTCCGTGAGTACATCGAGTCCCTGAAGAAGGCCGGTGACAACGTCAGCCTGGAGTACCGCGTGCGGCATCCGGATGGAAAGCTCCTCCACGTCATGGGCAACGTCAAGCTGGTGGAGGAGCATGGGGAGCTGTTCTATCAGCGCTTCCTGCTGGACATCACGGTGCAGAAGCTGCGGGAGACGAAGGAGCGGACGGAGCAGGAGCGGCGGCAGATGGAGCTGATCCACGCGCTGAGCCTGGACTACAGCCTGGTCTGCTTTTTCGATCTGGATACGGGGCTGGGGACGCCCCTCCGGGTGGCCGACAGCGGCGAGCGGGGCCTTGTGCCCATATTCAGCGGGACGCTCTCCCTTCAGGAGAGCATGGAGCGGTACATTGAGCAGTTCGTTTACGCCGAGGACCGGGAGGAGCTCCGCCGGGCCGTCTCCCGGAAGACGCTGTGCACAGAGCTGGCGGAGAAGAAAATATGGTACGCCAATTACCGCACCGCCCTGGGCGGCGATCTCCAGTACTTCCAGATGAAGGCCGTGCGGGCGGGGAAGTGGGATGAGCGGCGGGGCGTCGTGCTGGGCTTCCGCAGTGTGGACGAGGAGACCCGCAGCGAGCTGGAGAAGAAGACCCTGCTGGAGGACGCCCTCATGCAGGCCAACCGGGCCAGCAAGGCCAAGAGCGTCTTCCTCTCCAACATGTCCCACGACATCCGTACGCCCATGAACGCCATTGTGGGCTTTACGGCCCTGGCCATCACCCATATTGACCGGAAGGAGCAGGTGGAGGAGTACCTCAAGAAGATCATGACCTCGGGCAACCACCTGCTCAGCCTCATCAACGACATATTGGACATGAGCCGCATTGAGAGCGGCAAGATGCACCTGGAGGAGAAGCTGTGCAGCCTGCCGGACATCCTCCATGGACTGCGCAGCATCGTGCAGGCGGACATCCGGGCAAAGCAGCTGGAGCTGTTTATCGACACCGTGGATGTCATGGACGAGGAGATCTACTGCGACCGTCTGCGGCTGAACCAGGTGCTCCTGAACCTGCTGAGCAACTGCGTCAAGTACACAGGCGCGGGCGGCGTGGTCAGTATGCGGATCGTCGAAAAGTCCGGCGCGCCGGCCGGCTACGCCAACTATGAGTTCCACATCAAGGATACGGGCATCGGAATGAGCAGCGAATTTGTCGCCCATATCTTTGAGCCCTTTGAGCGGGAGCGGAACTCCACCATCAGCGGCATCCAGGGTACCGGCCTGGGTATGGCCATTACCAAGAATATTGTGGACATGATGAACGGCTCCATCTCGGTCAGGAGCGAGCTGGGGGTGGGCACGGAGTTTGTCGTCTCCTTCACCTTCCGCCTGTACGCCGGAAAAAAGGAGCCCCAGACGATCCCCGAGCTGATGAACTGCCGGGCCCTGGTGGTGGACGACGACTTCAACACCTGCGACAGCGTCTCCTACATGCTCCAGCAGATCGGACTGCGGGCGGAGTGGACGCTGTCGGGCAAGGAGGCGGTGCTCCGCACCCGGCAGGCGGTCTCCCGGGGCGACAACTACCGGGTCTACATCATCGACTGGCTGCTGCCGGACATGAACGGCATCGAGGTGGCCCGGCGGATCCGCATGGAGGCGGGGGAGGACGCGCCCATCATCGTTCTGACCGCCTACGACTGGGAGGACATCGAGGAGGAGGCCAGGGAGGCCGGCGTCACGGCCTTCTGCAGCAAGCCGCTGTTCCTCTCGGAGCTGAGGAGCTGCCTGCGCTCCATCGTCACGCCGGAGGAGGAGAAGGAAACCGGCGGCGCGGAGCAGGCGGCGCGGCAGACGGGCCGCATCCTGCTGGCGGAGGACAACGAGCTGAACCAGGAGATCGCCGCGGCGGTCCTGGAGGAGGCCGGCTTCACCACGGAGATTGCGGAGAACGGACAGATTGCCGTGGATATGCTGGAGAAGTCCCAGCCGGGCTACTACCGGCTGGTGCTGATGGATGTGCAGATGCCGGTGATGGACGGCTATGAGGCCACCAGGGCCATCCGCGCCCTGGAAAACCGGAAGCTGGCGTCCATCCCCATTCTGGCCATGACCGCCAACGCCTTTGAGGAGGACCGGCAGGCGGCCCTCCGCAGCGGAATGAACGGCCACATTGCCAAGCCCATTGATGTGAAGAATCTGATCAAGACGCTGAGCAGCGTGTTGGAGTGATCCTGCGCCGCGGCGCCGATCGCAGACAGGGGAGCCCGCCGGATTTTCGGCTGGCTCCCCTGTTTCCGCGTCCGCGCGTCCAAGCGGTTTAAAATTTTTTGAAAAAATTTTTAAAAATTTGAATTCTGTAACCACTTTTGAAACTTTCTGTGTTATAATACCAGTGATCCCCCTCTGCCCCCCTGAAATTTGGCGGCCCGGGGGCCCGGAGATGGAGATTTGCCGCCTTTGCGGCAAAACAAAAGGAGAAAGTCTGGTTTCAGACGGCTGAGGAAGAGAGGTAATCAGTGCGAAAAGAAAAAACAAAGAAAATTCATCTTACGTATGAACTGATCGAGAGCTTTTTAGAGGAGCTGGATCGGACAAGCCACAGCCCCGGATCGGTAAAGGCCTACCGCACAGCCCTGCGGGCCCTCTACGAGAGCATGCCGCATGAGAAGCTTCTGGACACCACCACCGCGCAGGCGTGGAGAGAGTATCTGGAGAGCCAGGGCTACGCGCCCAGGACCATCCGAAGCCGCCTTTCGATGCTCAACAGCTTCCTGCACTATCTGGGCCGCGGGGAGTGGCAGTTCGATCAGCCCAGCGTCCAGCTGCCGGTTGCGCCGGAGGACGACATCCAGCCGGAGCTGACCCGGCCGGAGTACCTTTCCATGCTCCAGGCGGCGCGGCTGCTGGAGCAGCACAGGACCTATCTGCTCATCAAGACTCTGGGCGGAACGGGAATGCGCATTCAAGAGCTGCCCCAGTTCACCGTGGAGTCGGTGCGGGCCGGTACGGCCCCGCTGTGGTACCGGGGCACCAAGCGCATGGTCCGCATCCCGGGATCCCTCCGGCAGGAGCTCCTGGACTACACCACGGAGGAGGGGCTGGACTCCGGTTCGGTCTTCGTGACCAAGGAGGGCGTCCCCCTCAACCGCGCCGTGGTCTGGCGCAGCATCAACTCCATCAGCGGTCAGGCAAATATCGCCCCGCAGAAGGCGAACCCCCGCTGCCTGCGGAAGATGTACCTGACGACCCTGGGCGGACTGCCCGCGGGTATGGCCGCCACCCAGGACATGGTGTACGACTCCATACTGGAGAGTGAGCAGCGCTCCATTGGCTGGAACAGTCCTGCCGGGTAATGCTGTCGCAAAGAACATACAGCTGCCGCGATCCTGAAACGCGAGCGGCACGCCCTCACTCGTAAGCCCTTGGCGGCGGTTTACGAGTGAGGGCGTGCCGCATGTTCAGGAGATGTGCCAGGGACGGACGCCTATCCGATGTCGCCCCGGCGGATGGCGTCCGCGATCTCCCTGGCGTAGTAGGTGATGAGCATGTCCGCCCCGGCCCGGAAGATGGACAGGGCCGTCTCGCACAGGATCCGCTGCTCGTCCACCAGACCGGCGGAGGCGGCGGCCTTGATCATGGCGTACTCCCCGGACACCGAGTAGGCGCACATGGGCAGGTCGAACCGGTCCGCGCACGTCCGGATCACGTCCAGATAGCTGAGGGCGGGCTTGACCATCAGGATGTCCGCCCCCTCGGCGGCATCCAGGGCGCACTCCCGCAGGGCCTCCCGGCTGTTGTGGGGGTCCATCTGATAGCCCTTCCGGTCCCCGAAGGAGGGGGCGGAGCCGGCGGCCTCCCGGAAGGGGCCGTAGAAGGCGGAGGCGTACTTGGCGGAGTAGGCCATGATGGACACGTGCTGGAAGCCGTTTTCGTCCAGGGCACGGCGCAGGGCCGCCACGTGGCCGTCCATCATGTCCGAGGGGGCCACCATGTCGGCGCCGGCGGCGGCGTGGCTGACGGCGATCCGGGCCAGGTGCTCCAGGGTCTCGTCGTTGTCCACCTCGTGGCCGTGGAGGATGCCGCAGTGGCCGTGGTCGGTGTACTCGCACATGCACACGTCGGTGATGACGGTGAAGTCGGGATAGCTCGCCTTGATGGCACGGACGGCCTCCTGGATGATGCCGCGCTCCGCCCAGGCGGAGGAGCCGCAGGCGTCCTTCTCCGCCGGGAGGCCGAAGAGGATGCAGTGCCTGACGCCGTGGGACAGACACTCCTCCACGGCCTGGCACACGCTGTCCAGGCCGTAGTGGTTCTGCCCGGGCAGGCTGGGAATGGGGCGGACCCCGGAGAGAGTCTCGTCCACGAAGATGGGGTAGATGAGGGCCTCCGCGCTCAGCCGGGTCTCCCGGTTCAGGCGGCGGATGGCGTCGGTCCGCCGCAGGCGGCGGGGGCGGTTTACAAGATCCATAGTGTCCTCCCAATTGATAGTCATTCTTTTTTCCTGACGGAAAACGAATCAAAAAAGAACTTTACTGGTCAGAGCCGTTCATTCTGGCATAACCCCACCAGTCGGGGACAAGCTCGCGGAGCCGGACAGTCCGGCGGCTCCCGTAGTCCATCAGAATTTCGATATTGCCGCTGTTCCTGTCCAGCTGCATCATGAATTCCCGGCAGGCCCCGCAGGGCGGCCCGACGGCGCCGTCCGGCATGACGGCCACCACCTTATCGATCCGGCTCTCGCCGTGGGTAATCATATTGGCCATGGCGCTGCGCTCCGCGCACATGCCCAGGCTGGAAGCGGTGTCGATGCACACGCCTGCATAGATGTTTCCCGCCTCGGTCAGAATCGCCGCAGCCACGCCGCCGGCGTCGATGAAGGGGGAGACGCTTCTCCCGTTTTGTACTTGCCGGGCCGCTTCATAAAGCTTTTCCCAAATGTCCATGTGCAACCCCCGCATTAAGGTTTTTCTTTTGATTCTTTTCTTTGTTCACCAAGAAAAGAATGGCTGACCAGCTCCACCAGCGAATCAATCGTGGCCTTTTCCGCCACCCGGACCGGGATGCCGTGTTTCCGCGCCTCACCGGCGGTCTGCTCCCCGATGCACAGGCCCACGGTCCGGCTGAAGTCCGCGTCCGCTCCGACGGTGGAGAGGAAGCCCCTGACCGTGGAGGCGGAGGTGAAGGTGACCGCGTCGATCTTCCCGGCCTCCAGCTCCTTGCGGAGCGCCCGGGTGTAGGGGAAGAGGTACAGCGTCTGGTAGACGGCAATGTCGTCATAGGCAATGCCCCTCCGCGCCAAAGCGTCCGTCAGAGCGGCGGAGCCCTCCGCCGCCCGCAGCAGCAGGACCTTTCCGCGGGCGGCGTCCGCCAGGGCCCCGCCCAGGTGGGCCGCGTCATAGGTGCCGGGCACCAGATCGGCGGTGATGCCGCGGTCCGCCAGGGCTTTGGCAGTGCCGGGGCCGATTGCCGCCAGCTTTACGCCGCACAGGTGCCGGGCGTCCCGCCCCAGCTCCCGCAGGCAGAACCAGAACGTCTCTACTCCGGTTGGGCTGGTGAAGGCCAGCCACTCATAGGCGGAGAGGTCCCTCAGCGCCGCCTCCATGGCGGGACAGGGCAGAATGGGTATCGTCTCAATGCAGGGGTACTCCACCACATCGGCCCCCAGGGAGCGGAGCTTGTCCGACAGGGTCCCGGCCCTCGCTCTGGGCCGGGTGACCAGAATCCGCTTCCCGTGGAGGGGCAGACGCTCAAACCAGCACAGCTCCTTTCCCAGGGCGCACACGCCCCCGACCACGATGAGGGCGGGGCTGTGGATGTCCATGGCCGCCGCCTGACGGGGCAGGGTGGACAGGGTGGCGTCACACCGCCGCTGGGAGGGCAGGGTGCCGTTTTCCACCATGGCGGCGGGGGTGTCCGGGTCCATGCCGGCCTCCAGCAGCCCCTGGACAATGATGGGCATGGCGGTGACGCCCATCAGGAACACCAGGGTCCCCCGTGCCCGGACCAGAGCGTCAAAGTCGATGGACAGGGGCTCCCCCTCCCGGGCGTGGCCGGTGACGATGTGGAGGGAGGAGCTGAAGTCCCGGTGTGTCACGGGGATGCCGCCGTAGGCCGCCGCCGCGATGGCGGAGGTGACGCCGGGGACCTCCTCAAAGGCCACGCCGGCCCGGGCAAGCGTCTCCAGTTCCTCTCCGCCCCGGCCGAAGACGAAGGGGTCGCCCCCCTTCAGCCGCACCACGCTGTGGCCCGCCTGGGCCTCCTCCAGCAGAATCTGGTTGATCCGGTGCTGGGGGACCGGGTGGCGGGACGCCTCCTTGCCCACGTCGATCTGCCTGGCCGTCCCGGGGATCAGATCCAGTACGGCGGGGCTCACCAGCCGGTCGTAGACCACCACGTCCGCCGCCGCCAGGGCCGCCCGGCCCTTCACGGTGAGCAGTCCCGGATCCCCGGGACCCGCCCCAACCAACGTCACTTTTCCTGACATGCCGCGTCCTCCTTCAAAGTATGTGCCAGCCCGCGGGCCAGCTCCTCCCCCTGGTCCGCGAGGCCGCTGACGGTCCCCTGGAGGGGGCGCTCCTCACCGTCCACATAGAGCCCGGTGATGGTGATGGTATCCCCCGAAAGGACGGCGTGGGCGGCCACCGGGGAGGAGCAGCCGCCGTCCAGGGCGCGGACAAAGGCCCGCTCCGCCAGGACGCAGAGCGCCGCCGTCCGGCTTCGCAGACAGTCCAGGAAGGCCGTGTCCAGTCCGGACCGGCACTGGACAGCCAGAACGCCCTGGCCCGCGGCGGGCAGCAGCTCCTCCGGCTCAAAATAGCGGTGGATGCGCTCCTCCAGGCCCAGCCGCTTCAGACCCGCCGCCGCCAGCACCAGGGCCCCGAACTCCCCCCGGTCCAGCTTCTCCAGACGGGTGAGCACGTTGCCCCGGACGGGCTGGACCGCCGCGCCGGGGAAGAGGCCGCGCAGCTGGATCCGCCGCCGGGCGGAGGAGCTGCCGATGGGAAGGCGCATATCGGGCTCCGCCGCGCCCCGGGGCAGCACCAGGACGTCCCGGGGGTCCTCCCGCCGGGTGAAGGCCGCCAGGGGCAGCCCGTCCGGTATCTCCATGGGCAGGTCCTTACAGCTGTGGACCGTCAGGTCCACCCGCCCCTCCAGCAGGGCCGCGTCCAGCTCCCGGACAAAGAGGCCCTTGCCGCCAATCTTGTCCAGGGTGCGGTCCAATATCTTGTCGCCAGTGGTCTTCATGGTCACCAGCTCCAGTTCAATTTCCGGGTGCGCGCCGGCGATGGCCTCCATCACCAGCTCCGACTGGATTACGGCCAGCCGGCTCTCCCGGCTCCCAACACGTATCTTCATGGGAGTCCTCCTTGTAGGGTATCCATTCTTTTCTTTGAAAAGAAAAGAATCAAAAGAAACTTCTCCGAATACAGAAGATAAGCAAAACGGAGTTTTGCGCCAAAATTCTTTTTGATCCTTTTTCTTTTAAGAAAAAGGATGACTGCCTATATTTCTCGGATGATTTGTCGGATTTTCCGGGCGGCTTCGGCGGTCCTGCGGTGGTCGCTTCCGTCGCCGGCGATGCCGGCGACAAGGCCCTCTCCCTCGCAGACGGCGGGGAAGAAGAAGTCGCACTCCGCCGGACAGTCCGATCGGTTGAACATCACGCCCCGCTCCCGGGCCTCCCGGCCGGCGGCGGCGTTGACCGCCCCGTCGTCCGCGGCGGCGACGGCCAGGAAGGCCCCGGCCAGATCGCCCGGCTGGTAGGGCCGGGGGATGTGGCGCACGCCCTCCAGCGGTGCGCAGAGGCGGGGAGAGATGAGGGTGACATCCGCGCCGAACCGGCGCAGTACCTCCGCCCGCCGCAGGCCGACCTTTCCTCCGCCAATGACCACGGCGGCCCGGCCCGTCAGATCGACAAACAGGGGGAAGCGCTTACTCCCCATCCCGCTTTACCACCACGACGGAGAAATAGCCGCTGTCCTCGGGGGCCTTGGCAAAGCGGGGGAAGACCCGCTCGCCGTCCATGCCGCAGTTCTCCACCATGGCGGCGCGGTCCAGCAGGCCGCGCTCCGCCAGTGTCCGGCGCAGGGCTCCGATCTCCCTTCCGGCCTTCATGAATACCAGGTTGGCGTCCACGGCCAGGCAGTCGGCCACGTCCCGGTGGGAGGCGGGGACGATCAGCAGCCGGTCGCTGCCCTCGCACAGCCCATCCCCCAGCTGGGCCGCTACCGCGCAGAAGGAGGGCACTCCGGGGACCATCTTCGCCTCATAGCCCGCCGCCAGCACACGGCGGTGGATGTAGAGATAGGTGGAGTAGATGGAGGGGTCCCCCAGGGTGATGAAGGCCACGGTCTTCCCCTCCTCCAGCAGCCCGCACAGCTCCGCCGCAATGGAGTCCCGCACCCGATCCAGTACCGCCTGGTCCCGGACCATGGGCGCGGCGCAGGTGTGCAGGGGCTTGTCCTGGATGTAGTCCTTGACGATATTCAGGGCGGTTTTCTCACCCGATCCCTTGTCGGGCACGGCGATCACGTCCGCCTCGGACAGAATCCGCCGGGCCTTGAGGGTGAGCAGCTCCGGGTCCCCCGGACCCACCCCCACGCCGTACAAAATGCCTCGCTTCATAGCCAAGCCCTCCTTTTTCATATATTGTCGGGGTTCCCGGACAGAAGCGGGCGCCCTCCCCCAGCCGGGGGAGAGCGCCAAACAGATAGGGAACCGTCCGGCCTCCCCACCTAAGAGCACCGGTGAACCCCGCCGCCGGCAGGCATTCTGACTCACGCCCTGGGGCGCATACAGCAGAGGTAAGACTGTGCCGGATTCACACCGGACTTCCCCTGCACGGCGGCAATATTTCAAATATAAAGGCAGTATAGCAGTTTTCCCGATAAATGTAAAGGGGGAACTCCGGAGAAAATAGCCGCGTTACAGGGCGGCGTCCTCCTGCTCCCCGGACGCCCGCTCCGCCTCCAGGGCCGCCGCCTTTTTCGTCACAAACAGCGCGTCCCGGCCGCGCGGGTGGCGGCGCTTGTTTACCACCAGTACCGCAAGGCCCGCGATCACCAGTCCCACGCTCAGAAGCTGGCTGACCCGGATGGGCTGGCCGAAGAGCTCCCAGCCGAAGAGGTAGAGGCTGTCGGTGCGCAGTCCCTCGATCCAGGTCCTGCCGATGCCGTACCAGATAAAGTAGAAGCAGGTGTTCTCCCCGTCGAAGGTGCGGGCCCTGGAGATGACGAAGTAGATCAGAGCCAGCCCCGCCAGATTCCACAGGCTCTCGTAGAGGAAGGTGGGGTGGACCTCGATATACTCCGAGGCGGAGGTCCACAGGCGCATCCGCCAGGGGGCCGTGGTCTCCCCGCCGAAGGCCTCCCGGTTCATGAAGTTGCCCCAGCGGCCCACCGCCTGCCCGATGAGCAGGCCCATGACACCCAGATCCGCGAAGGCGCCGAAGGAGAGATTTTTCTTCTTGCAGAAGATGTGCAGGACGACGTAGGCCGTGATGACCGCGCCGTAGATGGCCAGCCCGCCGTCCCAAATGGCCGCCATTTTCCCCCAGTTGAGGGAGCCGTCCGTATTGCGGTACAGGTCCAGATAAAAAATCACATAGTATAATCTGGCGCCTATAATACAAATGGGAATCTGCCAGACGATCATATCATAGACGTTGTCCTCTGTGAGGCCGTATCTTTTCGCCTGCCTGGCGCAGAACAGGAGCGCCAGCAGCAGTCCGGCACAGATGATGATCCCATACCAGTAGATCCCGTTGCCGATGTCGAGGGCAACAGGGGAGGGGTTGACCTCCCAGTCCCCGAACAGGCCGGGAAAACTGATGGGCATGTCGTTTCTCGCGTACATAATCGGTGTTCCTCCTTGGTCACAGCGGGTCGATGCGGGAGACGGCCGCCCGGTCCTCCGTGATGTTTTCCCGAAGAAACTCCTCCACGTCCGCCTTGGTGACGCTCTCGAAGATTTCCGGGAAATGGTAGTAGTCGTAGCTGCGGAAGTATCCGTCCGTCACGCTCTCGGCGATGTTGGAGAAGGAGTTGAGGCTGCGGACCATCTGTCCGTAGGTGGCCCGGCGGATCTGCTGGTAGAAGGATTCGCTGATGCCCTCCGTGCCCAGCTTCCTGGCCTGGGCGCTGATTTCGGCGAACACCCGGTCGGGGTCCTTCACGTCGCCGCCCACATACAGGTAGGACGCGCCGGGCAGCTGGTCGAAGTTCCCGCCCAGACTGCCGTTGATGACGCCCTCCCCGTAGAGCCGGGTATAGAGGGGGCTGCTTTCCCCGAAGAGCACGTCGCAGGCCATGTCACCCACGATGCTCTGGCGCAGCAGCTCCTCGCCGCCCGCCAATGGCGGGCACTTGTACCCCGCCAGGAACATGGGCATGGAGACCTCCATGGACAGGCGGGCCTCCCGCTTTGCGGGCAGCAGAGCCTCCTCCGCGCCGTAGTCCCTGAGAATGGCGGGGCCGCTCTCTTTGGGGAGGATTTCCTCCGCCTTGCGGACCACCTTCTCCGGATCCATGGCGCCCACGCAGACCAGGACCATATTGGAGGGCGTATAGAAGGCCCTGTGGCAGTCGTAGAGGACCTGGGGGGTGATGCGGCGGATGCTCTCGATGGAGCCCACCACCGGCACCCGCACCGGACTGTCCCGGTAGAGGCACTTCATCAGGTTGGCGTAGACCTGCCAGTCCGGCTCGTCCTCGATCATGCGGATTTCCTGGGCGATGATGCCCTGCTCCTTGTCCACGCTCTCCTGGGTGAAGTAGGGCACGGAGACAAAGGAGAGGAGGATGCGCAGATTCTCATAGAACTTCTCGGTACATTGGATATAGTAGGCCGTCATGGAGCTGCTGGTGAAGGCGTTGTCCGCGGCCCCGTTTTTTGCCAGCTCCTGGAGGACGTTTCCCTCCTCCGTGTCGAACATCTTGTGCTCGAGATAGTGGGCGATGCCGGCGGGGGTGTCCTGCCACCGGCCGCCCAGCTGGAAGCGCATGTCCATGCCGCCGTAGCGGACGGCAAAAAAGGCGTAGTGCTTGGCGTGGCTGGGCTTGCTGACCACGACCACCTCCAGGCCGCTGGACAGCGTCTCCCGGAAGACCTTCTCCCCCAGGCGGGGATATTCCAGCGTTTTCATGCGATGGCCTCCTTTCCCTTCAGGAAGTAGATGGTGTCGGGCTTTACCGCGGCGGCGGCCTCCCGGATCCGGTCAGGGGTTACCGCCCGGACCTCCTCCAGCAGGCCGGGGATGGTCTCGCTGCCGCCGGCGGCGGCCTGCCCCATGACGAAGCTCTCAATGGCGCCGGCGGAGTCCTCCGTGGAGCGCAGACTGCTGATCAGGGAGCTGCGGGCCCCCTGCAGCTCCCAGTCCTCCCAGCGGCCGTTTTTCAGGTCCTCCAGCTGGGCGCTGATCTCCGCCACCGCCCGGTCGCAGTTCTCAAACTCAATGCCGGAGTACACGGTGATCAGCCCCTTCCGCCGGTGGAAGGAGCT
Source organism: uncultured Oscillospiraceae bacterium (assembly GCA_910588365.1). Classification (GTDB taxonomy): domain Bacteria; phylum Bacillota; class Clostridia; order Oscillospirales; family Oscillospiraceae; genus Pelethomonas. Next base: position 8,493 of record CAJUQS010000112.1, on the reverse strand, counting down.
GCTGACGTAGTAGCACAGGGAGAGCTTCTCCCGCACGTTCAGAAACAGCTTGGAGGTGACCTCGCCGCCGAACATGGCGTTCATCAGCATGGTGGCAGGCACGTCGCCGCTGTCCGTGCGAAAGCCCATGCACAGCTTGCCCTGGGTCACGTCCATGGCCTCCTCCACCACCCGGCACGACGCCGGCGCGGCGCGGCGGGTGGTGACGGCGGGCTCCAGCAGCCCCTGGCGGGGCAGTCCGGCAAAGGCCCGGCGGAAGGCGTCCGCCACCCGGTCCTCCGGCGCGGAGCCGCAGTAGAACAGCTCCAGCCGCCCCCGGGACAGGACGGAGCGGTAGTGCCCGCTGAGCTCCTGCCGGGTGATGCGCTCCACGTCCCCGGCACGGCCCATGCGCCCCACGCCGTAGGGCTCCCCGGCACACATGGTCTCCATCAGGCGGCGGGCGGCATAGAGGCGCTTGTCGTTGATGTCGCTGCGGATGAGATCCACCAGGTTCTCCCGCTCACTGTCCACGTAGTCCCCGTTCAGGCCGCCGTCCTGGACAGCGGGGCGGCAGAACATGTCCCCCAGCAGCTCCGTCAGGGGCTCCAGCAGCCGCTCCCCGCCGGGCAGGAAGCGGTCGTCAATGCAGCTGGCCATAAAGCCGAAGAGCTGGTTCTCCCCCATCTTCCGCACCGCGGGCTCCAGCTGGGCTCCGTAAAGCAGATCCAGCTCCCGGCCCAGGGCCGCCATATCCGGCAGGCGGGCGGTGCCCCGGCTGAGGACGTTGACCAGCAGGGCGTTGAGCCCTGCCGTCTCCGCCAGAAGGGGGACCGCCATCTGGGCGCTGAGAAAGCTGGTCTTGAACTTTTCCGAAGGCATGTGTGTGAGATACACATTCTCCAAGAGGGTCTGTCGTGTCATGGGCCGTTTCTCCTTCTTCTGTCAAATCCATCCTAGTATATACCTTTTTCCCCGAAGTTTCCATAGCGGGACGCGGAGTTTTACGATTGATTCATAAAAGTTTTGGCGGCCACGGCAGAGAAAGGAAAAACGCCGCCCGGGTGAGGCGGCGTTTCAGGCGGGTTTCAGACCGTCCCTATGCGGACAGACGGTAAGTAAAGGCCGGGATCCGCTCCAGGGCCTTGCACACGGCGCCCACTACGACGCAGGAGACAATGGCCTCGGGAATGCCGGCCGCATAGGCGGTGCCGATGACCAGTCCGCCCACGCCGGCCAGATCCACGCCGTAGAAGGAGGAGATCACCTCCGCGCACAGGCCCCACAGAAGGCCCAGATAGAACACCGTGTTCAGGGCCGAGCCCACAAAGCCGGTGATGGCGTAGGAGAGGGCGGACAGCTTGTCGTGGAATATCGGGGCCTTACGCAGCGCGTTCGCCAGCAGGCCGGACAGACAGCCCATGAGCACCCGCGCACCTATGCAGACCACCAGGTACGCAAAGGGGGAGTGGGCCAGTGCCAGAGTGGCGAAGGGGTCCGCTCCGGGCATGGTCAGCACCTTGATGATGGCGCTCAGGCCGAAAAAGAAGCCCAGCACCGCGCCGGAAACCGGCCCCATCATCGCCGCGCCCACGATAACGGGCATCTGGATGGTGGTCGCCGCGATGGGACCAATGGTCAGATAGCCCAGGGGGGTAAAGGACAGAAGGAAGATGATTGCCGTCAGTATCGCCATACGTGTGATCTGATGGACTTTGTTCGCGTTGTACATGGTGTTGCTCTCCTTTGGGGATTTTTCACCCCGTGCTGTCGTCCCGTTCTTTTCCGGGAGGAAAAAGGTTCAGGACGGTTTTCCTCCGGAATCCGGGTACGGCGCACAAATTATATATCACAGCGGCGCAAAGCCGTTATGACCGTCTGGTTTTCGGGCGGTTCGCCTCGTAGAGGTAGCGCAGACCCTTCAGCGTCAGCTCCGGGTCCACCAGCACCGGCCGGCGGCACAGGGCCGTCACCAGCTCCGCGGACCCGCCGGTAGCCACGCACTTCGCCCCCGCCATGCCCGGCAGGGCGCTGTACCGGTCGAGAAAGCCGTCCACCGTCATGGCGCTGCTCAGCAGCAGGCCGCAGCGGATGGCATCCGCGCTGCTGCGGCCCAGGCAGGACTCCTCGCAGCTCCCCAGCTCGATGGAGGGCAGCAGCGCCGCCGTATCCTTCAGCACGGCCGCCCCCTGCCGGATGCCCGGCACGATGCACCCGCCCAGGTAGGCCCGGCCCCCGTCCACCGCCGCGATGGTGGTGACCGTGCCCGCGTCAACGAGCACCAGCGGCGCGCCGTACTCCGTCAGCGCCGCCAGCGTGTCCGCCACCAGATCGCCCCCCAGCTGGGAGGGATCGTCAATGCGGATGGGAAACCCCGTGCGGATGCCCGGCCCCACCCGAACCGGAACCGTCCCCGTCACCGTCCGGGCCGCCTCCTCCACCAGCCCCGTCAGCTCGGGGACCACCGAGGAGAGGATGCACCCGCCTATCTCCTCCCGGGAAATCTGCCGCATCCGCAGCAGATCGTAGAGGATGGCCGCGTACTCGTCGGCGCTGCGCCGGGTCTGAACCGAGATCTTCGCCCGCATCCGCAGCTCCGCCCCACAGAAAACGCCGAGGGATATGTTGGAATTGCCAATGTCCAGCGCCAAAAGCATAAGGGTCCTCCTTGGTGACAGGTATCCATTCTTTTTTCTTAAAAGAAAAAAGAATCAAAAAAGAATTTTTGCGCGAAACTCCGTTTCGCTCTGCAGTCCCCAATATAGCACAGTCCGGTCGCCTTGACAAGTGGAAGTTTCCCGTTTTTGTGCAGTTCGACGTTGTATATTTTCGTACAACTTTCCCCCCGTTACACACCTATGTGTAACGGATTTTTTGCTTGCAAAAAATCGGACGCGGCCCTTCGACGGGGCAGTCGTCCGATCCACGCCGTCACGAAATAATTTCAAAAGGAGAACACAACATGAACTACACCAAGAACTACCGCCTGCCTCAGTGGGTCAAGGAGGACCGGATCATGATGGATGATTTCAACGCCATGAACAGCTCCATCGAGTCCGGCCTGACCAGGACGGACGCCAAGGCCGACTCCGCCGTCGCCACCGCCAACACCGCCAAGCAGACCGCCGACACCGCCCACTCCATTGCCCAGCAGATCACCAACGCCGCCTACACCCCCTCCAACAAGCCCTACAAGGTGGGCTCCTACGTGGGAAACGGCTCCGCGCGCACCATCCATCTGGGCTTCCGCCCAAGCTTTCTGATTATCTCCGGGGCCATTCTGGATGGTGCGGGAAACAATCCCACGTTTTTTACAAACTACACCTGCATCACCGCCGGAAACGTACTCAACACCCGGGTAACCTTCACCGACACGGGTTTCACGCTTACCGGATTCGGAAACGGTCATCCCGACCTCACCTGGTCCGGCCGGACTTTTGACTATATCGCGTTCAGATAAAAGGGACCCCCGGGCCGAAGCCCGGGGGTCTTTGCGCGGGTTAAAGATGCTGCTTAGAACTTGAAGTTGTCAATGTCGATGCTGAAGACGCCCTCGCTGTAACGACAATCGAACCCATAGTCCCCATCCTCGTACTGCCAAATAAGGCAGGCAAGATCATTTCCATTGCCATATCCTTCCGCACCATTGGGAAGGGGAATATAGGCCATCTTCACAGGAACCGCGTCCTTGCTCCGAAGGCTCTCAGGAACGAAGGAACTGTCGCCAGCCTTGATCGCCTGACCAATGGTATACAGAATGTTCTGGTTTGCGGCGATAGCGTCGGCATCGGCACCAAACCACAGCTTCAGCAGTGCCTTACCAGCGTCCGTGTTGTTGATGGAGCCAGTCCCCTCATCAGTGGGGATGCTGCTGAACACGCCGCTGGTGGGAGTACCCATTACAACATACCCAACCTCAGTAACTCGTCCGTCGTTACCCACAACCCGGTTGAAAGCGGCGAGCACACCGTCGGCCAGAGCGTTTCTCTCCGTGATATCAGCCGCGTCGATGCCATCGGCGGTCCAAACCAGCTCCCCGGGAACCCCCAGAGCCTCCTGGAGAGCCGCGACAGCGGCTTCGGCCTCAGCCTGGGTCTTCGCGGCGGCAAGGGCAGTCATAGCACTCTGAGCAGCCGCGCTGTTCATAGCAGCGGTGCCCTGGAAGACGTTGGCAAGGGCGTTGCCCTTCCCAACAATGGCTTCGGCAGCGGCGGTCGCCTCGAAGGTGACGGTGATGACCACGGCGTCGGTACTGTTGTTGTGGGTATAGGTGTACACACCATCCGCAACAGGCACCGCAGCTGTAGTACCATTGACCGTAGAGCTTACGGAAACGACTTGGTAGTCAGCGGGAGCGGTCACGGTAAAGTCGACCTTGCCAAACCCGGCAACGGGAATGGTACCGCCGTTGAGCATGTTCACGTTGTTGACCAAGACCACGCCGCCAGACGCGCCAGAAGCGGAGAAGGAGACGTTCACGCTAGCAGCCTGCTTGGCCACAGTCAGCGTCCACTCGCCAGCAGCAAGGCCGGACAGAGTAACCGTGCCAGTCTTATCGGGACCGGTGACATCAGCGGTAGCCCGAACTGTCTCAGCGCCCTGGGTAGCGGTGAAGACGTAGGTCTCGGTGGTACCAGCGCCCGGAGCGGAGGCCAGTGTGAAGCCGAGGGTAATGCTGTCGCCAGTCACAGCGATAACATTGCCGGAGGTGGCATAAGTGACACCGTTGTAATTGACGCTCTCGACAGGAGAACTGAGGTTAGCGCCGAGCTTCAGGGTGGTGCCGTTCTTCGCGGCGGCAATGGCATCGGTCAGAGCGCTGGGAACAACGAAGTTCTCAACTGCGGTGACGGTGGTCAGAGCATTGATAGCGGCCACGGCCTCATTGTAAGCCTTCTTGACAGCCGGGTTATCCTTGTTCTCGGCATAACCAGGAGTGGCATCCAGCTTGGCAATGGCGGCGGCCTTGGCGGCCTTCAGAGCCAGATCAGCGGCATTGGCTCCGCCGAAATAGAGCGTGCTGGTCGTGCTGTTCTCGGACTTCACGACAACAGTAAGCTCCTTGATGTCGCTCATCTCCTTGCGGCCAACGCTGGAGCCGGAGGCACCGGTCTCATCGCTGTAGGTGTACTCGGGAACAGCAGCGACGCCGCTGTTGTTCTTGCCCTCAACAGTGATGGTCACGTTGCCATTGGTCTCGAAGCTCCAGACCACGGAAGCGCCAGCGGAGACATCGAAGGCCTTGACGAACTCCTCGACGGTCAGACCGGTGCCAAAACCGATGGTGTTGCCGGTCAGGGTCGGGTTGTTCGCGCCATACAGGTTCTTCAGGGTCAGACCAGCGGCATTCTCAGCGGCCAGCTTGACCAGGATGTAGGTCTCAGTGGTGCCGTTGGTGCGGTTGATGGTCAGGGTGTAGGTCTCCTGAGCATTGGTGATGGTGTTGTAAGCGGCCAGCTGGGTCATGTTGGTGATGCTGCCGATGATGCTGCCGCCGGTGAGGCTCCAGCTGGTGGCGCTGTTGAGCTTGTCACCGAAGTCAACAACCATGTTGTTCGCCTGACCCAGCAGAGCCTGGGCGTGGCTGATGGTGATGTTGCGTGCATCGGCGTTGGTGTCCGCAGCGTCACCATTGCTGACACCCCAGAAGGTGATGCCGCTGTCGTAGGGCTCAGTGGAGACCAGGTTGCTGTACCACACGGTCTGGGCCCAGTCACGGCGGGCGGGATCAGTGGTGCGGTACTCGCGGAAGGACACGGCCCAAACAACGTTGCTGCCGTCGTAGCGGACCAGGACCTCGTTGAGGGAGGGATTGGTGAAGTTGCCGGAGTTGGCAACGCCGTCCCAGCGCTCGTTCAGGCCGGACTCCTCAACATCGCGGAAGGCGGAATCGCCGGCCTGGCTGAGGACGTTGGCGGGAGTGCTCTCCTCCAGCTTGGCGTTGTACAGGCTGTCATAGCCCAGGGTGTAGGTCTTGCTGGTGTCAACAACGCGCTTGGACTGGATGAGCTGAGGCATATTGTTGGGGTCGACAGGAACGAAGTTGCCAGTGCCGAAGGACTTCATCTGCACCACGGCGTAGTCGTTGTCAAGCGTGTTGTAGCTCTTGTAGACGTAGCCGGTCATGTAGCCGTTGGCGCGGATCTGCTCGTTGCTCATGGGCTTGATGACATAGGTGTCGGTGCTGCCCTCGTCCAGGGTCATGGTGTACAGACCGGCGTGGGTCTTGGTCATGTTCTCGGAGTTGCTGGCCGCATCATAGTGACGGAGGCTGGACTTGGACATATTGACGCGGACGGACTCGTAAGCGCCGTTGCCGCGGATCATCATGACGTTGCAGATGCCGCCGATGCCGACCATGTCAGTGACCTCGGCGAGGTCGGGGATGAAGACCTGCTCGGCGTTGAGCATAGCGCCGTCATAGCGGGCGTTGAGCTCCACGACGACCACGCCAGCGGTGTAGTAGTCCTGGCCATAGGCATTCCGGGCCAGGGAACCAACAGCATAGACATCCTCGATGTACATGTTGTTGATGGCGGGGATGCTGCCGTAACCGGTGTAGGAGCGGACGGCGGTGGTGTTGCCCTGCTTGAAGACGTAGTAGTAGGTGGTGTTGGACAGGGCGTTGACGGTCACGTTGACAGTACCAGCAGCCTTGTAAGCGGTACCGTCGGCATAGTCGGTGGTGTAGACATTGGCGCTGGCGCCGTCACGGCCGGGCACAGCGTTGTTGACCATGTCCAGCATGACCATGTTCTTGCTGTACTTGTAGGTCTTGTCCACGGGGGTGAGGATGCCGCCCTCCAGGGTGCCGACGATGGTGTGGATCTGGCCGGTGCTGGCGGTGCTGCCCTCGTTGTTGATGGTGTAGCGGCCGAAGTCTCTCTTCAGCATACCCCAGTTGTTGACGCTGCTGTTGTTGTTGACGAACATGCTGCCGCCGTTGGTGAGCTCAACGGTCTTGAGCGCGCCGTCGATGTAGGCCTGGACAGCGTACTCGCCGCCGTTGAGGGCGCTGCGGTACCAGCCGTCGGTGATGAGCACGAACCCGCCGTTCTCACCCTCGGTGTAGGCGGCCAGGTTGCCGTAGTTATCGAAGTACAGGGTGTAGGTGGTGTTGGGGTAGATGCCGGAGACGTAGGAGTGCAGGTAGGTGGAGTGGGTGTGGACCCAGGACTCCTTCCAGGTGGTGCCGTCCTCGGCGGTAGCGGTCAGATCAGCACGGTTGACGGTGTTGATCTTGGCAGTCTCGGTGGCAGCCAGCTGAGCGCGGGCGTTGCCGTCGATCTTGGCGTAGATGACCACGTTGCCGGCGGCCAGCTCACCCTCGCCGTCGTTGATGACGGGAGTGGAGGCGGTGACCTCGTTGACAGCGTCGCCATCAGCCAGGTTCAGGTTGGCGATGTCGATGTTGTTGTTGGCAGTGATGATGCCCACAGTGTAGATGGTCTTCAGCACGTACTCAGCAACACCGTCGTTGTTGTTGTCAACGATCTTCAGGCGGTTGCCCAGCTCGTTGGTGGTGACCTGCTTCTTGTTGTCGGCGCCCTCCAAGTAGTCGGCAACAAAGGTTTCCCACTTGTACTTGCCGTCGGAGATATCCTCGGGGTTATTGCTGGGATGGGTATTCGTACCAAGGTAGATCTCACCGACAACGATGTTGGTGCCGCTGGTCAGATCGCCGGTGGAGAAGACGGTGCGGATGTTCTCCCAGTCGATGTTGGACAGCTTGGTGAAGGCGTTGATCACCTTGCGGTACTCGTAGGTGTGGCCGGCAGGGTTGCCGGCGTCGGTGATCACGTTGCTCCAGTTAGCAGCATCCTTGTCAGTCAGAGCGGTGATCTCGTTGTCAAACAGCTTCGTCGTGTTGTTCCACTGATACAGGTTACCACCGTTGGCCTTGCGCATGTTTCTGGCCTGGTAGTCGCTCCAGCGGCCGCGCAGGACGTACTCAATGCGGATCTTGGTGGTGTACTCGTCAGTCTGGTCGTAGTTGACGAAGTGCTGGGCACCGGTGATGCTGGTGATGCCGTTGTCCTTGCCGGTGCTGTCGCCCACGGTGGCAACCTTGTCGCCGGAATCGTAGACGTTGTTCAGACCGGTGTCGTAGACCTTGCTGCACACCAGGTTGTAGCGGGTGGTGCCGGCGGCGGGACGGACATAGACGTAGCGGCTCTCACCGATGTCGTTCAGAGTGGAGGCGACATTCAGGGTGTAAGCGGTGCCGTCGGCCAGGTTCAACTTGGTCTGATCAGCAGCCAGAGGCTTGGTGTCCTCCAGGCTGGCCTGCTCGTTGGCAACGACCACGCCGTCGATCTTCTCCATCTTGAAGGTCTTGTAAGCGAGGGTCTCATTGTCCTTGCCGTTGGCATCGGTGGTGCGGTAGCCGAAGGCCAGGGAGTAGTCGGCCACGGGCACCAGGATGGTCTGGCAGAGGATCTCGGCAACGGCCTCACGGGTGGCGGCGCCGCCCAGGGTGCCCTCGGCGATGTTCTTCAGAATGCCGCGGTTGCG
>CAJUQS010000111.1 GCA_910588365.1 uncultured Oscillospiraceae bacterium | reverse complement strand
GGAATATGCGCTGGCTCTTCATAAGTGCGAGGAGCTGTACCAGAAGCAACGGTTGGCCGACCCGGTGACTTGGGCCTTGGGAGAACAGGCATACAGCAATGTCCAACGGTTCGGCAGCCCCACATGGTATGAGTGGTGCAATCTCAATTGGGGGACAAAATGGAACGCCTATCAGCCCCGCCCACTGCGAGAGGATGACCATACCATGGTATTCTTCACTGCCTGGGATTCTGTTCCAAAAATCGTAACGCTTTTATCCAGGAAGTACCCGGAGCAGACCATCACCTACCGCTGGGCGGATGAAAACATCGGCTACAATGTGGGCGAGATGACGATGAAGGGCGGCGAGGTTATCGACATCAACGTGCCGGAGGGCGGCAGCCGGGAAGCCTATGAGATGGCGGCGGAGATCATGGACACCGATCTCTCTGACTATGACCTGTGCCTGACTGCGGATGGGAATAGCTATGAATACCGTGACCCGGACGAGCTTCCGGCTGTAGACAAGGACAGCCAGAAACCTCTCCCGGCCCACATAGAGCAGGAAAAATCTCCCAAGAAAAAGCGTGGAACTAAAGGGCGGGACAGATGAAAATCAGAAATCTGCATGGCTATGAAACCTGCGTCCACAGCCGGAAGCGGAAACAGGCTCCCTGGCGGGTGGACAGCGGCTGTGACAATCGGGCGTGTCTGTTCACCGGGCGGCACTATGAGCTGCCCAACAGCACGGTCTGCATGACCTGTCCGCTTTACCGCAGGGATGAGGAGGCGCAGAAAGAATAATGGACCTTCACATGAGGGAATTCAGCGGGACAACCTTTGGAATGTCTGTGGAGGCATCCTCCCCGGCGTTCAGGCGGATGAAGAAAAACGCTTTCACAGGAAAAATCAAGCCCCGTGGAAGCTGGGTCGAACGGAGTGCCCGCTGTGTCCGGGCCGCCGATGTGGCCGCCGTCATGGGCGAAGCCGGGTGGCTGGTCAGAGAATTACAGTGCATGGAAACCATCCGCTGGGGCAATGACGATACCGAATATTACATCATCTACGAGAAAGAAGGTGGAAAATGAGCAATTTCTTTGAACGGGAGCTGGGCCGGGTGTTCGGGGACGGGCAGGTGATCCGTGACCCCACTTATTCGGGCCGGGCCTGTCTCGGAACGCTGGGCAAGGACCTGCGGGTGCGGGCGCAGTTTATCACCACCGGCTATGCGGATCACTACGATGCCCTGAAGATCACCGTCCTGAACCGCACGGACGGGCCAGTGGACACCCTGGTGCTGAAGCTGAAGGATCTGCTGGGCATGAAGCCCGTCCCCGGCAACCCTTACTTCCCCAATGGCGTGGCCCCCCACATTTGGCTGGATCAGGGCAAGCCGGAATGGTACGCATTCCAGCCCACCGCCGCCGACTATGACACGATCCGGCAGGCCGCCAAGCAATACCTGGATGTGTTCCGTGACCGGCAGCAGGAGCGCGTCCAGGACCAGGACGGCCCCAAGCTGGTGTACATCTGCGCCCCTCTCCGGGGTGACGTGGAAAAGAACATCGAGTTCGCCCGCCAGAAAGCCCAGGAGGTGTTCCAGGCGGGCGACATCCCTGTCTGCCCCCATCTCATGTTCCCGCCTGTCGCTGACCCGG
>CAJUQS010000110.1 GCA_910588365.1 uncultured Oscillospiraceae bacterium | reverse complement strand
TCTGAGGGCGTGATGACCCCCAGCGAGTATTTTCAAAGCGTGGGTGTCAATTGTCCTACAAGGCCCCCTGCACACCCCTGTAACTGGAGTTCCGGCACAGTGGCGGGCATTCTGGACAGGCAGGAGTATGTGGGCGATACCGTCAATTTCCGTACCTGTCGCCAGTCTTTCAAGCAGAAAAAGCAGTTGGACAGGCCGCAGGAGGATTGGAAAGTATTTTCTGACACCCACCCCGCCATCATTGATCGGGAAACCTTTGCCCTTGTCCAAAACCTCCGTCAACACCGCCGCAGACCAGACCGTACCGGCATCGTAAGTATGTTCTCTGGGTTTCTCTATTGTGCTGATTGCGGTGAAAAACTGTATTATGCAAGCAGCAAGAGCAGTAAACAGCCACAAGCCTATTTCTTCTGTTCCAGCTACCGCAAAAATTCCAACGTATGCTCCGCTCACTATATCAGGGAGAGCGTTGTGGGGCAGTTGGTGTTGGAGGGCCTGCAAAGGCTGTTGTGGTACATCCAGGTCTATGAAAAGCGGTTTGCCCAAGAGCAGATGGAGCGGTTTGGCCTGCAAGAGAAGAAAGAGTTGACCACCAAGCGCCGGGAGTTGGACAGGGCCAAACAGCGGGTAGCGGAGATTGACCAGCTTATTCAGAAAAGCTATGAGGACATGACCAAGGGCCTGTTGTCCGAGGAACGTTTCGCTACGCTGACGGTATCGCTGGAAAATGAACAGCGGCAGTTGAAAGCGGATATTCCAGCGTTGGAGGACGGCTTGAACGCCACCGCTGACAAAGCCGATGATTTGCAGAAATTCATCCAGCGGGCCAGACAGGTGACCCGGCTGACGGAGTTGACGCCTGAAATCGTCCACGAGTTCATTGGCAAGATCGTGGTATCCAAGCCGGAGAAAGTAGACGGCAAGCGGCATCAGCGGGTGGACATCTACTACAGCACCATCGGTCTTTGGACAGCGCCGGAGCCGGAAACGCTGGAACGGGAATATATGGCCTACTATCAGGCTATGCAGAAGCGCAAGAAAAGGACGGCATAGCCGTCCCATATAGAGAGATTTCTTTACAGGTAGCCCGAAGGGTGGCACTTCTTTACGAAGTGCCACCCTTCGGTGCGAGATTTTTGTCTACATCTTTTTTGTCAATGCAAGTTGGCACGCCGTGAGGGATTCGAACCCCCGGCCTTCTGGTCCGTAGCCAGACGCTCTATCCAGCTGAGCTAACGGCGCATATCACATCCAGACGACTTTGTTATATTAGCATACTTGGTTATAAAATGCAAGAGTAAATTTGCAATTTTAAAAAATTTTTTTAGCCACTGAGCCAAGTACTCCAGGGGCAGTTTGAAAAAGGGAAATATGAGCACCGGCCGCGAGGCTTCCCACCGCTGTTCATATTTCCATTTTCAAACCGCGCCCAGCCCTCCTCCGGGCGAAACGGCCCCTATCCCTTCAAAGACAGCTCCGCCTTGAATAGGTCCCCGTCCACGCTGAGCTGGAAGGTGCCGTCCATGAGGTCCATGAGGCTGCGGGCGATGTTCAGCCCCAGACCGCTGCCCTCGGTGTGGCGGGAGGCGTCCCCTCGGACGAAGCGCTCCATCAGCTCGTCAGCGGAAATGTTCAGCGGATCCCGGGAGATGTTCTTCATGGACAGGAACACCCGCCCATCGTGAGCGGAGAGGTCCACGTACACCCGGGTGCCTCCCAGGGCGTACTTGCACACATTGCTGAGCAGGTTGTCCAGCACCCGCCACAGGAGCCGGCCGTCCGCCAGCGCCATCAGGTTGCCCTCAAAGGTGCTGACAATCACCTCCAGCCGGCCGGCGGCCAGCTTCTCGTCGTAGTCGCCGATGGCCTGATGGATGATCTCGTTGACCACGATGGGCTCCATGTTGACGGTCATGCTGCCGGTGGACGCCTTGCTGGCCTCCACCAGATCCTCGGTCAGCTTTTTCAGCCGTTTGGACTGGCGGTCCAGTACCGCCAGATACTCCCCGGCGGCAGGGGGCAGCTCCTCCTTCTTGAGGAGGTCCACGTAGTTGACGATGCTTGTGAGGGGCGTCTTGATGTCGTGGGAGACGTTGGTGATGAGCTCTGTCTTCAGCCGCTCCGACTTCATCCGCTGCTCCACCGCCTTGTTCATCCCCTCGCCAATGGCGTTGAGATGCTCCGCGTGGCGCTTCACGTCAAAGTACATCTTCTCCGTATCCAGGTGGGCGTCCAGCTCCCCGGCGGCCAGGGCGGATCCCATGTCCAGCACCTTCTGGATCTGAACGCTCAGCCACGCCGCCGCCGCAATCAGCGCCGCGTCCAGAACGATGGTGAACAGGAAAAAGAGCTCCCCGTCGTAGCTATCAAACATCACCAGGGTCAGAAAGGTCTGTACCGCCAGCACACTGCCCGTAAACAGCACGCCGCGCCAGGTCAGGGGCAGGACCCGGAGGAACTCCATCATGGCGTCCCACATGGCGCGGCACACCATGACGCACCAGCGCCAGAGCCGCCAGCAGATGGTGTTGCGCAAAATCTTTCCTTTTTTCAGCCGCGTGGCCAGGGTCAGCAGGGTGGCCAGGGCGGCCGCGCCCGCCACCAGCAGGCCCAGAGCACAGCTGGCCGCCTCCAGCGCCATGGGCAGGCCGCTGGAGCTCATGCCAACGCTCACGCCGATGGCCATCAGGGTCATCGTGCAGCACAGGTAGAGATCCAGGGGGATACGGTCCTGCCAGTTGAGGACCACCCCCTCCCGCCCCGCCTTGTGTCCGGCGGCGCACAGCAGGAACACCAGCAGCGCCAGGGCGCCGCACCACAGGATCACGGTCAGGAGCACCGTCACCCCGAAGGGCAGGGAATGCAGCTGGTTGTAAAGAGAGAAGCGCACGGCGAAATTGCTCCCCGCAGGCAGATGATGGGAGAGGCAGCCCACCACCGTATACTCGGTCCCGTCCCAATAGCGGATGTCCGTCTCGCTGAACCACAGGTCCGCCCCCTTCGGGACATCGCCCCAGGAGCCCGCCAGATTTCCGTCCGCCGGGTTCCCCTGGTACACTTGGGCGGAGAAGCCCCCGCAGCGCTCCAGGGAGGAGCGGTAAGAGGAGTAGCTGCTGCCGCCGGACTCCACCACATACCAGAATGCGCTGCCCAGGGCGCCCTCCATCTGCTCCCGGCACAGCAGGTCCTCCTGAAAGCTGCTGGCGGTGCCGTAGCCGCAGGAGAGCAGCACAACCGCGAAGCTGCCCACAGTCGCGGCGGCGCACACCGCAATCAGCAGCGCAATCGCGCCGCACTTCGCCGCCAGGCTGGTGCGCAAATCCCTTACCTTATCCATAACGCCTCCTTACTCGGTATCCATACTTTTTCTTAAAAGAAAAAGTATCAAAAAGAATTTTGGGGCGAAACATCTGTTTCGCCTGCCGGCCTCCTGGGCTCTGACAGTCAAAGCGAAACGGAGTTTCGCGCAAAAAGTTTCTTTTGATACTTTTCTTTTCTAAAGAAAAGTATGGATGCCCGCCTTACGGTTCCATCTTGTATCCCAGTCCCCAGACGACCTTGAGGTAGCGGGGTTCGGAGGGATTGATCTCCAGCTTCTCCCGCAGGTGCCGGATATGCACGGCCACGGCCCCCTCGGAGCCGAAGGCGGCCTCGTTCCACACCTGCTCGTAGATCTGGGCCGAGGAGTAGACCCGTCCCGGGTGGCGCATGAGCAGCAACAGGATGTTATACTCAATGGGAGTGAGATTGACCGGATCGCCGTCCACGGTGACGGTCTTGGCCTCATCGTCCAGGACGATGGAGCCGATAATCAGCTTGCTGGGCTTCTGCTCCAGGCCGCCCAGGGTGGTGTACCGCCGCAGCTGGGAGCGCACCCGGGCCAGGACCTCGATGGGGTTGAAGGGCTTGGTGATGTAGTCGTCCGCCCCCACGTTGAGCCCCAGGACCTTGTCGGTGTCCTCGCTCTTGGCGGTCAGGAGGATGATGGGCACGTTGTACTCCTCGCGGAGCTTGGCGGTGGCGGAGATGCCGTCCATCTCCGGCATCATGATGTCCATGAGGACCAGATGCAGCTCGTTTTTCCGGGCGATCTCCAGGGCCTCCCGGCCGGTGTAGGCCTCAAAGAGGGTGTACCCCTCGGAGGAGAGGTAGATTTTCAGTGCGGAGACAATGTCCCGCTCGTCGTCACAGATCAAAATATTTGCCATAGGGCATCCTCCTGCTTTTCCTAAATTATTTTACCATAGCCGCGGTTAAGATAAAAGAGTATCATTTTTTAAGATTTTTATAAGAAGCCGCGGTGCCGGGAGAGGCTCTCCTGCTTGTCCGCTTCGCCCGCGGCATGAAAACGGCCCCCGGCGCTTCCGCGAAAGCGCCGGGAGCTCAAGCCGATCATCAGAAGCCCTGCCAGTTATCCCCGCAGCAGCAGCTCCCTCGCGATTTCCTTCCCATGCCTGTAGTAGATCCGGGGCACCCGCTTGCTCACCGCGCACGTCAGCTCATAGGAGATGGTCCCGGCCAGGTGGGCGGCGTCGTTGACGGAGTTGTGGGGCCCATAGACCTCCACCTCGTCCCCCGCCTGGACGCCGGGCAGGTCCGTCAGATCGATCATGCACATATCCATGCAGATCCGGCCCGCAATGGGCGCCATACCGTGGGGGGTCCATACCCGCCACTTGTTGGACAGGGCGCGGTGGAGTCCGTCGGCGTACCCGATGGGCAGTACGCCCACCCGGCTGGGCCGGCCGGCCCGGAAGGTGCGGCCGTAGCTGATGGTGGTGTCCGGGTCGTACTCCTTGACCACGCCGATGACGGTTTTGAGGGTCATCATGGGCCTCAGCCCCAGCAGCGCCGCCTGATCGCCGATGCCATAGGTGATGATGCCGGGCCGGAACATGTCGTGGGCGAACTGGGGATAGCTGACGGTGGCGCCGCTGTTGGCGCAGTGGCGGATGGCAAAGGTGACGCCCCGCTCCTCCAGACGCCGGATCATCTCCTCAAACCGCCGGTGCTGGAGCCGGGTATACTCCCGGCAGGACTCCTCGCTCTCGTCGGAGACGGCGAAGTGGGTGAAAATCCCCTCCACCTCCAGCCCCGGCAGGGCACAGGTCCGGCAGACGGCCTCCAGCGAGTCCTCGAACCGGTGCTCGTCGCACTGGAAGCCCAGCCGGGACATTCCGGTATCCAGCTTGATATGGGCCTTCATCCGCCCGCCGGCCCTGACGGCCTCCCGGGAGAAGTCCTCCGCCGCCGCCTCGCTCCACACCGCCTGGGTCACATTGTTGGCCATGACGGCGGCAGTCTGGTCCGCCGGGGTCAGGCCCAGCTGGAGGATGGGCAGGCGGATGCCCGCCAGACGCAGCTCCCGGGCCTCGTCGATGTTGGAGATGGCCAGGTACTCCGCCCCCAGCTCCTCCAGGGTGCGGGCCGCCTCAATGGCGCCGTGGCCGTAGGCGTCCGCCTTGACCACCCCCAGGAAGCGGGAGTCGGGTCCCATCTGTCTGCGCAGGGCGTGGTAGTTGTGCTCCAGCGCGTCCAGGTCGATCTCCGCCCAGGTCCTCTTTAGTGTACTTTCCATGATTTTCCCACTCCTTTGTATAGCATGATGGTACGGATTTTTTGATCATTCCCCGCAGGTAAACATCCGCATTCACAGCGGAACCGGGATCACTCCTCCGCGCCGGCGTAGGCCGCCGCCTCGTCCGCCTCGGCCCAGGCATCCTGGGCCGGCGGATCCGCCGCCGGGGACTGCGGGTTCTCCGCAGCCGGCGCACCGGCCTCCGGCTGGGCCGGTCCGGCATCCGGGGCGGCATCCGGGGCGGCATCCGGGGCGGGCTGATCGGGCTGGGCGGCGGGCTCATCCGCCGCCTTCTGGCCGGTCACCTCGAACCGGGTCCAGGCCACCTGGAATACCAGCGTCCCCTCCGCCGAGATCTCGCTGCGCAGGGGCAGCAGCGTCTCCTGGTCAAACCAGGTGGTGTACAGCGTGCCCTCGTCGTCGGGCAGGTCGCAGGCCAGGCGCAGGCAGGGCCGCTCCTCCACGTCCTCCCGGCTCTGCTCGGTGACGTAGCCCGAGGCGGCCGCCGCCATCAGCCGGGGCAGGGCCGCCACCGGGGAGATGGCCGCCGCGGAGTAGCTGCCCGCGTCCAGGGAGACGTCCTGGTAGCTGAGCTTCAGCTCCCCGTCCGCCACGGTGGCGGAGATGCCCGCCAGATTTTCCGGGGACAGGACGGTGACGGTGCTCTCTCCGGGCGTGTAGTCGCACCGCAGGGTGTATACACGCTCCTCATCCTCGTAGTGACAGGTGACGTCCGCCTCCATGACAGCGGACGAAACAGCGGCGTACTGGGCCTGCAGATCGGCCGCCGGATCTTTCTCCTCCCCGCCGCAGGCGGTGAGCAGGAGCATCAGCATTGGTGCAAAAAGCAGGGCTTTTCGCACAGTTCTTCCTCCTCGATTTCAGAATCCCAGGTTTTTGAACACGGCGGGCAGGCGCTCGATAAGATCCACGGGGGTCATGGCGTACTCCGACAGCTCCTCCCGGCAGAGATCCCCGGCCCTCCCGTGGATCCATACGGCGCACGCGGCGGCCTCGAAGGGCTCCGCCCCCTGGCCGATGAGGGCGAGGACCATCCCCGCCAGCACGTCCCCGCTGCCGCCCTTGGCCATGCCGCAGTTGCCGGTGGAGTTGACCAGGAGCCTCCCGTCCGGCGCGGCCACTACGGTGCCCGGCCCCTTGAGGACCAGCACACAGCCGTGCCGCCGGGAGAAGTCCTCCGCCGCCCGCTCCCGGCCGTGGGACAGGTCCCCGCCCAGGCGCAGGAACTCCCCCTGGTGGGGCGTGAGCACGGCGGCGCCCGTCCGCCTATCCAGCACATCTATATGCGCGGCCGCGGCGTTTATGCCATCGGCGTCCAGCACCAGCGGGCGCTCGCAGTCCCGCAGCAGGCCAAGCGTGTTCTCCTCCGCCGCCCGCCCCCGGCCCAGTCCCGGACCGATCAGGGCGGCATCACAGGCCCGGACCCGATCCAGAAGATCCCCGTACCGCTCCGGGATTGGATGCGCCATGGCGCAGGCGCACCGGGCCGCCACGATGGGGTACACCTCCTCGGGGACGCCGACAAACACCAGACCGCTGCCCGTGCGCACGGCCGCCTCTCCGGCGTACACCGGCGCACCGGTGTAGCCCGCACAGCCGCCGTAGACGTACACCCTGCCGAAATCTCCCTTGTGTCCGTCCGCCCGGCGGGGAGGCAGCAGGCGGCGGACAGTCTTCGCTGTGATTTTCTCCACTGGTATCCCCCTTTTCCTGACGGCTTGATGATGGTATAGTGTAGCACACTCCGGCCCTGTTGTCACCAGATCCGCGGGATATTTTTATTGATTTTTCAAGGCTTTTGCTGCGTCTGCCCATAGCCGTTCCGGAGCGTATTCCAGATCTCCCCATAGATATCCCGGAACATGGACGCCTGCTCCGCGGCGCCGTCCTGCCCGTCAAAACGGAGCTGGTGATAGGGCTGATCCGCCTGTCCCCGCCGCTTCAGCTCGGCCGCGATGCGGGAGGCCCCCTCCCGGCAAATGGATGTCGTCTTGTGGGCGGCGGCCAGCGCGCGGTCAATCTCCCCATAGATGTCCTTGGCAGAGGCGTCGATGCTCCACCGGAGGTCACGGCCATCGTCCAGATCGCCCAGGACCGTCTGACGGGCCTTACCCGTCAGATCCGGCCCTTCGCGTCCCACGCGGTTCAGCTCCTTCGCGCCTTCCTGCAAAAACTGCTCCCGCGCCGCTCTGGTCCGGTCCAGCAGCGTGGAGACATCCTCCCTGCTCATCATCCCGGGCATTTCCGTCTTGCCGTCCAGCATGTCCTGGTATTCCTGGATGGTCCGGTCAAAGGCGGAGAGCTGATCCCGGTATTCCATCAGGGACGCCTCGTTCTGCTGGCTCAAATTCCCGGCGACCTTATATTGGTTCAAGTATAACTCCAGCAGCTCGTCGGGCATCTCACTGAGGGCGGCGTCCGCCCTGCTGTCCGCGGCCTCCGCCGACAGCTCCAGCGTATCGAACCGCTTTTTCAGGTCCTGCCCCTGCTCCCGCGCGGTCAGTAGGTTTTCGGAAAGCCGGTGCAGCGTGTCGCTGGCGGCCGGCTGGCATAGCGGTTGGCCCAGCGGCTTGCTCTGCTGCAAAATACCGTTCTGGTGAAAGAGATTGGCTAAATTTGATACGTTCATCTGTCGTTCCTCCCATTGCGTCGTAGTTTCCATGCCCTGCCGGCAGCCGCCTAAAGCTTATAATATCCGCCGCCGCGGCGTTTGTCCGCCCCTTTTCCGTATTTCTCCGGTAAATATTTCTGATTTTTATATCGGCCTGGGGTTGGAAAAATTAAGAACCTGTATTCATAACCGGGGGATACCGGATGGATGAGGGTTTCCCAGCCGGACGAGGGGTTTTCCGCAGCTGAAATACAAATTCGGCGGGGGTCTCCTCGTCATGGAGGACACCCCCGCCGCCGCTTCGCGTATCAGATATAATTTTCCGCGCACAGGAGCTCCGCCAGCAGCACCGCGCCGCCGGCCGCGCCCCGCAGGGTGTTGTGGCTGAGGCAGACGAACTTGTAGTCGTACTGGCTGTCCGGCCGCAGGCGGCCGATGGAGACCGCCATGCCGTTTTCCACCATCCGGTCCAGGCGGGTCTGAGGGCGGTCCGCCTCCTCGAAGTAGTGGAGGAACTGCTTTGGGGCGGAGGGCAGGTTCAGCTCCTGGGCCCGGCCGGAGAAGCCGGCCCAGTCCGCCTTGATCTGCTCCATGGAGGGCTTGCAGCCGTCTTTGAACTTCATAAAGCAGGCCGCCATGTGGCCGTCCTGGCAGGCCACCCGGAAGCACTGGGCCGTGATGGCCGGACCCTCGGCCAGCACGAACCTGCCGTCCTCAACCTTCGCCCACAGCTTCATGGGCTCCCGCTCGCTCTTTTCCTCCTCGCCGCCGATGTAGGGGATGCAGTTGTCCACCATCTCCGGCCAGCGCTCGAAGGTCTTGCCCGCGCCGGAGATGGCCTGATAGGTACACACCAGGGCCCGGTCCATGCCGTACTTGAGCAGGGGGTGCAGGGCGGGGACGTAGGACTGGAGGGAGCAGTTGGACTTCACCGCGATAAAGCCCCGCTTGGTGCCCAGACGCCTGCGCTGCTGTTCAATGATGCGGATGTGGTCCGCGTTGATTTCGGGCACCACCATGGGCACATCCTCGGTCCAGCGGTGGGCGCTGTTGTTGGAGACCACCGGGCACTCCAGGCGGGCGTACTTCTCCTCCAGGGCCTGGATCTCCTCCTTCTTCATGTCCACGGCGCAGAAGACGAAGTCCACCATCCCGGCGATCTTCTCCGCGTCCGCCTCGGCGTCCAGGACGGTAAGGCCCCTGGCCTCCTCCGGGATGGGGGCGGTCATGGCCCAGCGGCCCGACACGGCCTCGTCATAGCGCTTGCCCGCGCTGCGCCCGCTGGCGGCGATGGCGGTGAGACGGAACCAGGGGTGCCCCTCCATCAGGGTGACGAATCGCTGGCCCACCATCCCGGTCCCGCCGATGATTCCGACGCGATACTCTTTCATAATCTTGGTACCTCCTGAAAAAATTGGCAGCAGTGGGAGTGGGAAAACTGTCGATTCCTGGGTTGAAAATTTTCCGTCCCCCATGTATACTATATGACAGCGCCCGGGGTCTGCGGCGCGATTTACCGTATTTTCATACCATATTTTTTACACCCTGTCAACCGTTTTATCTCATAGGGGAGGTTCCATGAAGATCTTTTTGCGCACGTTTTTCCTTTGTATGCTAACGATGGTCACTTTGACCGTTTCTGCCCGCGCCGCGGAGGACATACTGAAGGTGGGGCTCTGCTATGGCGAGCAGGCCCTCTACTCCGCCGGGATGCAAAACGTCCGGGGATCCGGCTACCGGCTGGGGTGGTTTGATGAGCAGAGCCGGGCCTTTCACCAGATCGGCCGGCTGGCGCAGGAGAACATCGCCGTAACCGCCGGCGGGACCATCTACGTCAGCGGCGGGAAGTACTGCCAGAGCCGGCCCGCCCGGACGGACGCGGTGCTTGGCGGGTACCACGTCCAGCTCAGCGCCGCCTTCCCCTCCTTTGAGGAGGCCGCCCAGGCGGCGCGGCAGCTCCCGGACGCCTTCCCCGCTTTCGCGGACGGCCGCTACCGGGTCCGGACGGGCAGCTTCACCTCCCGGAGCGCCGCGGAGGCGGCCGCCCGCGCCGCCTTCTCCTGGACCGATGGCTCCGGCGCTGTCCGCAGCGCCGGGGGAGCCGCCGTGGGGCCCAGCGCCGCCGGCGTGACGGTGACGGACGCCGTATCCCACACCATCCTCTTCTCCTTTGACGGCTCCGGCGGCCGGCACCTGGGCATCCAGCCCGACGGCGGCGGGGAGAGGGCGGAGACCGGGTTCAACGGCTGTACCTGGTATGGCGGCTTTGAGTTCCGCCGCAGCGCCGGCGGGAACATCGACGTCATCAACGTGGTGGAGCTGGACAGCTACGTCAAGGGCGTTCTGCCCTACGAGATGAGCCCCTCCTGGCCCCTGGAGGCCCTGAAGGCCCAGGCGGTCTGTGCCCGGACATACGCCCTGCTGCCCAGCAGGCACTATGACAGCGCCCGCTTCGACGTGTGCGCCACCACGGACTGCCAGGTCTACCGGGGGACCGGGCTGGCCAGCGATCTGACGGACCGGGCGGTGGAGGAGACGGCGGGCGTTGTGGCCATGTACGGCGGCAAATATGCGGAAACCTACTTCTGCTCCAGCAACGGCGGCGCGTCGGAGAGCCCGGAGAACGTGTGGTCCGGCGCCGTACCCTATCTGGTGGGGAAGGAGGACCCCTACGAGGGGACCACCGACATACCCGATTACGCCTATACCATCACCTACACCTACAGCCAGCTGTCCAGGCTCCTGCGGGACAAGGGCTACAGCATCGGTACGGTGTGCGGCGCATATGTCTCCCGGACCACCCCCTCGGGAAACGCGGCGGAGATTATCATCCGGGACACGGCGGGCCGGACGGTGAAGCTGGAGCGGCAGGACTGCCGCTGGGTGCTGGGCGCGAAGAGTATGCGCTTTACCATCTCCGGCGGCGGAGGCGGCCTGTTTGTCAACGACGGCCGCTCCCCCCTCGCAGGGCTCAGCGGGGCCTATCTCCTCTCCGGCAGCGGCTCCTCCGCCTACAGCGGGGAGGCGGCCTACGCCGTCACCGCCTCCGGCACATCCAAACTGCAGCCGTCCGCCGCCGCGGGAAACGGCATCACCATCACCGGCACCGGCTGGGGCCACGGCGTAGGCATGAGCCAGTATGGCGCAAAGGCCATGGCGGAGCTGGGGAAGCCGTACGAGGAGATCCTGGACTTTTATTTCACGGGAATTACATTGGAAAGGATTCAATAGAGACGTTGAAAACACATGATTTTTATTTTGATCTGCCCCCCGAGCTGATTGCCCAGACGCCGCTGCAGCGGCGGGACGGCTCCCGCCTGCTGACGCTGGACAAGGAGACGGGCCGGTGGGCCCACCGGCATTTTTATGAGCTGCCCGATCTGCTGCGCCCCGGCGACTGCCTCATCCTCAACGACTCCCGGGTGCTGCCCGCCCGCCTGCTGGGCAGCCGGATCCGCGGGGACGGAACCCTGGGCGGGGCCTGCGAGGTGCTGCTGCTCATCGATCGCGGGGACAACGTCTGGGAGTGTCTGGTCCGCCCGGGAAAGAAGCTGCGGACGGGAGCCCGCGTCTCCTTCGGGGAGAACGGCGAGCTGACCGGCGAGGTGGCCGGCGAGGCGGCCGGCGGCAACCGTCTGGTCCGCTTCTCCTATCAGGGCATCTTCCTGGAGGTCCTGGAGCGGCTGGGCCGGATGCCCCTGCCGCCCTACATCAAGGCGGAGCTCCAGGACCGGGAGCGGTACCAGACCGTCTACGCCCGGGTATCCGGCTCCGCCGCCGCCCCCACGGCGGGCCTCCACTTCACCCCGGAGCTGCTGGAGCGGATCCAGGCCATGGGGGTGTCCACCGGGTATGTGACCCTCCACGTGGGTCTGGGAACCTTCCGCCCGGTGAAGGAGGAGGAGATTACGGACCACGACATGCACAGCGAGTACTGCGTCATCCCACAGGAGACGGCGGACCTCATCAACCGCACCAAGGCCCGGGGGGGACGGGTGATCTGCGTGGGCACCACCTCCTGCCGGACCATCGAGAGCTGGGCGGCAGAGGACGGGAGCATGGAGGCCAAGGCCGGCTGGACAAAGATTTTCATCTATCCGGGCTACCGCTTCAAGGTCCTGGACGGGCTGATCACCAACTTCCACCTGCCGGAGAGCACCCTCATCATGCTGGTATCCGCCCTGGCCGGGCGGGAGCACGTGCTGGCGGCCTATCAGGAGGCCGTCCGGGAGCGGTACCGGTTCTTCTCCTTTGGGGATGCGATGTTTGTGGGATAGCGTCATTCCTCCGGGAGGGTCAAACACGGCAAAAGCCCAGGAGCTGCTTGGCTCCCGGGCTTTTGCCAGGAATTCTGATGATTGCTATAAACAGGCTCTCAGGGCGTACGCCACGGACGCTCCTCAAAGGCGGCGAACTCCGGCATCGCCCCGCTGCACTTGGCCCTTGCGATTTGCTCCGCAGGATGTATAATGGATGAGGTGGAGCCGGTATGGATGCCAAAGCGGACGGACCTGTGCCATTTTGGCAGGGATGTACACTCCATCAAATCATCAAAAAGAGGGTTATGATAATGAAAAGGTTACTTGCCATGACGTTGAGCGCCATCCTGGCGCTGGGAGTGCTGGCCGGCTGCGGCGGCGGGAACGCGCCCGAACAGCCTGCGGACACGGCCCAGCCGGAAAATACGGCGCAGAGTGAAGACACCGCCCAGGACGGGCAGGATGCCGGCACCGGTCTGGGCACCCTGGCCTCCTTTACGGCGGGGACCCTGGACGGCGGCACCTTCACCCAGGACGACATCATGGCCAAAGACGTGACGGTGATCAACTTCTGGGCCCTGAGCTGCGGTCCCTGCATTGTGGAGATGCCCGATCTGGCGGAGTTCGCCGGAGCTCTGCCGGACAACGTGCAGCTGGTGACCGTCTGCCTGGACGGGAACGGCAACGAGGACACGGCCAGGGAGGTCCTGGAGAAGGCCGGATTCGAGGGCGTCACCCTGATCTCCGGCAGCGGTGATCTTCTGGATTTGAGCCGGAGCCTCATGTACACCCCCACCACCGTGTTTGTGGACGGCGAGGGCATGGTGGCCGATGCCGTCATCGGCGGGCAGGAGGACCTGTCCGGGACATTCCTGGCGGCGGTGAACGCCGTACTGGAGGGGAGCGGAAAGGCGGAGATCAGCCTTGAGAAGTAAGTCTGTTCTGTTTGTGAGAGCCGGCCTGCTGGGGCTGGCGGCGGTCCTGATTGCCGCCGGCCTGCTGAGAGGGGAGCACCTGGAGGTCCTGCAAAAGGCGGTGAGGATATGTCTGGAATGCATCGGGATCGGGTGAACGCCAGGGGCGGCAAAAAACGGCTCTCGTTTCAGCGGGCCGTGCAGCTCGTCTCCGCCGTCCTGGTGAACGGGTACATGGCCGGGTTTCAGAAGGGGCGGATCTTCACAGGCGGGACGAAGGCCGTCTGCGTCCCCGTCCTCAACTGCTACTCCTGTCCCGGCGCGCTGGGGGCCTGCCCCATCGGGGCCCTCCAGGCGGCGGCAGGCGGGGCGAAGCGCCATTTCCCGTTTTATGTGCTGGGCATGATGATGCTGTTCGGCGTCGTCCTGGGCCGGGTGGTCTGCGGTCTGCTGTGCCCCTTCGGGCTGGTACAGGACCTGCTCCATAAAATCCCCGTTCCCAAGAGGAGGGTCCCGAAGAAGCTCGACCGGCCCGCCCGGTATCTCAAGTACATCGTCCTGCTGGTGCTGGTGCTCCTGCTCCCCGCCTTTGCCGTGACCGGGACGGGCGTCACGCCGCCCTACTTCTGCCAGTACGTCTGCCCCGCCGGAACGCTGGAGGGCGGCATCCCCCTGATGATTGCCGATCCGGCCCTCCGGAAGCTGGCCGGCGCGCTGTTCAGCTGGAAGGCCCTGGTACTGGCCGCGGTTGCGGCGGCGTCTATGGTGATCCCCCGCCCGTTCTGCCGGTATCTCTGCCCCCTGGGCGCGTTTTACGCGCTGTTCAACCGCTTCAGCTTTTTCCAGATGCACCTGGATCAGAGCAAGTGCGTGGGCTGTAAGCAGTGCGAGCGGGCCTGCCCGATGGAGGTGGAGGTCACGAAGAACCTGGACAGCCCGGAGTGCATCCGCTGCGGGAAGTGCCGGTCCGTCTGCCCGGCGGGGGCGATCACGTCCGGTTTTTCGTGCGGCGCAAAGCCGTCGAACGGGGAAAATCTGAAGGAAACCTGATGTGCGGGCAGCGGGCGGTCTGGCCTGGGAGCCTGTTTCACAGACAGCCAGAGGCGGGCGGGGAAAATTCCCCGCCCGCCTCTGTGTGCCCCAAAAGCGGCGCGAGGGGGCCGGGGCGCTGCGGCAGCCCCGCGTCCGCGTTGATGCTCCCCCGTCAGAGAGACGCAAAGTGGTCAAGTGAACCGCAAACCGCTGCGGCACAAGGGTTTTTTCACTTGACCAGGTGGTCCAGTGAAAGCGTTTCACCGGTTTGTTTTCTTGTCACTTGACCACCCTGGTCAAGTGACAGAACCATTGGTACTCTAAGCAAAATCTTTCACTGGACCACTTTGTATAGGTCACACGGGGAGCGGTTCAGCAAAGAGGGACGGCCCATCCGCCCGCTTTGCCGGGAACGTCAGCCAGCCCGCCGGCGCCCGGCATTTCACCGCCACGTCGCCTGCCTGTCCATTTGCTATATAAAACGCTGCGCTCAGAATTTGCAGTTGCGGGAATCGGTAAACTATAGTACAATAAGCGGGATCTACAGATAGAGGGGAGATAACAAACATGGTTCTGGAGACAGCGCGGCTGGCGCTGCGGGAGCTGGAGGAGGGGGACCTGGCGTCCATGGGCAGGATTCTGAAGGACCCGGCGGTGATGTACGCCTATGAGCACGGCTTCACCGACGAGGAGGTCCGGCAGTGGCTGGACCGGAATCTCCAGCGCTACGCCCAGGACGGCTTCGGCCTCTGGGCGGTGATCGAGAAGGAGACATCGGATTTCATCGGCCTGTGCGGCCTCACCTGGCAGGACTGGGCGGGGCGGCAGGTGCCGGAGGTCGGCTATCAGTTCCGAAAGGACCGGTGGCACCGCGGCTTTGCCGCCGAGGCGGCCATCGCCTGCCGGGACTACGCCTTTCGCGTCCTGGGCTTCCCGGAGGTGTACTCCATCATCCGGGACAGCAATTTCCCCTCCCAGCGCGTGGCGCTGCGAAACGGAATGGCCCTGCGTGGCTCCTTTGTCAAGCACTACTACGGCGTGGACATGCCCCACCTGGTCTTCGGCGTGAGAAGGGAGCAGGTATGATGCGGGTTTCTCTGGGGGAGCGCACGGCGGAGACCGCCGCGGTCTATTTCAAGCGGACCCGCTCCCCCGCCATCCAAAGATTTCTGCCCCAGAAGGCCCGGACCCTGGAGGAGGCTCTGGCGGACTTCCGGAAAACCCGGGAGCCCGGCGCGGAGAGCTTCGGCCGCACCATCCGGGCGGACGGGCAGTACGTGGGGGACGTGTGGTGTTACTGCATGGACCGGTCCGGCGATCCCCAGGCCATGGTCAGCTACTGCGTCTTTGAGACAGCGCTCTGGGGCCGGGGCATTGCCGCAAGGGCCCTGGGGCTGTTTCTGGCGGAGCTCCGGGAGCGGTTCGGCCTGGAGCGCGTGGGCGCGTTCACCTTCTCTGAGAACGCCGCCTCTATCCGTGTGCTGGAGAAAAACGGGTTTCACCGGGAGGAGTCCTTCACAGAGGACGGGGTGGAATCCGGATACTATCTGCGCCAATGAACATCCTGTACGCCGGATTCAAGGGGAGGCATAATTCCTCCTGTCAAATAGTATCCCGCCTCTGAGAGCCTGTTTAACATCTCCACGCGCCCGCCTTGGCGGCATATTTTCCGCCCTGACTGCGTTAAAAATCCTTGCAATCCGTCAGGATTGCTGCGGCTTTTTGCCTTGCAGGGCAAAAAATCTATCTCGCCAATCCGCACACGCTGAGATATTAAACAGGCT
>CAJUQS010000109.1 GCA_910588365.1 uncultured Oscillospiraceae bacterium | reverse complement strand
CGGAAGATGATGGGGTGCTTGCACCGCCAGCAGTGGGGGTAGGAGTGGGTGATGTCCTCGCTGGCAAAGAGGGCGCCGCTCTCCTTCATGTCCGCGAGAATCACGGGGTTGGACTCATCGGTGGTCATGCCGGCGTACTTGCCGGCGTAGTCGGTGTGGCGGCCCCGGTCATCCACGGGCACCACCATCTCCATGCCGTAGCGCTTGCAGGTCTGGTAGTCGTCCGCGCCGAAGCCGGGGGCGGTGTGGACACAGCCGGTACCGGAGTCCATGGTGACGTACTCCGCGTTCACCAGGCGGCTGGACTTGTCCAGGAAGGGGTGGCGGGCCAGCATGTTCTCGAAGAAGGCGCCGGGGTGGGTCTCGACGATCTCGTAGTTCTCAACGCCGCCCACCTTCATGACCTTCTCCACCAGGGCCTCGGCCAGGATATACTGCTCCCCGCTGCCCGCCTTTACGATGGCGTAGCTCTCCCTTGGGTGGAGGGCGATGGCCAGGTTGCCGGGGAGGGTCCAGATGGTGGTGGTCCAGATCAGGAAGAAGAGATTGCCGGGGTCCAGGTGGGCCAGCTTACCGTCGTCTTTCAGCATGGGGAACTTCACGTACACCGTGGTGACCGGGTCCTCCTGGTACTCGATCTCCGCCTCGGCCAGGGCCGTCTCATCGTGGGGGCACCAGTAGACGGGCTTGAGCCCCTTGTAGATGAAGCCCTTCTTGTACATCGCCCCGAAGATCTTGACCTCCTCGGCCTCAAAGGCGGGGCCCATGGTCAGGTAGGGGTGCTCCCAGTCGCCGATGACGCCCATGCGCTTGAAGCCCTCCATCTGCACGTCCACATAGTGCTGGGCGAACTCGTGGCAGGCGGAGCGGAACTCGGGGACGCTCATTTTCTTGCGGTTGAGCTTGTTCTTCTTGATGATGGCGGACTCGATGGGCATACCGTGGTTGTCCCAGCCGGGGATATAGGGGGTGTAGTACCCACGCATGGCGGCGGAGCGGACCATGAAGTCCTTGATGGACTTGTTGAGGGCGTGGCCCATGTGCAGCGCGCCGTTGGAGAAGGGAGGGCCGTCGTGGAGGGCGTAGCGGGGCTTGCCCTCGTTCTTCTTCAGCAGCTCGTTGTAAAGGTCCATTCCTTGCCAGCGCTCCAGCATGGCGGGCTCCCGGGCCGGCAGGCCCGCCCGCATGGGGAAATCGGTTTTCGGCAGGTTGATTGTCTTGTTGTAGTCCATGTTGGTGTGGTCCTCCTAAAATTTGTTGCTTCCCGGTGCCGGAGGGCGCGGGGGCCCGGCGCGCGGCGGCGCGGACAGGCGGGCCGGAAATGGCGTATCGTATTTGGAATACCGGGACGGGGTGCGCCTTGACAAGTCCGGCAAAAAAGATATAATTGACGCAGGGCTTGCTGGAACCTGCATTCACACCCCCAGACGGCGCCTGATCGGGAGGGGCCGGGCACTCCGGATCAGAAAAAAGCCGCCCCCGTCAGGGGCGGGGTGCTATTCATTAACAATATTATATTCCTTTCCCCGTTTTGTCAAGGAAAATTCCGCCCTGCGGCGAAGAAACTGCGCCGGTATGGGCGGGGCGTGTCTCCCGCAAAACCCGGGCTCCCGCCGGAAGACCTGGTGGAGCCCGCCGGGGCGGACCCCGGCGGGCTCCTATATCATGCGGCGCGCCCCCGGCGCGGGCGGGGGCAGGCGTGGGAAAAAACTGGTGTACCCCGCCGGGGACGCCCTTGCCGCTTACGGTTATCTTATGAAGGTTCAAGCGCGGTGGTGCTTTTCCCGGCTTTCGGGTCCGGGGGCCGTCCAACGGTTTTCCGGCCCAATTCAGATAAAAAAGGAAGTGCAGCCATGATTAAAATTGCTCCATCCATCCTCGCCGCCGATTTTGCAAATTTGGGGCGGGACATCCGGCGCGTGGAGAGCGCCGACTACCTCCATGTGGACGTGATGGACGGCCTGTTCGTGCCCAACATCTCCCTTGGCATCCCGGTGGTGGAGTCCATCCGGCCGGTGACGGATCTGCCCCTGGACGTCCACCTGATGATCGACCGGCCCGTGCGCTACGTGGAGCGCTTCTGCCGGGCGGGGGCGGACATCGTCACCGTCCACGTGGAGGCCGACACCCGGGAGAATACCCTCCTGGCCCTGGAGCTCATCCACGGCCAGGGGAAGCGGGCGGGAGTGGTTTTAAAGCCCAAGACCCCGGCGGAAGCGGTCCTGCCCTTCCTGGACCAGTGCCAGATGGTGCTGGTGATGACGGTGGAGCCGGGCTTCGGGGGACAGAAGTTCATGGAGGACATGATGCCCAAGCTGCGGCAGCTGCGGGAGTGGATTGACCGGCGGGGGCTGGAGTGTGAGCTGGAGGTGGACGGCGGCATCGATCCGGCCACCTGCGGGACGGCCATTGCCAGCGGCGCCACGGTGCTGGTGGCGGGCAGCGCGGTCTACAAGGCGGCGGACATCCCCGCGCGCATCCGGGAACTGAGAGGGTAAGCGTATGGAGTACTTTCCCGCGCCGTTGGAGAAGCTGGTGGAGCAGTTCGCCCGCCTGCCGGGCATCGGCGGCAAGTCCGCCCAGCGGCTGGCCTTTCACGTGCTGGGGCTGACGCAGGAGGAGACGGAGGCGTTCGCGGAGGCCATCCTGGACGCCAAGCGGTCGGTGACCTGCTGTCCGGTGTGCCAGAACCTGACCGCCGGGGGCCTGTGCCCCATCTGCGCCTCCCCCCGCCGGGACGGAGCCACCATCTGCGTGGTGGCGGACCCCCGGGATGTGGCGGCTATGGAGCGCTCCCGGGAGTACGCCGGGCGCTACCATGTGCTCCACGGGGTCATCTCCCCCATGAACCACGTGGGGCCCGACGATCTGCAGATCAAGAGCCTGCTGGACCGGGTGGCACAGGGGGACATTCAGGAGGTCATCATGGCTACCAACCCGGACACCGAGGGGGAGGCCACGGCCATGTACCTGGCCCGGCTTCTGAAGCCCTTTGGCGTGCGGGTCACCCGGCTGGCCTACGGCATCCCCGTGGGGGGGCACCTGGAGTTTGCCGATGACGCGACGCTGGTGCGGGCCCTGGAGGGCCGGAGGGAGCTGTGACAGAGCGGGCGGCGGCGGCAGGTTTCGCCCTGCCCGTCTAATATTTCGTAGGCTTTGTCGATTTCACTTGAAATTCGGGCAAAGCTGTGGTACAATTTGTTCATCTTTTTACATAGGAGGAGACAGACCATGAGAAAAGCGAGAAAGCTCCTCTCCGTTGTGCTTGCGCTGGTGCTGGCAGCTTCCATGCTGCCCGCCGCCCTGGCCGCCGGTGAGGAGACCACCCAGATCACCATTCTGGGGACATCCGATATGCACAGCGACATCTGGGGCTTTGACTACGCCAACGTCGAGGAGACCGAGGGCACCGGCATGGCCCGCCTGTACACCTACATCCAGCAGGTCCGGGAGGAGAACCCCAACACCATCCTGGTGGATGGCGGCGACGATATCCAGGGCACCATCATGAGCGACGACATCTTCAACAAGAACCCCGAACGCGACCACCCCGTGGTGGCGGCCATGAACTTCATGGGCTATGACGCCATGACCCTGGGCAACCATGAGTTCAACTGGGGCATCAAGGACATGCAGGCCATCATGGGCCAGGCCGAGTTCCCCGTGCTGTGCGCCAACGTCACCGACAAGGACGGCGAGCTGGTCACCGGCGAGGGCTGGACCATCGTGGAGAAGGGCGGCGTGAAGCTGGCCATCATCGGTGTCACCTCCCCCAGCGTCCCCCGCTGGGACGGCGGCAAGGAGGGCATTGATGATTGCACCTATGAGGACGCCAGCGAGGCCGTCAAGAAGGCCATCGAGGAGATTGGCGATCAGGCCGACCTCATCCTGGTTTCCGCCCACATGGGTCTGGAGGCCGAGTACTATATCGACGAGGACGACCGCCGGGACTCCGCCGCGAAGATCCTGGAGGTCAATCCCGAGGTGGACGTGCTCCAGGTGGCCCACACCCACTCCACCGTCAATGAGAAGGTCGGCGAGGTTCCCGTGGCCGGTGTGCGCAGCAGCGGCGTGGAGATCGCCCGCTTCGATCTGACCCTGGACAAGGACAAGAACATTGTTGACACCGCCGTGGAGATCGTCTCCATGGAGGACGTGGAGCCCAGCGAGGAGATCCGCGAAATTGAGACCGTGGCCGCCGCCCACGAGGAGGCCGTCAAGTTCATCAACGAGGACGTGCTGGGCAGCACCACCGCCAAGTTCCAGCCGGAGAACGAGATCGACGGCATTGCCCAGGGCTGGATCGAGGATACCGCTGTCATGGATCTCATCAACACCGTGCAGCTGGAGAAGTCCGGCGCGGACGTGTCCGCCGCGGCTCTCTTCAAGTACGGCAGCGACCTGCCCGAGGGTGACATCAAGTACAACAACATCTTCGACATCTACAAGTACGACAACACCCTGTACCGCGTGAAGCTCACCGGCGCGGAGCTGAAGGAGTACATGGAGTGGTCCGCCGGGTATTACAACACCTGGAAGGAAGGGGACATCAACATCTCCTTCGACCCCGAGTTCCGTGATTACAAGTACGATATGTTCGCCGGTGTGGACTACGAGATCGACATCAGCAAGCCCGTGGGCGAGCGCATCACCAACCTGAAGTTCAAGGGCGAGGATCTGGCCGACGACCAGGAGCTGACCCTGGCTGTGAACAACTACCGCTTCTCCTCCACCGTCAAGGGCATGCTGGCCGCCGGTGACGAGGCCAAGGAGTGGGAGTCCTCCGAGTCCATCCGCGACATGCTCAAGGCCTACTTTGAGGAGAACTCCCCCGTGGAGCCCAAGGTGGACAACAACTGGAAGATCGTGGGCATTGACCTCCAGCTGGACAACCCCCAGCGCGCCGAGATCATCGCCAAGATCAACGCCGGTGAGATCGAGTCCCCCAAGAACGTGGCCTACAACCTGAACGCCGCCGCTGAAGCCCCCGCGGAGACTCCCGCCGAGCCCGAGACACCCGCTGAGAGCGAGGGCAACGTGGTCCTGGGTGAGAAGACCGGCACCGCCGCCGTCATCACCGCCGACGGTACGGACTACTTCCGCCTGCGCGACGTGGCCGGCATCCTTGCCGGCACCGAGGCGGCCTTCAACGTGGAGT
Organism: uncultured Oscillospiraceae bacterium; assembly: GCA_910588365.1. Taxonomy (GTDB): domain Bacteria; phylum Bacillota; class Clostridia; order Oscillospirales; family Oscillospiraceae; genus Pelethomonas. The sequence continues at coordinate 46,383 of CAJUQS010000109.1, read as the reverse complement.
GGAACCACGGCGTGGTCGTCACCAAGGGCGGCGAGTACAGCGCCGTGGATATGCCCGAATCTCCCGAGGCCGGTGAGATCGCCGGGATTACCGTCACCGTGGACGGCGAGGCCGTGGAGCTGACCGTCGTCCGCGCCAACAACAGCAACTACGTCTCCGCCGAGGGCTTTGCCGCCATTCTGGGCGTCGAGGCCGCCGTGGAGGACGGTGTGCTGAAGCTGGCCGCGTAGGGACGGAGGCACACGTCCTTTTTCCTTGAGAGAAAGGGATCAAAAAAGAGGTTTCATGGACGGCCCCGGAAGCAGCCTGCTTCCGGGGCCGCTTCTATTACAATTTTGTTAATTTGCCGGAGAATTGCTTCCATTTTCCTGACAGTTGTGGTAGAATAGCGCCGGATATTGTCAAATCGGGGCGAGGCCCGGGAAGGAGAATGATATGACGAACAAGCGCACCCCGGTAAAAAAAATCCTGTCTTTGGGCCTGTGCCTGCTGCTGGTGCTGACCATGCTGCCGGCGGCGGCCTTTGCGGTGGAGAACTACACCACCAGTGATGAGGGCATCGCCCTCATCAAGGAGTTCGAGGGCTTCAAATCGGAGCCCTATCTGGACCAGGGGGAGTGGTACGTGGGCTACGGCACCCTCTGCGAGGCCGGGGAGTATCCCGACGGGATCTCTGAGTGGGAGGCCGAGCAGCTGCTGCGGGAGGCCGTGGTCACGGCGGAGGATATGGTCAACCACCTGCTGATGGAGCACAGCATCTCCGTCACCCAGTACCAGTTTGACGCCCTGGTGGACATGACCTACAACCTGGGAACCCAGTGGATGGACCCGGAATACCGCTTCTGCTCCTACCTCATCAGCGGCGTCTGGCAGTACAGCGAGGCGGAGGTGGTCAACGCCATCGCTACCTGGTGCCACCAGGGCACCACGGTGCTGGAGAACCTGGTTTCCCGCCGCCTGCGGGATGCCTACCTGTTCCTCTACGGGATGTACCAGAGCAGCCCGGAGAATACCTACGTCTACATACATTTTGACCCCAACGGCGGGTCCATAGAGGAGGGGCGCACCGCCTTCTACCCTGTGGGCTACCCCTACGGCCAGCTGCCGGAGCCCGTGCAGCAGGGCAAGGTCTTTCAGGGCTGGTACACCACCGGCGGCAGCGTCCGGGTCACAGGGGAGGAGACGGCCCGGGAGAACCTGTACGTCACCGCTGCCTGGAGCGGCGAGGGCGGCGCCAGCGCCCCTGAGGAGGAGATTGACTACTCCTCCTGGGTCAACCCCTACCCCGACGTGAAGGACTCGGACTGGTATTTTTCCTACGTCCGGGAGCTGAGCTATAAGGGCGTCGTGGGGGGCTACCCCGACGGCACCTTCCAGGCCTCCAGCCAGCTCAAGGCCGGCGAGGCCCTGAAGCTGATCCTGCTGGCCGCCGGATATGAGGATCCGGGCAACAGCTCCCCCGGCCACTGGGCGGCCAACTACCTGGCGCTGGCGGAGAGCCTGGGGTGCGTCTACCCCGGGGAGATCCCCGACCTGGACAGCCCCATCAGCCGTCTGGCCATCGCCCGGGTGGCCGCGGTGGCGCTGCGGCTGGAGGGGAAGCTGGGGCCCTCCCCCTTCTCCGACGTGGACGACGTGTATACCCTGGTTCTCTATGAGGAGGGCATCCTCAACGGCACCATCCTCAACGGCCAGCGGCTTTACTACCCCAACGACGGCATCAACCGGGCCGAGGTCTGCGCCATTGTCTCCCGGATCAGCGGCTGGAAGTATGAGGAGAAGAATGACCCGGCCAGCTCCGGCTATGTGGAGTACGGCGACAAGAAGCTGCCCGTTCAGCAGGGTGTGCCCGCCGCCCCCTACAACCTGGACCTGTTCGTCCCGGACGGCAGCTGGATGTACTACAATGACGCCAATTACGTCACCGCCACCGGCATCGACGTCTCCCGGCACAACGGGGAGATCGACTGGCAGAAGGTGGCTGCCTCCGGTATCGACTTCGCCTTCGTCCGCCTGGGCGGGCGGCTGGCGGACTCCGGGGAGATCTACGACGACGCCCTGTTCGAGGCCAACCTGACCGGGGCCCAGGCCGCCGGGATCAAGACGGGCGTGTATTTCTACTCCCAGGCCATCTCGGCGGAGGAGGCCGCGGAGGAGGCCCGCTATGTCCTGACAAAGCTGGCGGGACGGGGGCTCCAGTATCCGGTGGTCTTCGACTGGGAGATCTACTCCAAGACAGCCCGGAGCGCCAACGTGGACAAGACCACCCTCACCGACTGCGCGATTGCCTTCTGCGATACCGTGGCCATGGCGGGATACACCCCCATGATCTATATCGGCCGGGAGGTGGGCTACATGCGCCTGGACCGCACCCGGCTGACGGGCTACGACTTCTGGTTTGCCCAGTACGCCTCCAAGCCCAACATGTACTACGACTACCGCATCTGGCAGTACAGCGACAAGGGCAGCATCCCCGGCGTGGAGGGCCGGGTGGATATGAATATCGCCCTGATCCCGTATTAAGAACCTGTATTCACAACCGTTGAACGCTGTTTGGCCAGTCTTTTTCCCGCCATACTGTGTCGCTTTCCCTTGCAATCCGTCAGGATTGCTGCGGAAAATCTCCTTGCCTGACGAGAAAAATCCTCGTCCATCCGGCATCCCCCAGTTATGAATACAGGCTCTAAAACGGGAGCACCCGAATCATGCCGCCGCCTCTTCGTCCATCTGGACGGGAGGCGGCGGTTGTTGTTCCGGGTGGAGGGCGCGGCAGCGGAAAAAAATAGATTGTATCCCGGAGGAAACCGTGGTATGATAAAGACGTATGTCCGCTGTTCCGGTCCCGGGACGGGGAGACATACCACTATCTTTGATGAAAATTGCGAGGAAAAGAAAGTAATGAAAAAATGGATCAGTGCGCTGTTGGCCCTGACCTTGACGGTCGCCGTCTGCGCCGGGTGCGGCGCGAAGGAGGAGCCGCCCTCCGGCATCTACTACGATATCACCGGCATCGGCCCCAAGGAGACGGTTATGGAGGTGGACGGCCTCCAGATTCCGGCGGAGCTCTACTTCTACTGGCTGGCCTACTCCGCCAGCAACACCGAGTACCAGATCAATATGCTGAACAGCTACTACGGCCTCTACGGCGAGCTCATCGGCGAGGACGGACAGATCCTCTGGGACGAGGAGCTTGAGGAGGGCGTGACGGTGAGCCAGCAGGTGATGGAGGACACGGAGAACAGCATCAAGTTCTACGCCGCCATTGAGAACCTCTCCAAGGAGCACGGCATCGAGCTGACGGAGGAGGACAAGGCCGCCATGGCGGAGAATCTGGCCGCCTCCGTGGAGCAGCTGGGGAGCCAGGAGGCGTTTGACGAGAACCTCAGCCGCATGGGCCTCAGCCAGGAGAGCTACGAGCGTATCTCCGGGGACACCTTCCTTTTCGACCACCTGAAGGAGCTGGTGTCGGATCCCGCCAGCGAGCTCTATATGGACCCGGCGGACAGCTCCAGCGCCTATGTGGACCACATCCTTCTGCCCACCGTGGACACCACCACAAACGAACCCCTCAGCGAGGAGGAGATCGCCCAGAACTACGCCAAGGCCCAGGAGCTTTTGGCGCAGCTGGGGCTGAGCAGCGGCGATGTGGAGGCCCTCTTCACTCAGCTGGCGGAGGAGTACGGCCAGGACCCGGGCCGGGCCGCCGAGAACGGCTACCTCATCAACCCGGACACCAACTTTGTCCAGGAGTTCAAGGACGCCGCCTTCGCCCTCCAGCCCGGCCAGATCAGCGATATCGTAGAGAGCAGCTACGGCTACCATATCCTTCTGCGCAAGGAGCTGACCGACGAGCAGATCGCCTCCGTGGCGGAGGAGCACCTGACGGGGACCGTCATCCAGGAGCGGATCGACAACGCCCAGGTGACGCGCAGCGAGAAGCTGGACGGCATTGACGCCGGGGCCTTTTACAACAGCTACAATGAGAAGATTGAGGCTCTGACGGCCGCCGATGAGGCCGCAAACGGCACGGACAGCGCCGGTCAGGAGCCTGCGGGCGGCACCCAGGGTACGGACGGTGCCCAGGAGCCTGCGGACGGCGGTACAGAGCCTGCGGCGGAGTAAGATGCCCAACGGAATCACCGTCATCGACAAGCCCTCCGGCTGGACCGGCATGGATGTATGCGCCCCGGCAGAGGCACGGCCTCTGCCGGGGACCCCGCGGGGATTTGAACTGCTCGGGCGAAATGAATTCGCCCTCCGCCGAGGTTTTGGCAATGCCAAAACGCTCGTGACGGCGCATTTGCGCCGGGCTTGGCGCACGGAGGATTGATATGCCCAACGGAATCATCATCATTGACAAGCCCTCCGGCTGGACCGGCATGGATGTATGCGCCCCGGCAGAGGCCGTGCCTCTGCCGGGGACCCCGTGGGGATTTGAACTGCTCGGGCGAAATGAATTCGCCCTCCGCCGAGGTTTTGGCAATGCCAAAACGCTCGTGACGGCGCATTCGCGCCGGGCTTGGCGCACGGAGGATTGATATGCCCAACGGAATCATCATCATTGACAAGCCCTCCGGCTGGACCAGCATGGATGTATGCGCCAAGCTGCGGGGGATTTTGAAGGAAAAGCGGGTGGGCCATGGGGGAACGCTGGACCCCATGGCCACCGGCGTACTGCCCGTCTTTGTGGGCAGCGCCACCAAGGCGGTGGAGTTCGCCGAAAAGGGGGACAAGGAGTACGTTGCCGGACTGCGGCTGGGGGTTGTGACCAACACCCAGGATGTCACCGGGGAGGTGCTGTCCACCGCGCCGGTCTCCGCCGCCCAAGAGGATCTGGAGGCGGTCCTGCCCCGGTTCACCGGACCCATCCGGCAGGTGCCGCCCATGTTCTCCGCCATCAAGATCAAGGGGCAGAAGCTCTACGAGCTGGCGCGGAGGGGGCAGGAGGTGGAGCGAAAGCCCCGCCCGGTGACCATCCATGCCTTGCAGGTATTGGAGCGGACAGGGGAGGCGGAGTACCTCATCCGGGTCCGCTGCTCCAAGGGGACCTATGTGCGCACCCTCTGCCACGACATCGGACAGGCCCTGGGCTGCGGCGGCTGCATGAGCTCTCTGCGCCGGACCATGGCCGCCGGGTTCACCCTGGAGGATGCCGTGACGCTGGAGCGGGTCCAGGAAGGGGGCGAGGCGCTGCTGCTGCCGGTGGACTGCTTTTTCACGGGCTGTCCGGTCCTGCTCCTGACCTCGCCGAAGGCGGAGCGGCTGTGCCGCAATGGGAACCCCCTGCCTGCGGCGGATATGGGACCGGGGGAGTACCGGGTGTACGCGCCGGACGGCACGTTTTTGTGCCTGAGCCGCTGGGAGAAGGGACAGCTTGTCTCCATCAAGAACTTTTTCGGCGGATAGGATTCTTTTCTTTTTAAACACCACTCGCCGCACTCCGTGCGGCTTGGGCTGCTAGTGTCCGCTTTGCGGCCACTGCACGGAAAAGAATCAAAAGAAAAACTTTTTGGCAAAACGGAGTTTTGCCGTGTCCCCCCGGTGCATGGCCCGGACATGCTGTGGAAGACAAACGATAGGCGAAACTCCTGCGGAGAGCTTTTTTGACAGTCTGAGGCGAAACGATAGTTTCGCCATGAAATTCTTTTTGATTCTTTTTCTTTTAAGAAAAAGAATGATTGCCAAATGGAGGTGTGTCCATGCAGCGTGCCATAGCGCTGGGATTTTTTGACGGGGTGCATCTGGGGCATCAGGCCCTGGTGCGGCGGACCGTGGAGCGGGGGGCGGAGCGGGGCTTCCTCCCGGCGGTGTTCACCTTCGACCGCTCGCCCCGGGAGTTTGTCACCGGCCTGCCGGTGCCTCTGCTGACCACGGCGGAGGAGCGCCGGAGGGCGGTGGAGTCCCTGTTCCCCGGCACGGAGGTCATTGTGGCGCCCTTTGACCGGGCCATGATGACCATGGGCTGGGAGGACTTCGTCCGGATGCTGGTCCGGCGGTATCAGGCCGGGTGGCTGGTGGCGGGCCACGACTTCCGCTTCGGCCACAAAAACGCGGGTACGCCAAAGCTGCTGGAGCGGATGGCGGCGGAGCTGGAGCTGGGTTGCGACATCATCCCCGCCGTGGCACTGGACGGCGTCACTGTCAGCTCCACCCATATCCGCGCCCTGCTGGAGCGGGGGGAGACGGAGGAGGCGGCCCGGTTTCTGGGGCGGCCCTTCGCCATCGCCGGCCCCGTGCGCCACGGGAAGGGCATCGGCTCCTCCCGGCTGGGCTGGCCCACGGTGAACCTGGTGCCCGACGAGCGCCAGCTGGTCCCCGCCTACGGGGTCTACGCCGCCCGGGTGACTGTGGCGGGCCGGACCTATCCGGCTGTGACAAACGTGGGCGTGCGGCCCACGGTGGACACCGACGGGGGCATGACTGTGGAGAGCCACCTGCTGGAGGAGGCGGCGGACCTCTACGGCGCGGGGTGCCGTGTGGAGTTTTTGCGGATGCTCCGGCCCGAGCGGCGCTTCGAGAGCCTGGAGGACCTGCGGGCGCAGATTGCCCGGGACGCCGAGGCGGCCAGGGCCTGCCTGGCGGGATAGAAAACGGGGGGAGGTGAGCGGAATGGCGCCCATTGTACACACGATCTTTTCCGCGCCCATTGTCTTTGGCGCCGCCGGCCTTGGCGGAACCGGGCTTGCGGTTGCCGCCGCCACTTTCTATATCGTCTACGCGATTTTCGCCACAAGAGGGAACCGGCAGAGTGAGAAGGACAGGGAGGCGGAGAAATGAAGCATGTATTCATCATCAACCCCACCGCCGGGAGCAGGGACTGCACCGCCCGCATGATGGAGATGGCCAAGGGCCTGGCCGCCCGCCACAATCTGGATGTGGACTGCATCCTCACCCAGCGGCCCGGCCACGCCATGGAGACCGCCCGGGTCCTGGCCCAGGGCGGCGGAGAGGTGCGCGTCTACGCCTGCGGCGGCGACGGCACCGTCAACGAGGTGGCCAACGGCATCGCCGGTTTTGACAACGCCGCCATGACCTGCATCCCCACCGGCACGGGCAACGACTTCCTGCGCAACTTCGGGGGCGCGGTCCCCCTGTTTTCCGACGCGGAGAACCTGTGGGACGGCCCCGCCTTCCTCCTGGACGCCATTGACTGCGGCGGGCGGCTGGCGCTGACGGTGGTCTGCTCCGGCTTTGACGCCCAGGTGGCCGCTGATGTACATCAGTACGGGACATCCGGGAAGGGGAGCTACATCCTCTCCCTGGCGGTGAACTTCCTGCTGCGGAGGCTGGGCCGCCGCTGGACCATCACCCTGGACGGGGAGGTCCTCTCCGGGGAGTTCGTGCTGGCGGCGGTCTGCAACGGCAGGTACTACGGGGGAGGCTTCATGCCCGTGGCGGAGGCGAGGATGGACGACGGCGTGCTCCACACCCTGATGGTGAAGAAGGTCAGCCGGCCCGCCTTCCTCCGGTTTGTGGGGGCTTACTCCAAGGGGCTGTACTACACCCTGCCGGACGTGGCCAGGTGCTGCACCGCCCGCTCTGTCACCATCGAATCCCCGGAGGAGGACATCGTCACCTGCCTGGACGGGGAGTGTGTTTACAACCGGCGGGTTTCCATCGGCCTGTCAGAGAAGAAGGTCCGGTTTTTCGGCCCCAGGGGCTGCGATCCCAACGCCACCTGCCGCCCGCTGCCCGGACAGCCGGTCGTTTGAGGCTGCGGATACAGACAGGTTTCTGACATCAAAAAAAACACTGCCCGATCCGCCAGGCTTCTCAGAGCCGGCTGGATCGGGCAGTGCTTTTTTCACAGGGGGGCAGGTCCGCTACGCGGCCCCGTCCTGACCCGGCATCTGGAAGAAGGGCAACACGGAGTCGTCCCGCCTCATAAACAGCAGACCGAAGGAACCCGGGCCGCAGTTGCTCGCAATGGCGGAGGAGGCCTTTTGCAGATAGATCCGTTCAAACGGGCAGTACTGCTGTACCAGACTTTTGATATACTGGAGCTGCTTCTCATCCATGCCGGAATACGTGATGAACAGAATGCTCCGGTCAATGCTCCCGCTATCCTGGAGGGCCTTTCTGATATATTTTTTCATCGCGTGCTGGAACCCGCCCATCTCCATGCTGCCGACCACCATCTTGCTCTTTTTCAGCACAAGGACCGGGTGCAGCAGCAGCGCGTCACAGAGGACCTGCACTTTTTTCGGGATCCGCCCGGAATGGCACATCATATGGGTACTGTTGATAATAAAGGCGGAGGAAATGGAGCGTTCCATCCGTTTTACCGCCTCCACAATCTCCTCCTTTACGGCGTGATGCTCTGCCATATAGGCCGCGCCCAGCACCGCCAGCCCCATACTGCTGGAGAGATGCCCGCAATCTATCACCGTGACATTTTCAAAGGATTTTGCCGCCTCAATGGCATTCTGATACCCATCGCTGACGTGCTTTGCCATGGTGATATGGATCACATTCTGCGCTTCCGTCAGCTTTTCCGCGAAAAATCTCTCGTAGTCCTCCACCTCGGGCGGCTGGGAATAGCCCTTTCCTCCCTTCACAACATGCATCAGCAGCTCATCCGTCTTCAGCTCCAGATCGTCCAGGAAACGGCCCTCCTCCGTACATACATAGTAGGGGCATACGGAGATGCCGAACTCCTTTATGAGGGAGTCCGGGAGGTCGCACACGCTGTCCGTTGTGACCATGATGGAGCGCCTCTGCGCCTGTTCAAAAATGAGGATGTCCTTTTCGATATCGGACTGCCTGGCCTCCTCGTTGAGCTGGACCAGCCCCTTGGGGAGGATGCTCAGCACGGCCGCCTCCAGCAGCGCGCCGCTGACCGGCTTGGCCAGATAGCCGCTGAATCCCTCCTTGCGGTAGAGGAGCTGGTTGTCGCTGCCCGCATTGGCGGTCAGGGCAACCACGGGCACATCCTGGCACAGCCCGCCCGGCTGCGCGCGCAGCGCGTGGAGACACTCGATCCCATCCATCTCCGGCATCATATGATCCATGAGGATGCAGTCATAGTGGTGGTTCTGCGTCAGCCGCAGGCACTCGGCGCCGCTGGAGGCAGTATCGAGCTGGATTTTTGTCTCTGCCAGCAGCTTTTTGACCACCATCAGGTTCATGTCATTGTCATCCACCACGAGGATATGGGCGTCCGGCGCTTCAAAGCTCTGCCGGTACGCCTCCCCCTCACGGACCCGGGAGCGGGAGGCCAGGGTAAACGTCCCCAGCGCCTTGTCGTCAACGATGTCCTGATCCAGCATGACAATAAAGGTCGAGCCCTTGGTATAGACGCTGTTTACGCTGATCTGGCCGCCCATGAGCTCCACCAGCTGCTGGACGATGCTCAGGCCCAGCCCGGTCCCCTCGATATAGCGGTTTTTCTCCTCGTCTACCCGCCGGAACGCGTTGAAGATATACGGAATGTTCTCCTTTTTCACGCCCATCCCGGTGTCCTCTACGGAGTACCAGACCCGCACGCTGTTGATGGTCTGGCGCTCGCACCGGACGGAGAGGCTGACGGAGCCCTCGCTGGTGTACTTCACCGCGTTGTTGAGCAGGTTGATGAGGATCTGCTTGATGCGCACCTCATCCCCGCATAGCATACTCGGAATGGAGGAATCCACATGGAGCTTGAATTCCAGGCCCTTCTCCTTGGCCTTGATCCAGATCATGTTGACAATCTCCGAGAAGAGCGCACCGGTCTCATAGGAGACGTTGACGATCTCCATCTTTCCGGACTTGATCTTGGAGATGTCCAGAATGTCGTTGATCAGCGTCAGCAGCAGCTTGCTGGCGCCCTGGATATTTCTCGCGTTTTCCGCCACCTCCTCCGAGATATCCTCCCGCAGGATGATCTCGTTGAGCCCGATGATCGTGTTGATGGGGGTGCGGATCTCGTGGCTCATGCTGGAAAAGAAATTGTTTTCCGCCCGGTTCAGCTCCTCGATCTCCTTCTTCTGCTGCTGGGTGAGGGCGTTCTCCTCCTCATACATCCTGTTCAGGAACATGAGCAGAACGCTTGTGAGCAGACCGACCATAATCATGGAAAACGCGGAATCAAACAGGGCGTTCTGGCGGACACTGGGCACGGCGAGCTCCGGGAAGTAAAATGCCGTGCCGTAGCAGAGCAGCGTCTCCGCTGTGCACAGCAGGAAAAACACGGCCATGCGCTTTCCCTGCAGGGTAATGCAGACGTAGATGAAGCAGAGCACAAACCACTCCGGCACCCCGCTGTAAAATCCGCCCGCGGAAAAAAAGGTAACGGGAAACAGCGTGAGCAGCAGCACCGCAATGGCCGTGGCACCCGTTTGCACACGCTTTTTCTGAATGCTGACCTTGACGATAAACGCCATGGCGATAAGGCTAGCCGCCAGCACCAGAATATTCCAGATGCTCCTGCCCATGGGCAGTGTAAACGCTACCGCGATCATACAGATGCCTGTCACAATGCGGAACATGCGCTCGCGCAGGCTGATTCTGTGATCGGTGATAATCTCAAACCATTTTTTAATCAAGCAGTCGTCCACCTCTTTTTATTACTTCCGATCTGAAAGATCGGAAGTAATATGTGCCATATTTTGCGGCTGCCGCCGTTTATGGCGGTTAAATCAAATATATTCTTTCCGTATTTAAATTCGGAAAGAATAAAACATGAAATTTTCAGGAAGCGCGCCCGGACTATGCTCCGGCAATTTGGGCGCAGAGCTCCCGATACCCGCGCATCAGCTCGGCATGATGCGCGTGGATGTAGTGCTCGTCGCCCCGCTTTCCCGCCATCTCCAGGTGCTTCGCCTGGGCGGAGAGGGCCTCCGCGCCGATGGTCAGCGACGTGCTCTTGAGCGCGTGGACTTTGACTGCGTAGTCGGGCCAGTTCGCGCTTTCATACAGAGCGGAGAGCTCCGCCTGCTTCCCGGCGCTCTGGGCGCAGAATATCCGCAGCATTTCCCGGTAAAAGCCCTCTTCCCCGCCGCAATAATCCAGACCGAGCTCCAGATTGATGCCGGCGCCGGCAAGCCGGTCACGGGGAAACGCCAGTCCGTCCGGCAGAATCTCCGACAGATCGGGCGCCTCCGCTTCCGCCGGCTCCCCGGGTAAATCGTCCGCTTCCGGCTCCTCCGGCAGATCGGGGGCCTCCTGCGCCTGCAGCGGCGCGGGCTCCTCCGGCCGGCTGGCCGCCTCCGGAATCACCCCGCCCTTTGCCTCCTCCGGCTCCGGCGTCTTCTCCTCATGCTCCCCGTCCTCGGGCAGAGCGCTGCCGGCGGACTTCGCGCTATACTGGATACAGCCCTTGGGCAGGACCTTTCGCAGCACCCGCTCCAGAACGGTGCGTTCAATGGGCTTGGGAACAAATTCCGTGAATCCCTCGCTGCGGAACATCTCCCTCGCGCCGCTGACGGTGTTCGCCGTCAGCGCGATCACCGGCAGCTCCTGATATATGCCGCCGCGCAGCTCGCGGATCCTTTTCAGCGTCTCCACGCCGTCAACCCCTGGCATCATGTGGTCCAGGAAAATGATGTCATAGGCCGTGCTGCTGCACTGGGACACCGCCTCTTTTCCGCTCAGACAGGTGTCCACATCGATCCCATAGCTTCCCAGAACGCCCTTGGCGACCACGAGATTCATCTCCTCGTCGTCCACCGCCAGAGCCCGGACGCCCGTACAGGTAAAGGGCTTCCGGCCCGCGGCCTGGTCCTCAGCGAACCCGCGATCCCCCAGATCCCCGTTGAGCAGGTTGGCGACGGAAAGAGCGGAAAAGGGCTTATGTATGATCATCAGCCTGCTTTCACTGCTCAGGGAGAACTCCCTCTCCGCGATGACGATGACCCGGAGCGAACCCGCCAGATCCTCATAGTACTCCTGGTTCTCCTCATACTCCGTCTGGGCGATGAACACATGGGTCAGCGGATGGCTGCGCTGCAATTTGAGCAGGCCCTCGAAGTTGTGCGCCTGGAATCCCTTGATACCGAGGCCGCCCATCAGATTCATGATCAGCCCGTCATAGTACCCCCGGACCTCGTCGCAGCTGTATTTTTCCGGCTTGAAATAGCACGCGATGCACAGCTGGTCCGGGTGGCTGAGCACGATACACGGCCGCTCGTCCGAGACGCCCTGGGGGATCACGATATGTGCCAGCAGACCCTGCTGCCCCCTGCTGTCAAAGTGGATGAAGCCGCCCATCGCGTTCAAAAGCCCCCTGGCGATGGGGAGCCCGAGCCCGAGGCCGCCCGCAAAGCGGCTGCTTCCGGAATCCGCCTGGTAAAAGACGTCATATATCTGCATCAGCTGGGAATCCGTCATGCCAATGCCGGTATCGCAGATATCCACGATCAGGTTGATGCCGTAAGTCTCCCGCCGGTATCCGATGCGGACGTTCATGCCGCCCTCTTCCGTGAATTTGATGGAGTTCTCCACCAGAATTTTGAGCACGTGGGAGATTTTCTCCGCGTCCCCGATAAGCCCCGCCGGCACCTTCGGATCGATGTCGAACACCATTTCCAGATGCTGCCGGTTGCTTTGCAGCGCGGTCATCGTGATCACGTCGTTCAATACCGAGGTGATCATGTACTCCTTCCTGGCCGGGGTCAGCGTGCCCTCCACAATCTCCGTGTAGTCCAGCATGTTGTTGATCTGGTTGGACAGGCGCTTTCCCGCCAGCTTGATGGACGTCATATCCGTCCGGATCTCCGGGGTGAGTTCCTTCCCGAGGGCCACCTCGCTGATCCCGATGACCATATTGATAGGTGTGCGGAGCTCATGGGACACATTGGACAAAAAGACGGCGTTCTGCTTTCCGGCTGTCTCCAGCTCGGCAAAGACGCGCTCATACCATTTCTTCTGGATATTCCGCCGGTTGATCCAGTATCTGGCAAGCGCCGCCCCGCATAAGGTCACAACAACACCAAGCCCCAGGCGAAAGACAGCCTGGAGCTCCATCTGATGCGAAATGGTATGGAGGATAAACGTGTGGTAGAGCAGCTCCAATCCATACAGAGACACAACCACATAGAGAATCCACTTTTTATTCAGCATAAACAGCGCGAGGATCAGGATACAGGCCACGGCTGGGATGTCAAACAGGCTGGTTTCATGCACGCCGAAGAAAAAGAATTCGACCAGCATCAGCCCGGCGCACAGGTTCTCGTAAAACGTATCCGAGCCGGCCCGGGCGATGTGCAGAAACCATACGCTGAAACAGCCCGCCGCCATCAGCGCGATCATCCAGAGCTCCCATGCCATGACCGCTGTGATCAGGCTCAGCACGCCGCTGAATACCGTGGTGATGACGGCCAGTATCAAATGCCTGCTTGTCTGCTCCTCCGCCCTCATTGCTTCTCAAACTCCTGCGTGACCCGCCTCAGCAGCTCCTTCGGGCGGAAGGGCTTTTTCAGGTAGTTCACCGCGCCCAGCCGGATGGCGCTGACGACGTCCTCCTCCAGGCCCGACGCGGTCAGGAAGATCACGGGGATATCGAGCTCAAGGTCCTTCATCTGCTCAAAGGTCTCGATGCCGTTCATTCCCGGCATGTCGATATCCAGCAGGACCATGTCCACCTTCTCGACCTTCAGCTTTTCCAGTGCCGCGATCCCCGACTCCGCCACAAGCACCACGTAATCCTGGCCCAGGATCATCTTTGTCCTCACCAGGTTCATGCTGTCATCATCTACCACTAAAATTCGCTTTCTCATGTCATTGCCTCCCTGTTTTGTTGCTGGGCATTTCCAAGTTCCCACGGGGTTCATTCTAAATGAAAATGGCAAGAAAATCAAGAGCGTATTTCTGTTGCAGGCTCTAAAATCACAAAATGTACCGCCGGCTTTCCCGGGCGGTTCCCGACGCTTTTTTCCTGTTTCTCAGGTCGATTGGCCATATTATTGCTTCCGAACAGAAAGAGCGGAAGTAATAGATGCCGTGTTTTGCGGCTGCCGACGCATGCTGCGGCGAGCAAAACGGCTTGAATCAAATGTATGATTGCCGGATTTTTCATGCGGAAATCAAATTTCCGCAAATATGACAGTTTGTATTGACAAATGACGAATTCCAGATATAATAAACTTATCCAAATCCCGGGGATTTGGAAAAATAAGGTTATGATAGAGGCGCGGCCGCCAGGAGTACCTCTCCACCCAGACGTCAGACAGCGGGGGAGGGAAAGGGACTGCCGCCGAAGCGTCACCGCCGCTGTCTGGCGGGGTGGCTGCTGGGCCGACGGAGAAGATCCGGCGGACTGTCACGGAAACGTGGAGAGCTGTCATGACGGTTCGTGCGTCCGCGCGTTTTCAGTCATGATTGCATCATGACTGATTTTCTTTTTTAGGAGGAACGAACCAATGAGAACCCCGAGAAACCGGAGGGCCCTCGCCCTGGTGCTGGCCGCCGCGGCCTGCATGGCGCTGACCCTCACCGCCTTCGCCTCCGGCGACGGCGAGGCCGTATCCAGCATGTACGCCACCTTCTGGGCGCTGGTGCCGCCTATCGTGGCCATCGGCCTGGCACTCATCACCAAGGAGGCCTACTCGTCCCTGTTCATCGGCATCCTGGTGGGCGCGCTGTTCCGGTGCAACTTCGCCCCGGTCGCCACCTTGGATACCATCGTCAACGACGGGCTGGTGTCCGCCATTGAGGGCAACGCCGGCATCTTCCTGTTCCTGGTGCTGCTGGGCATCATCGTTGCCCTGGTCAACGCCTCCGGCGGCTCCGCCGCCTTCGGCCGCTGGGCGGAAAAGAATATCAAGAGCCGGGTGGGCGCCATGCTGGCCACCTTCGTGCTGGGCGTGCTGATCTTTATCGACGACTACTTCAACTGCCTCACCGTGGGGAGCGTCATGCGCCCCGTCACCGACAGCCACAAGATCTCCCGCCCCAAGCTGGCCTACCTCATCGACGCCACCGCCGCCCCGGTGTGTATGATCGCCCCCGTGTCCTCCTGGGCCGCCGCCGTCTCCGGCGTGGCCTCCGATCTGGACACCGGCATCAGCGGCATCGAGCTGTTTATCCGGGCCATTCCCTACAATTTCTACTCCCTGCTGACCTTCGTGTTCATCATCGCCATCGCTGCGATGAAGTTCGACTACGGTCCCATGAAGCTCCACGAGATGAACGCCCAGCGGAAGGGCGAGCTGGGTGCCCTGGAGAACATTGAGGATGATCAGGGCAGCTCCAAGGGCAAGGTCATGGACCTCGTGATTCCCGTCATCATCCTGTTCGTCCTGTGTACCGTGGGCATGATCTACGTAGGCGGCTTCTTCGGTGTGGACGCCTGGGGCGGCACGGAGTGCGCCGGCGACTTCATCGGCGCCTTCGGCAACACGGACGCCTTCATCGGCCTGCCCTGGGGCGGCCTGCTGAGCCTGATCCTCATCGTGATCTATCTGGTGGCCCGCCGGGTGCTGAGCTTCAAGGAGGCCATGGCCTGCGTGCCCAAGGGCTTCATCGCCATGGTGCCCCCCATCACCATCCTCACCCTGGCCGTGAGCCTGAAGAGCATGACCAGCGCCCTGGGCGCGGATGTGTTCGTGGAGGGCGTCATGCGGGGCGCCTCCAGCTTCCTGTACGCCATGCTGCCCGCGGTCATCTTCCTGGTGGCCTGCCTGCTGGCCTTCGCCTCCGGCACCAGCTGGGGCACCTTCGGCATCCTGATCCCCATCGTGGTCTCTGTCTTTGATCCCAGCAGCACCCTGCTGACCATCGGCATCTCCGCCTGCCTGGCCGGTGCCGTGTGCGGCGACCACTGCTCCCCCATCTCCGACACCACCATCATGGCCTCCGCCGGAGCCCAGTGCGACCACGTCACCCACGTGTCCACCCAGCTCCCCTACGCCATCACCGTGGCGGCGGTCAGCTTCGTCACCTTTATTATAGCCGGCTTTGTGCAGAACGCCGTCATCTGCCTGCTCGTGGGCGCGGCCCTGACCATCGGGGCGCTGCTGGTGCTGAAGAACATAACCGGTAAGAAGAGCGCGTAAATTGAGGCCCCCGCTTCCTGTATTTCCCGTTTTTTCGCGGGAAATACAGGAAGTTTTTCGTCCGGCCCCCTTGCTTTTGCGCCGCCGGTGTGCTAGAATAACCCTATAATATGCCGTTGTGCGGCAATGAAACCAAATTATAGGAGGAACCTATCATGGATAGAATCAAGACCCTTGAGACCCGGAGCCTGTGCGAGAGCGCGAAGAACGGCGGCTGCGGCGAGTGCCAGACATCCTGCCAGTCCGCCTGCAAGACCAGCTGCGGTGTCGCCAACCAGAAGTGTGAGAGCAAGAAGTAAGGATCTGTCTTCATCGCCGAGAATGCTGTAAGGGCGGGAAAGGCCCCGGCCGGACGGCGCTTGAGGCCGTGAATACCGATTCTGAGACCATATCATACATCATAAAAGGGCACCGCCTTTCCGGGCGGCGCTTTTTTATACCTGCGTGTGTGTAACATAAACGGAGGATTCTTTAGAGATGGTACATCAATTTCAGCTGGGTGGGTACAACATTGTCCTGGACGTCTGCTCCGGCTCCATCCACGTGGTAGACGAGGTGGCCTATGATGCCATCGCCCTGTATGAGCAGCTGCCCCGGCAGGAGCTGGCGGAGAAGCTGCTGGAGACATTTGGCGGCCGGCCCGGCGTGGACCGGGGGGAGATTGCGGCCTGCCTGGACGACATTGAGGCGCTGAAGACGGCGGGGAAGCTCTTCACGCCGGACACCTTCGCGGACATGGCGGGGGAGTTCAAGGCCCGCTCCGGCGACGTGGTCAAGGCCCTTTGCCTCCACGTGGCCCACACCTGCAACCTCAACTGCGCCTACTGCTTCGCCAGCCAGGGAAAGTACAGCGGCGAGCGGGCCCTCATGAGCTTCGAGGTGGGCAGACAGGCCCTGGACTTCCTCATCGCCCACTCCGGCACCCGCACCAACCTGGAGGTGGACTTTTTCGGCGGCGAGCCCCTGATGAACTGGCAGGTGGTCAAGGATCTGGTCGCCTACGCCCGCACCCAGGAGGGGCCCCATGGCAAGAGGTTCCGCTTCACCCTGACCACCAACGGGGTGCTCATTGACGACGAGGTCATCGACTTCGCCAACCGGGAGATGAGCAACGTGGTCCTCTCCCTGGACGGGCGGAAGGAGATCCACGACCGCCTCCGGGTGGACTACGCCGGGCGGGGCAGCTACGACCGCATTGTCCCCCTGTTCCAGAAGCTGGTGGAGGCCCGGGGGGGGAAGGACTACTACATGCGGGGCACCTTCACCCACGCCAACCCGGACTTTACCAGGGATCTCTTCCACATGGCGGATCTGGGCTTTGACCAGCTGAGCATGGAGCCGGTGGTCTGCGCCCCCGGCGACCCGGCGGGCCTGACGGAGGCGGATCTGGAGATCGTCAAGGGGCAGTATGAGCTGCTGGCGGAGGAGATGCTCCGCCGGGAGCGGGCGGGGCGCCCCATCACCTTCTACCACTACATGCTGGATCTCACCGGGGGTCCGTGCATATACAAGCGCATCTCCGGCTGCGGATCCGGCACCGAGTACATGGCCGTCACCCCCTGGGGGGACCTGTACCCCTGCCACCAGTTCGTGGGGGAGGAGCGCTTCAGGCTGGGGGACGTGTGGCAGGGCGTCACCAACACGGCGCTGCGGGAGGAATTCCGCGCCTGCAACGTCTATGCCCGGCCCGAGTGCGCCGGCTGCTGGGCGAAGCTCTACTGTTCCGGCGGCTGTGCCGCCAACGCCTACCACGCCTCCGGGTCCATCCGGGGGGTGTACGGGGCCGGGTGCGAGCTCTTCCGCAAGCGCATGGAGTGCGCCATTATGCTCCAGGCGGCCCGCTGTCTGGGGGGAGAGGGTGAATGAAGACGCCGATTGCGGACTTCGTCCGGCAGTACAGCCTGTCCGGAACGGCCCGGTTCCACATGCCCGGCCACAAGGGCCGCCCCTTCCTGGGGTGCGAGGAGATGGACATCACGGAGATCGCCGGGGCAGACGCCCTCTACGAGGCGGAGGGCATCATCGCCGCCAGTGAGCGGAGCGCGTCGGAGCTCTTCGGCTCCCGCCGGACCCTCTTTTCCACCGAGGGCTCCAGCCAGTGCATCCGGGCCATGCTCCATCTGGCGCTGACCTGCCGCCCGGCGGGGGCGGACCCGGTGGTGGTGGCCGCCCGGAATGTCCACAAGGCCTTTGTCTACGCCGCCGCCCTGCTGGATCTGGAGGTGGTCTGGCTCTGGCCGGAGGGGGGCAGCCGCTCCCTGTGCGCCTGCCCCGTCACGGCGGGGACCCTGGAGCGGACCCTGGCGGACCTCCCCCGGCCGCCGGCGGCGGTGTACCTCACCAGCCCCGACTATCTGGGGAACCAGGCGGATCTGGCCGCCGCAGCGGAGATCTGCCGCCGCCGGGGGACCATCCTGACGGTGGACAACGCCCACGGGGCCTACCTGCGCTTCCTGAACCCCTCCCGCCACCCCCTGGATCTGGGGGCGGCCGTCTGCTGCGACAGCGCCCACAAGACGCTGCCCGTTCTCACCGGCGGGGCCTACCTCCACATCGGGAAGGACGCGCCGGCGTCCTTTGCCGAAAACGCCCGGGCCTCCATGGAGCTCTTTGGATCCACCAGCCCCTCCTATCTGACCCTGGCGTCCCTGGATCTGTGCAGCCGCTATCTGGCGGAGGGCTACGCCGGGCGGCTGGCCGCCGCCGCGGAGGAGCTGGCGGAGCTGCGGGGGCACCTGTCCGCCTCCGGCTGGCAGGTGGAGCCCTCCGACCCTCTGCGCCTGACGCTGCGGATGCCCGCCGGGCTCACCGGCCAGGAGCTGGCCCAGCGCCTGCGGCGGGAGGGGGTGGAGTGCGAGTACGCGGACCGGGACTTCCTGGTCCTGATGGCCTCGCCGGAGAACACCCTGCAGGACCGGGCCCGGCTGCTGTCCGCCCTGGGATCCAATTCCGCCCCCCCGTCCCGGAAGGGCCCGCTGTCCCCCGCCGGGGGGGAGCGGGCCGCCTCCATCCGCCAGGCGCTCATGGCGCCCCGGGAGCGGGTGCCCGTGGACCGGGCCCTGGGCCGGGTGTGCGGCGCGCCTACGGTCTCCTGCCCGCCGGCGGTGCCCATCGCCGTGTCCGGCGAGCGCATCGGCCCGGCGGAGATGGCGCTCTTTGCCCGCTATGGCGTCACCGAGGTGGAGGTCCTGCGCCAGTAGGACACTCTCCGTGTTCCGTCCCAAATTGAGCCGCATCGGCCCCTGTGCCCCATTTTTGGGCACAGGGGCTTTTCCTGTCCCTGTTCAAATACCTCCTTTGGCGCTATACTATGGCCTGTAAACAAGAGGGGCGGACGCCCCGGAAAGAAAGGATGAACTTGAGGCTATGCGTTTTTCCAAAGGGGTTGTGAGGTACCGGATTCCGATTCTCGTGCTGGCCCTGGCGCTGATGGTTCCCTCCGTCCTGGGGGCGGCGGGGACCCGCATCAACTACGACATGCTCGACTACCTGCCCGGGGACATGGAGACCGTGGCGGGCCAGGAGGAGCTGCTGGAGGAGTTCGGCAAGGGGGCCTTTTCCTTCCTCATTCTGGAGGATATGCCGGCAAAGGACGCCGCGGCGGTCAAGGCCGGCGTGGAGCGGGTGGAGCACGTGGACACCGTGCTGTGGTACGACTCCATCTTCGATCTGGCGGTACCCATGGAGCTTTTGCCGGAGGAGCTCTACCGGGCGTTCAACACGGAGAACGCCACCATGATGGCGGTGTTTTTTGACACCTCCACCTCCTCGGATCTGACCATGGACGCCATCCGGGAGATCCGCTCCATCGCCGGGGAGCAGTGCTTCGTCTCCGGCATGAGCGCCCTGGTGACGGATCTGAAGGATTTGTGCGAGCGGGAGGAGCCCATCTATGTGGGCCTGGCGGTGGCGCTGGCCTGCGGCGCCATGCTGCTCCTGCTGGACAGCTGGCTGATCCCCTTCGTGTTCCTGGCCAGTATCGGCATGATGATCCTGCTGAATCTGGGCACCAACTACTTCATGGGGGAGATCTCCTACATCACCAAGGCCCTCTCCGCCGTTTTGCAGCTGGCGGTCACCATGGATTACTCCATCTTCCTGTGGAACAGCTACAACGAGCAGCGCCGC
The DNA here is from genome assembly GCA_910588365.1 of uncultured Oscillospiraceae bacterium. Lineage (GTDB taxonomy): Bacteria > Bacillota > Clostridia > Oscillospirales > Oscillospiraceae > Pelethomonas. The sequence goes on along the minus strand of CAJUQS010000109.1, from coordinate 26,284 downwards.
CTCCACGATGACAGCCGGGAGGCCATGGCCGCCGCCATCCAGGCCACCCTGGCCTCGGTAGTGGGCTCCTCGATCACCACGGTGGCCGGCTTCATCGCACTGTGCTTCATGAGCTTCACCATGGGCCGGGATCTGGGCATCGTCATGGCCAAGGGCGTTCTGCTGGGGGTGCTGGGCTGCGTGACGGTGCTGCCGGCCATGATTCTGGTCTTTGACCGGCCGCTGCAGAAGACCCGGCACCGCGCCCTCATCCCTGACACGCGCCGCTTCGCCGGCGGGGTGGTGAAGGCGTTCCCGGTGTGCCTGGTACTCTTCGCACTGACGGTGCCCCCGGCCCTGGCCGGGTACAACCGGACCAACAGCGAGGTCTACTACGACATGGGCCAGTGCCTGCCCGAGGACATGGCCTACGTCATCGCCAACAGCAAGCTGAGCGAGGAGTTCGATGTGGCCTCCACCCACATGCTCCTGGTGGACGCGGGCCTTCCCGCAAGGGAGGCGCGGGCCATGACAGAGGAGATGGAGACGGTGGACGGGGTGCGCTGCGTGCTGGGCCTGGAGTCCGCCATCGGTCCCCGGGTGCCGGAGGAGCTGCTGCCGGAGTCCGTCACCGCCCTCCTCAAGAGCGATAAATGGGAGCTGCTGCTTATCAACTCCTCATACAAGGTGGCCAGCGACGAGGTCAACGGCCAGATCAGCCGTCTGAACGCTATCCTCAAGCGGTACGACCCCAGCGGAATGCTCATCGGCGAGGCCCCCTGCATGAAGGACATGATCGAGACAACGGACCGGGACTTCAAGGTGGTCAACACCGTGTCCATCATCGCCATCTTTCTCATCATCGCCCTGGTGGAGAAGAGCTTTACCCTGCCCTTCATCCTCATCGCGGTCATTGAGGCGGCCATCTTCGTCAACCTGGGCCTGCCCCACTACCTGGGCCAGAGCCTGCCCTTTATCGCCCCCATCTGCATCAGCACCATCCAGCTGGGAGCCACCGTGGACTACGCCATTCTGCTGACCACCCGCTATAAGGCGGAGCGCATGGGCGGCGCGGACAAGAGGGGGGCGGTCCACACGGCCCTGGCCACGTCCATCCCCTCCATCCTCGTCTCCGGCACGGGGCTCTTTGCCGCCACCTTCGGCGTGGCGCTCTACTCGGAGCTGGACATCATCAGCTCCATGTGTATGCTCATGGCCCGGGGGGCCGTGGTCAGCATGGTCTCCGTCATCTTCGCCCTGCCGGCGCTGCTGCTCCTGTGCGACAGGCTCATCTGCGCCACAACGGCTGGCATGAAGCAGAAACAAAACGACAAGGTCTTAAATCAGGAGGTATATGTAAAATGAAAAAGTCCGTTATGAAGATCACGGTGCCCTGCCTGTGCGCGGCACTTGTACTGACCGGCATGGGCGGCGCGTACAGCGCCCTGGCCTCGGGCAGCGAGAGCGCCGCCCCGCTTCCCGCTGTCTCCCGGGCGGCAGCGGCGGCTGACGCCGCCGCCCCCGTGAAGGATGAAACCGTATACGTGCTGGCCGGGTCCGACGGCGGCGTGGAAAAGGTGATCGTCAGCGACTGGCTGAAAAATACCGCGGGAAGCGCCGCGCTGGCCGGCCCCGCCGGCCTTGCGGGGCTGGAGAACGTGAAGGGGAACGAGAGCGCCGCCCTTCAGGACGGGGCCGTGGTCTGGGACGCCCAGGGGAGGGACATCTACTGCCAGGGCGTTTCGGACGGGGCGCTGCCGGTGGAGATGAGGATCTCCTACACACTGGACGGCAAAACCGTGACGGCTGGGGAGCTGGCGGGGAAGAGCGGCCATGTGGTCATCCGCTTTGACTATGTCAACCGCCAGTACCGGGAGGTGGAGCTTGACGGCCGGATGGAGCGGATCTATGTCCCCTTCGCCATGCTTACCGGCATGGTGCTGGACAACGACGTATTCACCAACGTGGAGATCTCCAGCGGCCGGATCTACAGCGACGGGAGCCGCACGGTGGCGGCCGGCATCGCCTTTCCGGGCCTTCAGGAGAGTCTGGACCTGGACAGCGGGAAGCTGGAGATCCCGGACAGCGTGGAGGTGCGTGCCGACGTCACGGACTTCCGCCTGGCCGAGACCTTTACCATTGCCGACGGCAGCTTCTTCTCGGACCTCGACACCGGGAAGCTGGACGATGCCGGCGATCTGAGCGGGTCCCTCCGGGAGCTGGCCGACGCCATGGATCAGCTGATGGACGGCTCTGACCAGCTCCGCGACGGCCTGAGCGAGCTGCTGGAGCGGTCAGGCCAGCTGGCCGGCGGCATTGACCAGCTGGCGGAGGGGGCGGACGGCCTCTGTCAGGGGACGGACGAACTCAAGGAGGGCGCGGGCGCGCTCCACACAGGCGCGGAGGAGCTGAAGGAGGGGGCCGGGACCCTGGGCCTGGGCGTACAGCAGCTGGACGAGGGTGCCAAGGCCCTGGACCAGGGGCTGGAGACCCTGGCCGCCCAGAACGACACCCTGAACGGCGGCGCCCAGAAGGTCTTTGAGACACTCCTCGCCTCGGCGGAGAGCCAGCTGAGGGCCGCCGGCGGTGAGGTTCCGGCCCTGACGGCGGAGAACTATGCCCAGGTGCTGGACGGGGTGTCCGCCTCCCTGAAGGGGACGCCCGCCGGGAAGCAGGTGGCCGGGCTGAAGGCGTCCCTGGACAGCTACAGCGCCTTCTGCCAGGGGCTTGCGGGCTATACGGCGGGCGTCGCCCAGGCCGCGGAGGGGGCAGCGGGCCTCGCGGACGGCACAGCCCGGCTCCAGGCAGGCGCGGACGAGCTCCGTGCAGGCGCTGGGCAGCTGAGCGCGGGCGCGGGAGCCCTGCGGGAGGGCGCGGTCCAGCTGGCGGACGGTGCGGCCCAGCTGCGCGGGGGCCTCGTCCAGCTCCAGAGCGGCGTCCCGGCCCTGACCGGCGGCATCACCCAGCTCCGGGACGGGGCGGGGGAGCTCTCCGGCGGACTGCGGGAATTTGACGAGAAGGGCATCCAGAAGCTGGTGGACGCGGTGGACGGCGATCTGGCCGGCCTGACGGATCGGATCCGCGCCGTCGCCGACGCGGCCGGGAGCTATACCTCCTTCTCCGGAAACGGCGGAGCGGAGGACCAGGTGAAGTTCGTCTACCGCACCCAGGCGATCAAGGAAAACTGAGAGGGGACAAATGGAGAGGGGAACGGGCTGCCCGTTCCCCTCTCTGCTGATTCCAAGCTGTAGAATTCCGGAAAAAGATACCTTGACGCCGCCTTCAGACAGATGTCAGATGCGGACGATCTCGTACTCCCGTGTACCCAGGCTCAGATTCTCGGCGGCCTGGATGGTGAGTACGCCGTTGCGGGACTCCATGCGCTCGATGAGGGCGGCCTTGCCCTGGTCCTTGGAGGCGTAGACCGCGTCCACGCAGGCCTGATCCACGGCCACGGGGTCCAGGGAGGCGAAAATGCCGATGTCCATCATCTCCGGGTCCGCCGGGGCGGCGCAGCAGTCGCAGTCCACGCTCAGGCGGTTGGCCACGTTGATATAGACGATGTTCTTCGTCCCCATGTAGGCCATGACGGACTGATCGGCGTCGGCCATGGACTCCAGGAAGCCGTCGTGATCCGAATTCATCAGGGCATCGAAGGAGGTCTCGCCGCTGCCGGAGGTGTGGATCCACTGCTTGCCCCGGGCGGAGGCCACGCCGATGGACATGTTCTTCAGCGCGCCGCCCAGTCCGGCCATGGGGTGGCCCTTGAAGTGGGAGAGCATCAGCATGGAGTCGTAGTTGGCCAGGTTCCTGCCCACGAAGTTCTCGTGGATGCGCTTGCCGCCGGTGATGGGCAGTGCCATGTCCCCGTCCTCGTCCATGAGGTCGCAGGGGGCGATGTCCGCAAAGCCGTGGTCCTTGAAGGTCTGCCAGTGGGCCTCGCTGGTGTTGCGCCGGCCGGCGTAGGCGGTGTTGCACTCCACGATGGTGCCGTTCAGCTCCTGAACCAGGGGGGCGATGAGGGCGGGCTGGAGGAAGTTGTGGCCGCCGGGCTCGCCGGTGGAGATCTTCACGGCCACCTTGCCCTTGAGGCTGACGCCCAGGGCGTGATAGATCTTCTGGAGGGAAGCGGGGGTGATTTCCTCCGTAAAATAAACCTTTGCCTTTTCCATATTCTGACTCCTTTAGATAAAAAGATTTGACGCTGCGGCCCTTGCAGATGCCAGTATTATAGCCTATGGAGTGGACTCCAAGTCAAGAGCTTTCTGCAAAAGTCCCGGACCGGCGTCCGGGGAGGGGCGCGGCGCATCAAATATGTTAAGAGCTCTTGACATTTTGCCGCCGCTGTGCTAAGATGGGAAATGTTAAGAGCTCTTTACTTTTTGGCGTGCCTGACAGATACCGGGAGAGAGGGGGATAAGACGATGCTGTCCAGAAAAACATCCCGAATCATCGCGTCCGCCATGCTGGTGCTTGCGCTGGCCTTTTTGGCCTTCGCCTTCACCCACCCGGAGGCGGGCTTTCCGTGGAGCAATTCTGTCACCTATTTTATCTATGCGGTCTATGGGGCCGTCATGGTGCTCCTGTTTGCCGCGCCCCGCAGGAAATAGGAGCTGGAACACGAGAACAGAGAGGACAATATGTCCGGAGGGAATGTCATGAACAGATTTTGGAAAAAGCTGGGGCTGCGCAAGCCGGACGAGATGGAGCGGTTCATTCTCTTTCGGGCCCAGCGCAACGCCTACCTGTTTCTGGTGGCCGCGCTGCTGTGCTGGTCCCTGTACGAGAGCTGCCGGGTGTATATCCACCACACCAGGCTGAACCTGCTTCCATGCCTGCTGCTGGGCGCGGCGGCGCTGATCCAGTCCTTCTCTCAGATGGCGCTGACCCGGAACGCGGTGAAGGACGATGAGGACTCCTGTGAGACGGGGCCGCTGGCCCGGATGGTGGTGCTGGCCTGCGCGGCCGCGGGGGTCCTGGCGGCGGCGGTGACGGCCGTCGCGATTCTGGGCGTCCGGGTATGACGAACCGAATCAAGGAGCTGCGCAAGGCGAAGGGGTACCGCCAGGAGGATCTGGCGGCGGCCCTGGGCGTCTCCCGGCAGACGATCATCGCGGTGGAGAACAACAAGTACAACCCCACCCTTGAGCTGGCCATGAAGCTGGCCCGGCACCTGCAAACCACCGTTGAGGAACTTTTCCAATTGGAGGACGGAACATGAAGAAGAAACTCACGGCGCTTATCCCCTGCCTCGCCGTACTGGCGGCGGACTTTTACCTCCTGCCCCTTCTGATGAGGGATACGGGGAGCGCCATGCTCCTCATGCTGTGCGTCATGCCGCTGGCCGCGTTCATCGCGGCATTGGTGTGCGGCCTGCGTGTGGGCTTCAGCCCGCTGCTCCCGGCGGCGGCGCTGGTCCTGTTTGTGCCGGCGGTCCCGCTCTACTACAACGCGTCCGCCTGGAGCTACGCCGTTGTCTACGCGGCCATTGTCCTGGCGGGAAACCTGACAGGAAGGCTGTTTCACGGAAAGCGCTGAAGGCGGGGAATAAGGAAGCCAGGGGGCCCGAGGGCCCCCTGGCTTCCTTATGGTTTGGAGGATCAGATGAAAAAGAAGTCTTGTCACTTGCAAGATTAAGGATACCCGAAGGTTGTTAACAAAACCAGCAGAGAATGTTACAAAAGTCTAAAATCTCAAAAACTTTTTATCCGGCGCCTATTGGTACAGCTTCTAAGCAAAACGCAGTTTTGCGCCAAAAGTTTCTTTTTGGATACTTTTTCTTTTCAAAGAAAAAGTATCGCGGTATCGCGGTGTCACGCGTCAATGGTGGAGATCCGGCTGGAGATGGCCTCCAGCACGTCCAGCAGGGCCCGGACGGTGTCCAGGGAGGTGAAGGTGGTGACGTTGTTCTCAATGGCCAGGCGGCGCATCTCCACCCCGGCGCTGACGTGCTCGGCGGAGCGGGGGTTGCGGGTGTTGATGAGGTAGGCCGCCTTGCCGCTGCGCATGGCCTCGGTGATGTCGGCGGGGTCCTCAGTGTAGTCCCGGCGGACCCGGGTGCGGATGCCGCGCTCCTTGAGGAAGCGGGCGGTGCCGGTGGTGGCCTCGATGTTGAAGCCCAGGTAGTAGAACCGGCCCACCAGGGGCAGGGCCTCCTCCAGATCCTCGGGGCAGATGGAGAGGAGGACCGTGCCGTGATCCTGCAGCTTCATGCCCGCGGCCTGCATGGCCTTGTAGAGGGCGTAGGGCAGGCTGTCGTCGTAGCCGATGGCCTCGCCGGTGGACTTCATCTCCGGGGAGAGATAGGTGTCCAGGCCGGAGAGCTTGCTGAAGGAGAATACCGGGACCTTGCAGTACCAGCGCTTTTTCTCCGCCGGGTAGAGCTCGGTGATGCCCTGGTCCCGGAGGCTCTCCCCCAATATGACCTTGGTGGCGATGTCCGCCAGGGACCAGCCGGTGGCCTTGGAGAGGAAGGGGACGGTCCGGGAGGAGCGGGGGTTGACCTCGATGATGTACACCTTCTCCTGCCGGTCCACGATGAACTGGATGTTGTACAGCCCCACGATGCCGATGCCCAGGCCCAGCTTCCTGGTGTAGTCCAGGATGACCTCCTTTACGTCCTGGGAGATGGAGAAGGCGGGGTAGACGCTGACCGAGTCCCCGGAGTGGACGCCGGTGCGCTCCACCAGCTCCATGATGCCGGGCACGAACACGTCCGTCCCGTCACAGATGGCGTCCACCTCCACCTCCTTGCCGATGATGTACTTGTCCACCAGCACGGGCTTGTCCGCGTCCACCTCCACGGCGTTTTTCAGGTACCGGCGGAGCATCTCCTCGTTGGCAACAATCTCCATGGCCCGGCCCCCCAGCACGAAGGAGGGGCGCACGAGAACCGGGTAGCCGATCTCCCCGGCGGCCCGGACGCCGTCCTCGATGTTGGTGACGGCCTCGCCCCGGGGCTGGGGGATGTCCAGCTGGTGGAGGACCTGCTCGAAGATCTTCCGGTCCTCGGCCCGCTCGATGGCGGCGCAGTCCGTGCCGATGATTTTCACGCCGTGGTCCCGCAGGGGCTGGGCCAGGTTGATGGCGGTCTGTCCCCCCAGGGAGGCAATGACCCCCTCGGGCTTCTCTAGCTCGACGATGTTCATCACGTCCTCCACCGTCAGAGGCTCGAAGTAGAGCTTGTCGGAGCAGGTGTAGTCGGTGGAGACAGTCTCGGGGTTGTTGTTGATGATAATGGCGTCGTAGCCGCTCTTCTTGATGGTCTGGACGGCGTGGACGGTGGAGTAGTCGAACTCCACCCCCTGGCCGATGCGGATGGGGCCGGAGCCCAGGACGATGATCTTCTTATTGCCGGAGACGACGGACTCGTTCTCGTCCTCGTAGGTGGAGTAGAAGTAGGGGATGTAGCTGTCGAACTCGCTGGCACAGGTGTCGATCATCTTATACACCGGGAAGATGCCCAGCTCCCGGCGCCTGTCGTACACCTCCCGCTCGGTGCACTTCCACAGCCAGGCCATGGCCCTGTCCGAGAAGCCCCGGCGCTTGGCCTTGCGCAGAATCTCCGGGTCCCAGGGGCGCTGCTTGATCTCCTCCTCGTAGCGCACGATGTTGCAGATCTTGTCCAGGAACAGCATGTCGATCTGGGTGGCGGTGGCGATCTGGCCCAGGTCGGTATGGCGGCTCATCAGCTCCGCGATGGCGAAGATGCGATCATCGGTGCCCAGGCGGATATAGTCCAGCAGCTCCTTCTCCGTGCAGTCGTTGAACTTCTCCATGTAGATGTGGCCCACGCCGCCCTCCAGGGAGCGCACGGCCTTGAGGATGCTCTCCTGCAGGGTGCGGCCCACGGCCATGACCTCTCCGGTGGCCTTCATCTGGGTGGAGAGCACGTTGCTGGCGGAGCCGAACTTGTCAAAGGGGAAGCGGGGCATCTTGGTGACCACGTAGTCCAGGGCGGGCTCGAAGCAGGCGGGGGTGTTGGCGATCCGGATCTCGTCCAGGCGGAGCCCCACGGAGATCTTGGCGGACACCCGGGCGATGGGGTAGCCGCTGGCCTTGCTGGCCAGGGCGGAGGAGCGGGACACCCGGGGGTTGACCTCGATGACGTAGTACTGGAAGGACTGGGGGTCCAGGGCGAACTGGACGTTGCACCCGCCCTCGATCTCCAGGGCGCGGATGAGGCGCAGGGCGCTGTCGCGCAGGAGGTGGTACTCCTTGTTGGTCAGCGTCTGGCTGGGGGCGACAACGATGGAGTCCCCGGTGTGGATGCCCACAGGGTCGATGTTCTCCATGTTGCAGATGGTGATGGCGGTGTCGTTGGCGTCGCGCATCACCTCGTATTCAATCTCCTTATAGCCCTTGATGCTCTTCTCGATGAGCACCTGGTGGACGGGGGAGAGCTCCAGGGCGTTCTTCATCATCAGCCGCAGCTCCTCCTCGTCCCCGGCAAAGCCGCCGCCGGTGCCCCCCAGGGTAAAGGCCGGGCGGAGGATGACCGGATAGCCGATCTCCGCAGCCGCCTCCGCCGCCTCGTCGGGGCCGCGGGTGATCCGGGAGGGGACCACCGGCTCGCCCAGGCGGAGGCACAGCGCCTTGAACAGCTCCCGGTCCTCGGCCCGCTGGATGCTCTCATAGCTGGTGCCCAGCAGCTCCACGCCGCACTCGTCCAGGATGCCCTGGCGCTGGAGCTCCATGGCCAGGTTCAGCCCCGTCTGCCCCCCGATGCCGGGGACGATGGCGTCGGGCCGCTCGAAGCGGAGGATCTTGGCCAGATACTCCACCGTCAGCGGCTCCATGTACACCTTGTCCGCCACAGTGGTGTCGGTCATGATGGTGGCGGGGTTGGAGTTGGCAAGGACCACCTCGTACCCCTCCTCCCGCAGGGCCAGGCAGGCCTGGGTGCCGGCGTAGTCGAACTCGGCAGCCTGCCCGATGACGATGGGGCCGGAGCCGATGACCAGAATCTTCCTCAAATCCGTTCTCTTAGGCATGGCGCTTCTCCTCCTCCATCATGGCGATGAACCGGTCGAAGAGGTACCCGCTGTCCTGGGGGCCGGGGGCGCTCTCCGGGTGATACTGGACGGAGAACACCCTGTCCCGGGGGCATGCCAGGCCCTCCACCGTGTTGTCCAGCACGTTGACGTGGGTAGCAGCCAACCCCGTCCCGGCCAGGGAGTCCGCGTCCACGGCGTAGGAGTGGTTCTGGCTGGTGATCTCCAGCTTGCCGGTGGCCAGCTCCTTCACCGGGTGGTTGCCGCCCCGGTGGCCGAATTTCAGCTTATAGGTCCGCCCGCCGTAGGCCAGGGCGATCATCTGGTGGCCCAGGCAGATGCCGAAGATGGGGCGCTTCCCCCGCAGCTGGCGCACCAGCTCGATCACCGGCGTCACGTCCTCCGGGTCCCCGGGGCCGTTGGAGAGGAAGATGCCGTCGGGCTCCATGTCCTCGATGATCTTGGCCGGGGTGTCGTAGGGCACCACGGTGACGTTGCACCCCCGCTGGTTCAGGGAGCGGACGATGTTCAGCTTGATGCCGCAGTCCACGGCCACCACGTTGTAGCGGTGGTTGGAGGTGCGGGCGTACCAGCGCTTGCGGCAGCTGACCTGGGCGACCTGGTCCCGGCGCAGCCGGGCGGCCTCCAGGCGGGCCGCTGCCTCCTCCGCCGGCACGTCGATGCCGGTGAGCAGGGCCTTGCGGCTGCCGTGGTCCCGGATGGATCGGGTCAGCCGGCGGGTGTCCACCCCCTCGATGGCGGGGATGCCGTGGTCCTCCAGCACCTCGGAGAGGGTCTTGGTGCAGCGGAAATTGCTGGGGATATCGTTGTACTCCCGGACCACCAGCCCGCCGATGGAGGGGGTCTTGGTCTCATAGTCCTCGTCGGTGACGCCGTAGTTGCCGATGATGGGGTAGGTCATCACCACAAGCTGCCCGGTGTAGGACGGATCGGACACGATCTCCTGGTAGCCCACCATGGAGGTATTGAACACGATTTCACACACCTGGTCCACCCTGGCGCCGAAGCGGTAGCCCGGGTACTCGCTGCCGTCGGCCAGCACGATCTTGCAGTCATAGCTTCTGATCATCTGCGCTCCTCCTTCCGAAAAAGAAAAACCCGAGCCCCGCAGGCGGAGAGCTCCGCCCGCGACGCCGGGAAAATCAAACAAGATGCACACCCGCTGCCGGTCCGGCACGGGGACACGCCGGTGATGGAAGGGATTCTCTTCAAGCCGGACACCTCCTGCCGTACTGGGGTTTGCTCCTCAGACCTCATGGTCTCTCATGAAAAACTATCGCACAGTTTTTCCGGGAAGTCAAGAAGAAACAGGAAAATACGGCGGATTTATGGAAGTTTCATAGACAGGGCTTGAAAAAAGCGGGGAGAATTCATACATTATTCGCCTTGCGTTTTCAGCGGGAAAATGGTAGCCTAAGATTGGTTTTTTAATTGTATGGGCCTGTCCGCGACTGACGGAATTGTGGAGCACCACAGGGGAGCGGGTGGGGGAGTCTTTGCCGTCCGTCTGGGCAGTCTGATCCTTTTGGGGGACGGGACTGCCCATCTGTTTTTTAGGAGGAAATACCGCATGAAAAAGGTTGCCGTCATCATGGGCAGCGCCAGCGATCTGCCCGTCGTCCGCAAGGCAGCGGATACGCTGCGGGCGTTCGGCGTACCCTGCGAGGTCCACGTCTACTCCGCCCACCGCACCCCCGGCCAGGCCGCCCGGTTCGCCCGGGAGGCCCGCAGCGCCGGATTCGGCGCGATCATTGCCGCCGCCGGCATGGCCGCCCATCTGGCGGGCGCGCTGGCGGCCCAGACCACCCTGCCGGTTATCGGCATCCCTCTGAAATCCAACGCGATGGACGGCGTTGACGCCCTCCTGTCCACGGTACAAATGCCCTCCGGAATCCCGGTTGCCACAGTTGCCGTTGACGGGGCCGTCAACGCCGCTTTGCTTGCCATTCAGATTCTGGCGGTGGAGGACGCGTCTCTCGCGGCAAAGCTGGACGAGCACCGCGCCGCCGGGGCGGCGAGGGCCCTCGCCGCCGATGCGGAGGTCATTGCGGAGTTCAGCCGGTAGGCTTCCGCCTCGTCCTTCCGGGGGCTCCGCGCCCCCACACCCCGCGGTTACTTTTTGTGCAGACAAAAAGTAACCCAAAAACTGCCCAGGGGCTTCGCCCCTTGGGAATCCCCAATGATTGATTTATTTGCGCTCCGACGGACCGGGGTGAATTCTACCCGAGTGCTTACCCTTCGTCTGCCGTTGCCTATCGTCTGCCCACGGGTTCTAACGGGGACCCCTGCTGTGGCACATCGGTGCGGTGCAGATTTGCGTTGCAGCGATTCGGAGGGATCCCCCTTGCAGGCTCTGTCCCTTTAAGAGGCCGGCAGGCGGAGTTGGTTGACCGCCAGACCACTAGATCAGAACCCCGTAGGAAACTCTTGTTCACGGGGCAGAGCAGCTCTTCACCTGGGAGCGTGTCCGAAAATCCCCCGCCGAGGTGGACGCCCCCTTGGGGCGGCCCTGAGTAAAGGAGTCCAGAACCATTGGTTCTGGCGCATTTTTGGTTCCTTTTTGTGCGCACAAAAAGGAACCCGCCGTCCGGGCGCGGGAGCCCGGGGTACCGAAAAGAAACAGCCACCCCCTGCCGCCGGAGGCGGCAGGAAAAAGTATATTTTTGACAATGGAGGAACCGCACCATGGAAAAGACCACCCAGCTCTACGAGGGCAAGGCCAAGAAGGTCTACGCCACCGCCGATCCCAATCTGGTCATCGTCTCCTACAAGGACGACGCCACCGCCTTTGACGGCACGAAAAAGGGAACCATCCGTGGCAAGGGCGCGGTGAACAACCGCATGAGCAACTTCCTGATGGGCAAGCTGGCCGCTGCCGGCATCCCCACCCACTTTGTGGAGGAGCTGAACGACCGGGAGACCGTGGTGAAGAAGGTGGAGATTGTCCCCCTGGAGGTCATCATCCGCAACGTCTCCGCCGGCTCCTTCGCCAAGCGCTACGGCGTGGAGGAGGGCATCGTGTTCGATGAGCCCACCTTCGAGTTCTCCTACAAGAACGACGACCTCCACGATCCCCTGCTCAACACCTCCCACGCCCTGGCGCTGCATCTGGCCACACGGCAGGAGATCGACACCATCCGCGCCATGGCGCTGAAGGTCAACGAGGTGCTCAGGGCGTTCTTCGCCGAGTGCGGCGTGCGCCTCATTGACTTCAAGCTGGAGTTCGGGCGCCTGGCGGACGGCACCATCGTCCTGGCCGACGAGATCAGCCCCGACACCTGCCGCTTCTGGGACGCCAGGACAGGGGAGAAGCTGGACAAGGACCGCTTCCGCCGGGACCTGGGCAGCGTGGAGGAGGCCTACGAGGAGATGATGCGCCGGGTCTTCGGGGCCCGGTAGCCTGCCGCGGGCCCATCCGGGATGGCCGCACGGCGGAGAATCCCTGTGCGAAATGGGAAAAATAGGAGGATCACACATTATGGGCGGCTTTTTTGGCGCGATTTCCAAGCAGGACTGCGTCCTGGACATCTTTTTCGGCGTGGACTACCACTCCCACCTGGGCACCCGCCGGGGCGGCATGATCGTCTATGACAGGAAGGGCGGCTTCCAGCGCCAGATCCACAACATCGAAAACACGCCCTTCCGCACCAAGTTCGAGAAGGACATCGCGAAATTCCGCGGCCGCAGCGGAATCGGCTGTATCAGCGACACGGATCCCCAGCCCCTGCTGGTGCGCTCCCACCTGGGACTGTACGCCATCACCACCGTGGGCATCATCAACAACGCCGACGAGCTGGTGGAGAAGTATTTCTCCGACCCCGGCCACCAGTTTATGGCCATGAGCTCCGGCGCGGTCAACTCCACGGAGCTGACCGCCGCCCTCATCAACCAGAAGGGCACGCTGGTGGAGGGCATCCGCTACGCCCAGCAGGTCATTGAGGGCTCCTCCACCATCCTCATCCTCAACCAGGAGGGCATCATCGCCGCCCGGGACCGGCTGGGCCGCCTGCCCGTGCTCATCGGGCAGAACGAGAACGGCTGCTGCGTGTCCTTCGAGTCCTTCGCCTACCAGAAGCTGGGCTGCGTCAACGCCTACGAGCTGGGGCCCGGCGAGATTGTGCGGATAACGGAGGAGGGCTGGGAGACCCTGGCGCCGGCGGGGGAGAGGATGCGCATCTGCGCCTTCCTGTGGACCTACTACGGCTACCCCAACTCCAACTACGAGGGGGTCAACGTGGAGCTCATGCGCTACCGCAACGGGGAGATCATGGCCCGGGACGAGATCGCCCGGGGGCAGCTGCCCAAGGTGGACTACGTGGCCGGCGTGCCGGACTCCGGCGTGCCCCACGCCATCGGCTATGCCAACCGCAGCGGCAAATTTTTTGCGCGGCCCTTTATCAAGTACACCCCCACCTGGCCCCGGTCCTTCATGCCGACAAACCAGGACGTTCGCAGCCAGGTGGCCAAGATGAAGCAGATCCCCGTCTCAGAGCTCATCGAGGGGAAGAAGCTCCTCTTTGTGGACGACTCCATCGTCCGGGGCACCCAGCTGCGGGAGACCATCGAGTTCCTCTACAGCTGCGGCGCGGAGGAGGTCCATATGCGCTCGGCCTGCCCCCCCGTCATGTACGGGTGCAGGTATCTGAACTTCTCCCGCAGCACCTCCGAAATGGAGCTGCTGGCCCGCAGGATCGTCCAGGAGCTGGAGGGGGACGAGGGGCAGCGGCATCTGGACGAGTACGCCGACGGCGCCAGCGAGCGGGGAAAGTGCCTGCTGAGCACCATCTGCGAGAGCATGGGCTTCAGCTCCCTGGGGTACCAGTCGATTGACGGGCTCCTGGAGGCCATCGGCATCGACCGGGAGAAGGTGTGCACCTACTGCTGGACGGGGAAGGAGTGATTCTTCCGCTCCGTCCTTGCGGGGGCAAAAGGCCCCCGCAAGGTACCGAAAAGAAACAACCACCCCTTGCCGCCGGAGGCGGCAAAGAAAGAGGAAAACGATGAATGAAAGCTACTCCGCCTCCTATGCCGCGGCCGGCGTGGACATCACCGCCGGCTATAAGGCTGTGGAGCTGATGAAGGCCCATGTGGCCCGCACCATGACCGCCGGAATGGCGGAGAACATCGGCGGCTTCGGCGGCCTGTTTGAGCTGGATACCGCCGGGATGTCCCACCCCTGTCTGGTCAGCGGCACCGACGGCGTCGGCACCAAGATCCGCATCGCCCAGCTGCTGGACAGGCACGACACCATCGGCATCGACTGCGTGGCCATGTGCGTCAACGACGTTATCTGCTGCGGCGCGAAGCCCCTGTTCTTCCTGGACTACATCGCCTGCGGCAAAAACGTCCCGGAGAAGATCGCCGCCATCGTCTCCGGCGTGGCCGAGGGCTGCGTCCAGGCCGGGGCCGCCCTGGTGGGCGGCGAGACCGCCGAGCACCCGGGCATGATGGGGGAGGACGACTACGATCTGGCCGGGTTCACCGTGGGCGCGGTGGACCGGGACAGGGTGGTGGACAAGAACAGGACCGCCCCCGGCGACGTTCTCATCGCCCTGCCCTCCACCGGCGTCCACTCCAACGGCTTCTCCCTGGTCCGCCGGGTGTTCAACGTGGAGCGGGCGAATCTGCGCGCCCCCATCGGGGCCCTGGACGGCCGGGGGCTGGGGGAGGTCCTGCTGACCCCCACCAGAATCTACGTCAAGCCCGTGCTGGCCCTGCTGGAGCAGGTGGAGGTCCACGGCATCTCCCACATCACCGGCGGCGGCTTTTATGAGAATATCCCCCGCTCCATCCCCGACGGCTTGGGGGCGAAGATTGAGAAGGCCGCCCTGCAGACGCCGGTGATCTTCGGCTTCATCGCCCGCAGCGGGAGCATCCCGGAGCGGGATATGTACAATACCTTCAATATGGGCGTGGGCATGAGCATCACCGTACCCAAGGAGCAGGCGGACAGGGCCCTGGCCGTCCTCCGGGAGAGCGGTGAGAACGCCTACCTCATCGGCGAAATTGTCCGGGGCGAGGAGAAGGTGGTCATATGCTGACCGCCCGCATCGCGGTACTGGCCTCCGGCGGGGGGACCAACCTCCAGGCCCTCATTGACAGCCAGGACCGGGGAGAGCTGCATAGCGGCTCCATCCGGCTTGTCGTCGCCGACAAGCCGGGCATCCGGGCCATCGAGCGGGCGGAGAAGGCCGGGATTCCCGCGGTTGTCATCCCCCGGCGGGAGGAGCGCTTTGAGGAGCGGGTCCTGTGCGCCCTGGAGGAGCACCGCATCGACATGGCGGTGCTGGCGGGCTTTCTGGGCATCCTGTCCGCGGACTTCATCGCCCGCTTCGGCGGGCCCATCATCAATATCCATCCCTCCCTCATCCCCTCCTTCTGCGGGAAGGGGTTTTACGGCCTCCGGGTCCATCAGGCGGCCCTGGACTGCGGCGTCAAGATCACCGGCGCCACGGTCCACTACGTCAACGAGGTCCCCGACGGCGGAAAAATCATCCTGCAAAAGGCGGTGGAGGTCCGCCCCGGCGATACGGCGGAGACCCTCCAGCGGCGGGTGATGAGGGAGGCGGAGTGGAAGCTGCTGCCCCAGGCGGCGGAACTGGCCGCCAGGGAGCTGACCGGCGGGGCGGCGGAGTGACGCGTCCGGTTGTACGCATATTGGGAAACGGAAAGGAAGGAAGACTATGAAACAGGACCTGTGCGCCCTGCTGCGGGGCAACAGCTACCCCGGCCGGGGCATTCTGCTGGGCCGGAGCGCCGACGGGAAGAGCGCCGTCATCGCCTATTTCATCATGGGCCGCAGCGAGAACAGCCGCAACCGGATCTTTGAGGAGACGGAGGACGGCATCCGCACAAGGGCGTTTGACGAGAGCAGGATGACGGACCCCTCCCTCATCATCTACCACCCGGTGCGCCGGATGGACAACGGCGTGACCATCGTCACCAACGGCGACCAGACCGACACCATCCGCAAGCACATGCTGGAGGGCCACTGCTACCGCCACGGCCTCCACGCCCGCACCTTCGAGCCCGACGGCCCCAACTGGACCCCCCGCATCTCCGGCGTGGTCCTGGCCGGCGGCAAGTACGCCCTCTCCATTCTGAAGAGCCTGGACGGGGATCCGTCCTGCTGCTGCCGGTACTTCTATGAGTACGAGGCGCCGAAGGCGGGGTCCGGCCACTTCATCAGCACCTACCAGGGGGACGGGAGCCCCCTGCCCTCCTTCGCCGGGGAGCCCATCGCGGTGGGCCTGGACGCCCCCGACGCCCGGACGCTGGCGGACAGCCTCTGGGACAGCCTCAACGGGGACAACAAGGTCTCCCTCTTTGTCCGCTATATCGATCTGGCCTCCGGCGGATTTGACTCCGTCATCGTCAACAAGCACGGGGAGGGCGCGTGATGGAACGAAACCGGGACGGCTACACCTCGCCTCTCTCCACCCGGTACGCCAGCCGGGAGATGCAGTACCTCTTTTCCGACAACAACAAGTTCCGCACCTGGCGGAAGCTCTGGATCGCCCTGGCCAAGGCGGAGCACCAGCTGGGCCTGCCGGTCACCCGGGAGCAGATCAGCCAGCTGGAGGCCCATGCGGAGGACGTGAACTACGACGTGGCCGAGGAGCGGGAGAAGCTGGTCCGCCACGATGTCATGAGCCACGTCTACGCCTACGGCCAGCAGTGCCCGGACGCCGAGGGGATCATCCACCTGGGAGCCACCAGCTGCTATGTGGGGGACAACACCGACATCCTCATCCTCCGGGACGCCATGGGGCTGGTGCTGCGCAAGTGCGCCCAGGTGCTGCGCAACCTCTCCGCCTTCGCGGAGAAATACAAGGATCTGCCGTGCCTTGCCTACACTCACCTCCAGCCCGCCCAGCTGACCACCGTGGGCAAGCGGGCGGCCCTGTGGATGAACGAGCTGGTCATGGACATGGAGAACCTGGAATTCCAGCTGGACTCCCTGCGCCTGCGGGGGGCCAAGGGCACCACCGGCACCCAGGCCAGCTTCATGGAGCTGTTCGAGGGGGACGAGGGGAAGGTCCTGGAGCTGGAGCGCCTGGTGGCGGAGCAGATGGGCTTCGACAGGTGCGTGGCCGTGTCCGGCCAGACCTACTCCCGGAAGGTGGACGCCTATGTGCTGGGGGCCCTGTCCGGCGTGGCCCAGTCCGCCTGCAAATTCGCCAGCGATCTGCGCATTCTCCAGGCCTTTGAGGAGATGGAGGAGCCCTTTGAGAAGAACCAGATTGGCTCCTCCGCCATGCCCTACAAGCGCAACCCCATGAGAAGCGAGCGCATCTGCGCCCTGGCCCGGTACGTCATCCAGGACGCGGTGAACCCCGCCATGACGGCGGCCTCCCAGTGGTTTGAGCGCACGCTGGACGACAGCGCAAACAAGCGCATCGCCGTCAGCGAGGCGTTTCTGGCGGTGGACGCCATTTTGGAGATCTATATCAACGTCACCGCCGGACTGGTGGTCTACGACCGGGTGGTCCGCCGCCGGGTGATGGAGAAGCTGCCCTTCATGGCCACGGAGAACATCATGATGGAGGCCGTGCGGCGGGGCGGAAACCGCCAGGAGCTCCACGAGGCCCTGCGCCGGCACTCCCACGCCGCCGCGCGTCAGGTGAAGCTGGAGGGCGGGCGCAACGATCTCATCGAGCGCATCGCGGCGGACCCCCTCTTCCCCCTGACCCGGGAGGAGATCGACGCCCAGATGGCGCCGGAGCAGTACGTGGGCCGGGCGCCCGGCCAGGTGACGGCGTTTTTGCGAGACGAAATTGACCCGCTTTTGGAGCGGTATCCCGACGAGGACATCCGCGCGGAGCTGAACGTGTAAAAAGGAGAAACAATCATGAACGAACTGGAGCTGAAATACGGCTGCAACCCCAACCAGAAACCCGCCCGCATCTTCATGCGGGACGGAGGCGAACTGCCTGTGACGGTCCTCAACGGAAAGCCCGGCTACATCAATTTCCTGGACGCCCTCAACGCCTGGCAGCTGGTCAGGGAGCTGCAGGAGGCCACCGGCCTGCCCGCCGCCACCTCCTTCAAGCACGTCTCCCCCACCTCCGCCGCCGTGGGTCTCCCCCTGAGCAAGACACTCAAGCGGGCCTGCTTTGTGGACGACGTGCCGGAGCTGGACGGGAGCCCCCTGGCCTGCGCCTACGCCCGGGCGCGGGGCACGGACCGGCTGTGCTCCTTCGGCGACTGGGCGGCTCTGAGCGGCGTGTGCGACGAAACCACCGCCAAGCTCATCGCCCGGGAGGTCTCCGACGGCGTCATCGCCCCCGGCTATACGCCCGAGGCCCTGGAGCTGCTGAAGACCAAGCGGGGCGGCAGGTACAACATCGTGCGGATTGACCCGGACTACGTCCCCGCCCCCCAGGAGACCAAGGATGTCTACGGCGTCACCTTCCAGCAGGGGCGCAACGAGTTCAGGATCGGCGGCCATCTGCTGGAGAACATCGTCACCGCCAACCGCAACCTGCCCGAGAGCGCGGCCCGGGATCTGATTGTGGCACTCATCACCCTCAAGTACACCCAGTCCAACTCCGTTTGCTACGCGGTGGACGGCCAGGCCATCGGTGTGGGCGCGGGCCAGCAGAGCCGCATCCACTGCACCCGGCTTGCGGGCACCAAGGCGGACACCTGGCATCTGCGCCAGCACCCCAAGGTCCTCGCCCTGCCCTTCCTGCCCCTGCTGGGCCGGCCCGAGCGGGACAACGCCATTGACAGCTACATCAACGGCAACGAGGAGGACGTGTGCGAGGACGGCAACTGGCAGAAGTATTTTACCGTCCGTCCCGCCCCGCTGACGGCCCAGGAGGCCCGGTCCTGGCTGGATAACCTCAAGGGCGTGGCCATGGCCAGCGACGCGTTCTTCCCCTTCGCGGACAACATTGAGCGGGCGCGCCGCTCCGGCGTGCGGTATATCGCCGAGCCCGGCGGGTCCATCCGGGATGATCTGGTCATTGCCAAGTGCAACGATTACGATATGGTCATGGCCTTTACCGGGATGCGGCTGTTCCACCACTGATACAGCAGCGATCATGTCGGGCCGGGCGGCAGCTGTATGAACAGCGCGAGCCTGGCATGGAGCGCCTGTGCAGAATAATCGTGCAGTGACCCCTCGATGGGGTCACTGCACAATATGGATACCTGCGGAAAATACCCTTGCCTGACGAGAAAAAACCTCGCCCATCCGGCATCCCCAGGTTATGAATACAGGATCCCAAACACTCCCCGCGCCGGGACGGCGCGAAGAAAAGGAGCGGAAAACAATGAAAATCCTTGTGATTGGCGGCGGCGGCCGCGAGCACGCCATTATCCAGAAATTAAAAGAGGACCCCAGGGTTGAACGGATTTTCGCCCTGCCGGGCAACGGCGGCATTGCCGCCGACGCCGTGTGCGGCTCCGTTTCCGCCGTGGACATCCCCGCCCAGGTGGCCTTCGCCAAGGCCAACGCCGTGGACTTCGTGGTGGTCGCCCCCGACGACCCCCTGGTCCTGGGCGCGGTGGACGCCTTTGAGGCGGCGGGCTTTCTGTGCTTCGGCCCCAATAAGAATGCCGCCGTCATCGAGGGCAGCAAGGTCTTCTCCAAGAACCTGATGAAGAAATACCGCATCCCCACCGCCGCCTATGAGGTCTTTGAGGATCTGGCGGCGGCGCTGGACTATGTGGAGGCCTGCCCCCTGCCCGCGGTGGTCAAGGCCGACGGCCTGGCCCTGGGCAAGGGTGTGCTCATCTGCGAAACCAGGGAGAGCGCCCGGGCGGCGGTCCGCTCCATGATGGCGGACCGGCTCTTCGGCGAGAGCGGCGCCCGGGTGGTCATTGAGGAGTTTCTGACGGGGCCGGAGGTGTCCGTGCTGGCCTTTACCGACGGGGAGACCATCGAGCCCATGGTGTCCTCCATGGACCACAAGCGGGCCCTGGACGGCGACGAGGGGCTCAATACCGGCGGCATGGGCACCGTGGCGCCCAACCCCTTCTATACGGAGGCCGTGGCGGCCCGGTGCATGGAGGAGATCTTCCTGCCCACCGTCTACGCCATGAAGAGCGAGGGCCGTCCCTTCCGCGGGTGCCTGTACTTCGGCCTGATGCTCACGGAGAGCGGCCCCAAGGTCATTGAGTACAACTGCCGCTTCGGCGACCCGGAGGCCCAGGTGGTGCTGCCCCTGCTGGAGGGGAGCCTGCTGGAGGTCATGCTGGCCGTGGCCAGGGGGGAGCTGTCCAAGATCGACGTCACGTTCAGCAAAAAGTCCGCCTGCTGCGTGATTCTGGCCTCCAAGGGCTATCCCCAGCACTATGAGAAGGGCTTTCCCATCACCCTGCCGGAGGAGCTGGGGGAGAGCGAGCGGATCTACATCGCCGGCGCGGCGGAGCGGGACGGCCGGCTGGTCACCAGCGGCGGCCGGGTGCTGGGCGCGGTGGCGGTGGCGGAGGACCTGCCCGCCGCCGTGGCGGGGGCCTACGATCTGGCGGACCGGATTCACTTTGAAAACGCCTTCTGCCGCCGGGATATCGGCAGGCGGGCCCTGGAAGCGAGGAACGGCGGATGATCAACAGAATTTTTGTGGAAAAGCGCCCCGGCCTGTCGCCGGAGGCGGAGAACCTGCTGGGGGACCTGCGGGGGTTTCTGGGCATTGAAAGCCTGGAGGGCGTGCGGATTCTGAACCGGTACGACGTGGAGGGCGTCGATCCCGCCGTCTATGAGAGGGCCAGACACGTGGTCTTCTCCGAGCCCCAGGTGGATGTCACCTGGGATGAGACCTTCCCCCAGCCCCGGAACCTCCACACGCTGCTGGCGGTGGAGGCCCTGCCCGGGCAGTTTGACCAGCGCGCCGACTCCTGCGCCCAGTGCATCCAGCTGATGGCCGGGGTGGAGCGGCCCCTGGTGGCCCACGCCAGGGTCTATCTGCTGGAGGGGAAGCTCAGTGGGGAGGACGTGGAGAAGATCAAGGGCTACCTCATCAACCCCGTGGAGAGCCGGGAGGCATCCATGGAAAAGCCCGCCACCCTGGCCCGCTCCCACCAACAGCCGCCCATGGTGGAGACGCTCACCGGCTTCACCGGCCTGGACGGGGCGGAGCTCACCGCCCTGCTGGAGAGGCTGGGTCTCGCTATGGACGTGGACGATCTGACGTTTTTGCAGAGCTACTTCCGGGACACCGAGCACCGCGATCCCACCATCACCGAGGTCCGGGTGGTGGACACCTACTGGTCGGACCACTGCCGCCACACCACCTTCTCCACCCATCTGGACGGGATTGACATTCAGGACCCCGACGTCCAGGCGGCCTACGCGCGCTACCTGTCCGCCCGGGAGGAGGTCTACGGCCCCGAGAAGGCCGCGGCCCGGCCCCGGACCCTCATGGATGCGGCCACCATCGGCGCGAAGGTCCTCAAGAAGCGGGGCCTGCTCCCCGAGCTGGACGAGAGCGAGGAGATCAACGCCTGCTCCATCCATGTCCCCGCCGTGGTCAGCGGCCGGGAGCAGGACTGGCTGCTCATGTTCAAGAACGAGACACACAACCACCCCACGGAGATTGAGCCCTTCGGCGGCGCGGCCACCTGCATCGGCGGGTGCATCCGGGACCCCCTGTCCGGCCGGGCCTACGTCCATCAGGCCATGCGGGTCACCGGCTGCGGCGACCCGAGAGCCAGCTTTGCGGACACGCTGCCGGGCAAGCTGCCCCAGCGGAAGCTGGCCGTCACGGCGGCGGCGGGGTACTCCTCCTACGGCAACCAGATTGGTCTGGCCACCGGCCACGTGGCGGAGCTCTACCACCCCGGCTACACCGCCAAGCACCTGGAGTGCGGCGCGGTGGCGGCGGCGGTCCCGGCAAAGAACGTCCGCCGTGAGCGGCCCGCGCCCGGGGACGTGGTGATTTTGCTGGGGGGGCGGACGGGCCGGGACGGCATCGGCGGCGCCACCGGATCTTCTAAAAGCCACAATTTGACATCTTTGACGACGATGGCATCAGAGGTACAAAAGGGCAACGCCCCCGAGGAGCGCAAGCTGCAAAGGCTGTTCCGCAGCCCCCATGTAACCCGGATGATCAAGCGGTGCAACGACTTCGGCGCGGGCGGGGTGTCCGTGGCGATTGGCGAGCTGGCGGACGGGCTGACCATTGACCTGGACGCGGTTCGCAAGAAGTACGACGGCCTGGACGGCACGGAGCTTGCCATCTCCGAGAGCCAGGAGCGCATGGCGGTGGTGGTGTCTCCCGAGGACGAGGAGCACTTCATCGCCCTGGCCCGGGAGGAGAATCTGGAGGCCTACCGGGTGGCCGTAGTCACCGAGAGCCCCCGGATGGTGATGAAGTGGCGGGGGGAGACCATCGCGGATCTGAGCCGGGCCTTCCTGGACACCAACGGCGCTGTGAAGCACGCGGATGTCCTCGTGCCGAAGCACGAGGGCGGCGGGGTGGAGCGGCCCTCCAACCTGCGGGAGCTGGCCTCCGGCCTGCGGTACGCCTCCCGCCGGGGACTGGTGGAGCGCTTTGACGCCACCATCGGCGCGGGCAGCGTCACCATGCCCTTTGGCGGCAAAACCCAGCGCACGCCCGCCCAGTCCATGACCGCCCTGCTGCCGGTGCTGCCGGGCCAGGAGACGGAGCAGGCCAGCGTCATGGCCTGCGCCTGCGACCCGGAGGCCCTGTCCGCCAACCCCTACTGGGGGGCCTACGACGCGGTGACCGCCTCCATCGCCAAGCTGGTGGCCGCCGGGGCGGACTATAAAAAAGCATACCTGACCTTACAGGAGTATTTTGAAAAGCTGCGCACGGACCCGGAGCGCTGGGGCAAGCCCTTCCAGGCCCTGCTGGGGGCGCTGGACGCGCAGCTGGACTACGGCGCGGCGGCCATCGGCGGGAAGGACTCCATGTCCGGCTCCTTCCTGGATCTGGATGTGCCGCCCACCCTCATCTCTTTTGCCATCGCCCCCATCCTGGCCGGGGAGGTCATCACCCCGGAGTTCAAGGGGGGCGGCCACCCGGTTTACAAGTTTGCCGGGGACGGCACCGCCCAGGGACAGCGCTCCGCCTGGGAGGCGTTCCATGCCCTGTGCCGGGACGGCAGGGTCAAGGCCGCCTGGGCGGCGGAGGACGGTCTGGCCGACGCGGTGATGAAGATGTCCTTCGGCAACCGGGTGGGGTTCCGCAGCGGGGACGATACGGTCAACTGGTACGCCCCGGCGCCCGGCGTCATCGTGGCGGAGCTGACGGAGGACATTGATTGCCCCTATGCCAAGCGTATTGGCGTCACCACAGAAAGCGATCGGATCTCTGCCGGTGAAGCCTATGACCGTGGTTACACGCCGGACGTTCCCGCCATCACAATTGGAGACGATTCCGCCGCCATCGATGAGCTGCTGCGGCTCAACGAGGCGGTTCTGGAGGACGTGTACCCTACCCGTGTGGAGACGGACCAGGGGCTGCCGCTGCTGGCGGTGTCCATGAAGGGCGTGACGGCCACTCCCGTTCTGGCCGGGCACAAGTGCGCCAAGCCCCGGGTGGTCATCCCTGTATTCCCGGGCACCAACTGCGAGTTCGACAGCGTCCGGGCCTGCATCCGGGCGGGGCTGGAGGCGGAGACGGTGGTCATCCGCAACCTGACCCCCGATGCCCTGCGCCAGTCCGCCCTGGAGCTGGAGGAGGCCATCAAGGGCGCGCAGATTGTGTTCCTGCCCGGCGGCTTCTCCGGCGGCGACGAACCCGACGGGTCCGCGAAGTTCATCGTCTCCTTCCTCCGCAATCCCCGGCTTACCGATGCCATCCATGACTTGCTGAAAAACCGGGACGGCCTGATGCTGGGCATCTGCAACGGCTTCCAGGCCCTGGTGAAGCTGGGCCTGGTCCCCTTCGGCGAAATCCGGGATACCGATGAGAACTGCCCCACGCTGACGTATAACACCATCGGGCGGCACCAGTCCTCCATTGTGCGCACCCAGGTCTGCTCCAGGCTCTCCCCCTGGCTGATGGAGGCGGAGCTGGGCCGGGCCTACAGCATCCCTATCTCCCACGGCGAGGGGCGGTTCATCGCCCCGGCGGAGCTGCTGCGCAAGCTGGATGCCAACGGGCAGATCGCCACCCGGTATGTGGATCTGGAGGGCCTGCTCACCATGGACACCGCGTTCAACCCCAACGGGTCCATGGAGGCCGTTGAGGGCGTCACTTCCCCGGACGGCCGGGTGCTGGGCAAGATGGGCCACAGCGAGCGCATCGGCCCCAACCTCTACCGGAACGTGCCCGGGGAGTATGACATGGGCCTGTTCCGCAGCGCGGCGCGGTACTTCCGGTAGGGACGGGTATCCATTCTTTTCTTTGAAAAGAAAAGAATCAAAAGAAACTTTTGGGCGAAACATTGTTTCGCCGCAGATGGTTATAGACAGAACGCCCCCTATGCAGGAAGAACTGCATAGGGGGTAATATTATGCAGAAGAAAAATGGACAGAGCGGAAAAAGATCCGCCATTTGGTCGTTTGACATTTTCAAACATGCCCTAACTGGAGTGGAACACTTATTTTTCGGTCATTTCTTGGCAGTTTTTCTGACACTGCGGACAGATGCCCTGGTAAATTACATTACAGCTCTCCATGGAAAATCCGCTGGTATCCGCCGGAATCCCCAACGTGGAGGACGGCATGCACGAGACCTGAGCGCAGATCCGACAGCGGACCTGGAAAGTGCATATCACCCGCCCGTTCCCATCTTTTTTTATTCCTGCGCCACCCATCTAAGCCTCATCTCCAGATTTCTTTTTCCGGAAATACACAAACAGGAACACCAGCAGACTACCAGAGATACCTACCACATCGGTCATTACACCCGGAATAATCAAGAGAAGAGAAAAGACGATTAAAATGACCGCCGGCATCACACCCAGGCCGGTATTTAGAATCCCCGCGTACCTCTGTAGCCCATAGGCCAAAAGTGTCGCGCCAATGAGGGAAGTAACAATCGTCAGCATAATTTCTCCAACTGTGCCAATCCACAGCAAGGAAGGTGCATAGCAGAACATAAAGGGGACAATGAAAGCGCAGATGCCCAGCTTACAGGCCGTAAAGCCCACCTCCATCGGCTTCGCGCCGGAGATGCTGGCTCCGGCGTAGGCTGCCATGGCTACAGGAGGCGTGATCGCCGAGATACAGGCAAAATAGAAGACAAACATATGGGCTTGCAGAGGCTCCAGCCCCATGCGGATCAAAGCGGGGGCCGCTACTGCGGCGCAGATGATATAGGAAGCGGACGTAGGCAGCCCCATTCCCAGAATCAAGCTGGCCAGCATGGTCAGCAGCAGTGCCAGCAGCAGCCTCCCATTGGCGATGTCAAAAACAAAGCTGGTGAACTTGATGCCGGCTCCCGTCATATTCAGCACACCCACAACAATTCCTGCCGTTCCACAGGCACAGATCATGCTGCAGGCCGAACGGGCGCCCTCGCTGAGCGTATCCAGAATCAGCTTCATAAGCGCCGGCTTCAGCTCCTGCGTGCGAATGATATAGATGATGATGCAGGTAATGATTCCCCAGGCCGCCGCCCGGATAGGACTCTGCCCCATGACCGTCAGCACCGTGGTCAGCACCATCAGCGGCAGGAGCATGTAGAGGTGGCGGAGTACGTACTTCCTCTCAGGGAGCTTCTGCTTCTCCATCCCCACCAGTCCATTTTTAGCCGCCTCAATATCCACCATCAAAAAGACGGTATAAAAATATAGAAGAGCCGGAATAATGGAGGCCATCATAATTTCCGAATAGGGAATCCCCACCAGCTCCGCCATAATAAAGGCGGCTGAGCCCAGAATAGGCGGCATAATCTGACCGCCAGAGGAGGCTGTCGCTTCTACAGCGGCCGCGAATTTAGACTTATAGCCCACCGATTTCATCAGCGGAATGGTGAATGCGCCGGTAGAAACAACATTGGCAACCGAGTTTCCAGAAACCGTACCAAACAGCGCGCTGGAAATGACAGCTACCTTTGCCGGGCCGCCCCGCTTTCCGCCGGCAATGCTCATTGCCATATCAATGAAAAAAGGCCCAGCCCCGGACATAGTCAGAAACGCTCCAAATACGATAAAAAGGAATACAATTGTCGCCGATGCGTTCATTGGTGAACCGAAGATTGCCTCATACCCCAGCATATAGCTGATGGTTGTCATCGCCAGTGATAAAATGTAAAAAAACGCCGAGGAAAAAATGTAGTTTTGTGGCGGAGGTGAAGGGAAAAAGATAGACTCCCAATCAGGGCGAGAAAGAGCCCGGAAAGGGAGTCAGAAAATGAAAGGAGCACAGT
>CAJUQS010000108.1 GCA_910588365.1 uncultured Oscillospiraceae bacterium | reverse complement strand
GGTGCTCACCTGCCGGGCCAAGAGCGGCGTGTGCGCCAAGTGCTACGGCATGAACCTGGCCGCCGGCAAGCCCGTGGGCACCGGCGAGGCTGTCGGCATCATCGCTGCCCAGTCCATCGGCGAGCCGGGCACCCAGCTGACCATGCGTACCTTCCACACCGGCGGCGTGGCCGGCGGCGACATCACCCAGGGTCTTCCCCGCGTTGAGGAGCTGTTCGAGGCCCGCAAGCCCAAGAAGATGGCCACCCTGTCGGAGATCGCCGGAAAGATCCGCTTCGAGGAGAGCCACAAGGGCTCCCTGCTGAACATCCATGTGGTGGCCGACAGCGGGGAAACCAAGATGTACTCCGTGCCCCACACCGGCCTCCGGGTCAGCGACGGGGATGTCATCGAGATGGGCACCGCCCTCAACGACGGCGCTCTCAACCCCCACGATGTGCTGCGCACCAGAGGCGCCTCCGCGGTCCACAACTACCTCATCCAGGAGGTTCTGCGGGTGTACCGCCAGCAGGGCGTGGACATCAACGACAAGCATATCGAGGTCATTGTCCGCCAGATGATGCGCAAGTGCCGGGTGGAGGATGCCGGGGACACCGGCCTGCTCTCCGGCGCCATGGTGGATGTGCTGGATCTCCACGAGGCCAACGAGCAGGTTCAGGCGCGCCGCGCCGCCGGCGAGGTCCGGGAGGACGGCACTCCCTTGCGGGAGGCGGAGGTCACCCAGCTGCTCATGGGCATCACCAAGGCCTCCCTGGCCACGGACTCCTTCCTCTCCGCCGCCTCCTTCCAGGAGACCACCAAGGTCCTCACCGAGGCCGCCATCAAGGGCAAGGTGGACCATCTGGTGGGACTGAAGGAGAACGTCATCATCGGCAAGCTGATCCCCGCCGGCGCGGGCATCAGCGCCTACCGGGAGATGGCCGAGGCCGTGGTCCCCGATCCCGAGCCCCCGGAGGAGCCGGCGGCTGAGCTGGAGGAGGCTCCGATGGAGGAGTTTATGGCAGCGGACAATTTCCAGGAGGCTGAGGAACCCCTCTCCGGCGGGGACGAGGTGTAAGCCCCCTCCCCTTTTCCACCCAAAAAATTCAAAAACAGAGCATGGCGGCGGGTATTACCCGCCGCCATGCTCTGTTTTAATCCCTGCAATGTGAAGGGTAAACGGAGCGCATTTTATCGACCCGCTCGAATACGCGCGGCCACCTGCTCCGTCATCAGCTCCCTGCCGGCCGGCCGGATGCCGGAAGCGGCGCGCTTCTCCACATATATTACACAGCCAAACCCGGGCTCTGACAGGCATCATTTCAAATGGAAACGCGCCGGATGGCGGAACACCTCCAATTTTCCCGCTTAAATCCCCGGAAAGAAGGGACAAAACCATTGACAAGCTGCCTTTCCAACCCATATAATATAAGAGCTGCGCCACCATTCATACGTCGCCGGATGACGCAGTTCAGTTACTAAAAATTGAGGTGCAGAAAGATGAAGAGTATCCGCAAGAAAATCACAGTGTGCCTGATGGCAACGGTTTTGATCGCCCTGATATTGGTGGGCGCTACCAGTATCACGCTCAATTACAGGAGCACCATCGCCACGGTTGATCAGATGATGAGTGAGACGGCGGTGCTGGCGGCGGAGCGCATCGAGCAGGAGCTGATCGCCTATAAGAACGTGGCGATGGACACGGGATGTATCCCCCAGCTCTCCGACGGCACCGTGTCCCTGGCCGCGAAGCGGGCCATCATCGACGAGCGCGTTGCCATGCACGGCTTTCAGCGGGGCAACATCATCGGCGCGGACGGCTGCAGCATCTTCGACGGGAACGACTACTCCGACCGGGAATATGTTGTGCAGGCCATGCAGGGAAACGTCTACGTCTCTGAGCCTCTGATCAGCAAGATTACGGGGGAGCTGTCCATCATGGTGGCCGCCCCCCTCTACAACGGCGGGAGCCAGGACTCCCTGATTGTGGGCGTGGTCTACTTCGTCCCGCCGGAGACCTTCCTCAACGACATCGTCTCCTCCATACAGATCAGCGAGAACAGCCGGGCCTATATGATCAACCGCAATGGCGACACCATCGCCGACACCACCCTGGAGACCATCACCACCCAGAACATTGAGCGGGAGGCCCAGAGCGACGCCTCCCTGAGAAGTCTGGCCGCCATCCACGCGGAGATGCGGGAGGGGAAGAACGGCTTCGGCGGCTACCGCGCCTCTGACGGCCCCCGGTACGCGGCCTATGCACCTGTGGCCGGGACCGACGGCTGGAGCGTGGCCGTGACCGCGATGAAGAAGGACTATCTGACGGATACATATTTGGGCATCGCGCTCAACCTGCTGGTGATTATGGTCTCCATCCTGGCCTCCATCGTGGTGGCACTGAAGCTGTCCAGCAATATCAGCGTCCCCATGCGGGCCTGCGCCGAGCGGATGAAGCTGCTGGTGGCGGGTGATCTGGAGTCGCCCGTCCCCAAGACTGTGGGCCAGGACGAAACAGCGGAGCTGACCCGCTCCACCGCCGAGATGGTGACGAGCCTGAATACCATCATCAACGATATCGGCTATCTTCTCACCGAAATGGCCAACCAGAATTTCGACATCCGCTCCTCCCACCGGGAGGCCTATGTGGGCGGCTTCCAGAGCATCCTGGTCTCCATGCGCACGCTGAAGTCCGAGCTGAGCGGCACCATGCGCCAGATCAACGCCTCCGCCGCCCAGGTCTCCTCCGCCAGCAG
This sequence comes from uncultured Oscillospiraceae bacterium, assembly GCA_910588365.1. Taxonomy (GTDB): domain Bacteria; phylum Bacillota; class Clostridia; order Oscillospirales; family Oscillospiraceae; genus Pelethomonas. Next base: position 15,402 of record CAJUQS010000108.1, on the reverse strand, counting down.
CCAGGTCTCCACCGGCGCCCAGACCCTCAGCGAGGGCTCTATGGAGCAGGCCAGCTCCGTGGAGGAGCTGGCGGCCACCATCAACGACATCTCCTCCAGCGCCCGGAAGACCTCTGACGCCGCCGAGGAGGCGGGCCGGTTTGTGGGCCAGGCCGGCGCACAGCTGGGCATCAGCGTGGAGCATGTCAAGGAGCTCAACAGCGCCATGGAGAAGATCTCCAAGTCCTCTGAGGAGATCTCCAAGATCATCGCCGCGATTGAAAACATCGCCTTCCAGACCAATATCCTGGCGCTGAACGCCGCCGTGGAGGCCGCCCGGGCGGGCTCCGCCGGCAAGGGCTTCGCCGTGGTGGCCGACGAGGTGCGCAATCTGGCCGCCAAGTCCGACGAGGCCGCCAAGGCCACCAAGGAGCTGATAGAGGGCTCCATCGCCGCCGTCAACGAGGGCAGTCACGCGGTGAATCTGGTCACCGAGTCCCTGGAGCAGACCAGCATCTTCGCCGGCCACGTGACCTCCCAGATGGACATTGTGGTGGAGGCCGTGGAGAACCAGACCACCGCCATCGTCCAGGTCACCGAGGGCGTGGACCAGATCTCCGCCGTGGTGCAGACCAACAGCGCCACCGCCCAGGAGAGCGCGGCGGCCAGCGAGGAGCTCTCCGCCGAGGCCGCCAGCTTGAAGCAGCTGGTGGACAGCTTCATCCTGTCCAAGGATTGATGAACGCGGGCCCGCCGGCAGAGTCCGGTCCCGGGGCGCAAAATAAATCGTAAGCCGGGCAGTGGCGCGACGTATCGCGCCACTGCCCGGTCCGTTTTGCGGCCCCTCCCCTCCCCCGCCACTCTCCCCCTTGACTTTTCCGGAGGCCGGTGGTATACTCTGCTCAACTACTATTTAAAAAACAGTAGTATAAAACAGTAGAGAAAGGATGGTGCCCCATGAAATGGAGAAAAAGCGCCGCCGTGACGGAGCGGGCCTGGCTGGATCAGCTGGGGAAACAGCTGGTTTCCCGGTACAGCGCCCCCCAGGTCCGGGAGATTCTGGAGGACTACCGGGAGCAGTTCCAGGCCGGCACGGACCGGGGCAAATCGGAGGAGGAGATCAGCAGGGCCCTGGGCAGCCCCCAGGAGGCCGCCGCCCGCCTGCTGGAGGAGAGCCCGCCCCATGGGGACCTGCTCCACAATCTGCTGTGGGGGGCGCTGCTGGTTATCTGTCTGCTGTTCTTCCGCTTCTTTGTCCTCATGGGCATCACCCGGCACATGTCCTATCTGTGCGGAGCCATCGGCATCCCCGCCATTGCCGGGGTGCTGCTCACCCTGCTGCGGGGACAGACCAGGGCGGAGCTGGAGCGCCGGTTCCCGCCGGAGGCAGCCGCCTCCCCTGCCCTGCTCCTCGGTCTGCCCCTGGCCCTGGCGGTCCTCTTTGAGATCACTCTCCAGGCCCTGGTGGTCAACGCCGGCTGGATTGCGGATGCCCTGAACCTCCCCTACGCCGGGCTGCTGGTACAGCTGCTCTGCTTCGGCATGGCGGGTATCGGTGTTCTGCTGGCCCTGTGGTGGATCTTCCGCAGCGTAACCCGCTCGATTGCCTGCTTCCCCGGCGCCATCCACGCCTTCGGTCTGGGGGTGGCAAGTATCGTCTCCCTGCTGCCCTTTATCAGTATAGAGGCGGCAGCGGGCCCCCGGGAGCTTGCCAGGGAGCTGCCCCTGGCCATGCTCCCCTACCTGTCGGGGCTGGTCACGGCCCTGCTGTTCCGGCGGTGGATCGCCGCCCAGTTCCCGGCCTGCTTCCGCCCCAGGGGCGGCGGCCGCCAGGCGTGGCTGGACCAGCTGGGCAAAAGGCTGCTGCGCTGGTTCCCCGCCGCACAGGTCCGGGAAATCCTGGAGGACTACCAGGAGCAGTTCGAGCTGGGCGCGGAGAGGGGCAAGAGCGAAGAGGCGCTGGTGGAGGAGCTGGGCCGTCCGGAGACGGTGGCCCGGGATCTGCTGGCGGCGGAGAGCCCCCTGCTGCGCCAGGTGGCCCGACAGCGGACACTGCTCTGGCTCATTCCCCTGCTCCCGGCGGTGTACGGTCTGGTGGGGATGCTCTACTGCTACGCGGTGGGGCCCCGGTGGGCGGGCATCCCCGATTTGGAGCCCGTCTTTCTGGCCCTGGGCTCCCTCGCCATGTTCGCCCTGCTCCACGGCAGGGGCCGGGCGGAGCTGGAGGCCCTGTTCCCGCCGGAGCGGGGAAAGCCGCCGGTCCTGTTGTTCCTGCTGCCCCTGGCGGACGCGGCTGTGGCAGCGGCGGGCTTCTGCTACATCCTGACCCACGCACCGGTGGGGGAACCCCCGGTGGTCGCTTTCATGGACTGGTCCTGGGGCGCTCTCATCATCTGCTACACGGAGCCGACCACCCTGATTATGGGGGCGCTGCTGGTCTGGACCCTCGCCCTGAGCCTCACCCGATCCATCCGGTACTTCCCCGCCGCCGTCCTGTCCGCCGGCGCCATGGCCTCTGTGCTGAATTTCGCCTATTTTTTCCAGGGCTATCTCAATACCGGCTTCTTCTCGGAGCTGGCGGAGACAGTCCTGTGGGCCCTGACCCCCGCTCTGACCTGCCTGGTCCTGGCTATCGGCTTTGGCGCGGCTATCGCGTTCTGGGGCACACGGGCGAAGGAGGGCTGAGCATGGACGCACAACTGAAGAAAGGGGTTCTGGAGCTGTGCCTGCTCCAGTGTCTGGCCGGGGAGCCCAAGTACGGCTACGACGTAATTCAGACCATGCACCGGCACTTCCCGGAGGTGACGGAGAGCACCTTCTACGCCATTCTCCGCCGCCTGGCTAAAGAGGGCGTGGCGGACACCTTCCAGGGCAGCGTCTCCAACGGCCCGGTGCGCAAATACTACCGCCTGACCGACTCCGGCCGGGAGCGGCTGGCAAAGATGGCCGAGGACTGGCGGCGCCTGCGGGAGATCCTGGAAACTCTGGGGATTGCGTAGGATGTCAGGCAGGCATTCTTTTTTCTTGAAAGAAAAAAGAATCAAAAAAGAACTTTTGCGCAAAGCTGGCGCTTTGCTTATCTTTTCACCAGTCCCCAAAAGGCTTGATAAGCAAAACGGAGTTTTGCGCCAAAAGTTCTTTTGATACTTTTCTTTCAAGAAAAGTATGGATGCCTTAAAATTTCTCGAACACCCTTCCGCTCCCGCCCCCCAGGGCGCACACCGCCGCGCCGGTGGCCAGCAGCACCGTCCACGCGCTCCCCGCGGCTGCGTCAAAGAGCAGGCCGTAGGCCAGCTGGCCCAAGGGCTGGGCACACAGGGAGATGGTGGAGACGCAGGCCATCACCTTCCCCGTCATCTGCTCCGGTGTGCGCTGCTGGATGGCCGAGACGGCAAAGATGGAGAAGACGCTGACGCCCGCCTGCCCCGCGCAGAAAAAGGCCGCCAGAAGCGCGCACCGTCCCAAAGCGCCCAGCGGAAGGACCAGTCCGCAGCCAGCCAGCACCATGCAGGCCCCCACCGCCGTCACCAGCCGGTTTAAGCGCCGCATCGGGATGACATTCGGCAGGAGGCCCACCGACAGTCCCCCCAGGATCGCCGCCAGTCCCATGGCGCTCTCCACCACGCCGTACACCTGGGCGGACAGGCCCAGCTCACTGCGGACCAGATAGGGCAGGCCCACCACGGCCACCCCCGCAATGAAAAAGCTGACCAGGGCGGCATATAGCAGCAGATCCAGCACCTCCCGGCGCTCCCGGACCAGGAACCGGGCGCTGCCCAGCAGGTCCTCCCGCAGGACGGCACCCACGCCCTGCCTGGGGGCCGGCGGGGGCGCTGGCAGGCGGATGAAGCACTCCAGGGCCGCAGTCAGCAGGAAGCAGACCGCGGTCCCCGCCAGCACCGGCCGGATGCCGAAAGTAACGTACAACAGACTGCCCAGAAAGGGCACGGCCAATCCGGTGACGGCAGCGGCCTGATTGACCGCCGCGTTGCCCCGGAGGACGTTGTCCCCGCTGAGCATCTGGGGGACGCAGGCCTGGACCGTGGGGGACTCAAAGGCCCCCAGCACCGAGAGCACGATCAGCAGCGCCGCCGTCACCGCCAGCCCCCTCCCCGCCGAGAAGGCCGCGCAGGCGGCCAGGACAGCCGCGCCGGAGGTCAGATCCAGGCCCACCATGATGCTGCGCCGGTTGGCCCGGTCCGCCAGCACCCCGCCAAAGGGCGTCAGCAGAATGGTGGGGACCATGGACACCGCCAGCAGCGTGCCGAACACGGCGGCGGAGCCGGTCTCCTCCAGCACATACATGGACAGAGCGAATTTCAGTGCGCCGTTCCCTATCAGGGAGAACAGCTGCCCCAGGAGCAGCAGGGTGAAATTTCTGGTGAAGAGCTTGGACGCTCCCTTCCCTTCGCGTTGTGACATCGTGTTACCTCCGTTTTCATACCTGCGGAAGGTATGTATTAAAGTCGTTTTTTAGCGCCCTTCAGCGCTTTTATCATACCTTTTGCACGAATGTATCTTTCCCGGGAAAAAACCGCCGAAGCGGTTCTTATCCCGGTGCGCCGGACTCCTCCAGCCTCTGGAAGAACGTCTCCGCCAGTGCCAGGATGCTCTCGTCCACCAGGGGCAGGCCCATGTGCTCCAGCATCTCCCCAAGGCACCGGAACCGGCGCAGTAAGTCCTCCCTGCTCCCCGGGTACACCGACGGGGCAAACCACAGGTTGGGCAGCAGCGCTATCAGCTCCGCCAGTTCCCGGGGATAGGACGTGGTGATGGAGCCATCCCGCAGGCCCTCCTCCATCAGCTCCATAAACAGCGGCAAGGCCATCTCCCGGCCGCTCTGGATGTTCTCCGCCAGGATCCGGGGATTCTTCAGCATTGGGATGCCCTCCCGGCTCAGCTGGGCCCAGTCGGGTGCCTGGGTCAGCCGGATCAACTCCCGCATCTTCTCCACCGCGTTCAAGTCCGTCCTCTCCCGGACCGCCTCAAAGGGATTCCGCTGCACAAACATCTGCTCGCTCAGCACAAACATGATCTCCTCTTTGGACTTGAAATGGTGGTAGATGGCCCCCTTGGTCAGTCCGCCCAGCTGGTCCACGATGTCCTGGATGGTGGTCTGCTCGTAGCCCTTCTCCAGGAACAAACGGCGGGCCGCTGTCAGGATCTTTTCCACAGTCTCCTCTGGATACTTGTTTCGCGCCATCGTACTGCCTCCCCGGTGTCCATCTGAGCGCCTTTCAGCCGCCCTGTTCCCGCCTGCCGCTGTGGATTTCAAGATACATTCGTCAAGTATGTTTATAGCATACCACAGCCTGCCCGGACTGTCAAGGGGATTGTCGGGCATTTGATCGCCTGCGGCGCATCCCCCCCCCCCCCCCCCGCTTCCCTTCGGGCAAACCGACAACAGCAGCGTCCGGATAGCTCCGGACGCTGCTGTCAATCATAACAGATCAATAGTACCGCTTGTTGCGGTTCTTGCGAGCTGCCTCAGACTTCTTGCGCCGCTTGACGCTGGGGCTCTCATAATGCTCTCTGCGGCGGACCTCAGCCAGAACGCCGGCCTTGGCACAGCTGCGCTTAAAACGCTTGAGCGCGCTGTCCAGAGACTCATTTTCCTTGACATGGACTTCAGACATCTATTTTCCCTCCCTCCGATACACCCGGCTTTATCCTGGATGCTCTTTCGGGCCATTTTCGTGGCTTAACAGATATTGATTATACCCAGTTTCTCTCCGCTTGTCAAGGCCAAATGATACAAAAAACCGCAAGTTCCTATAATTTTTTCCAGCGGGGGTCTTTTACGCCCCCATCACCCGGGCCATGATGGCCAGTCCCCTGTCGATCTCCTCCCTGGTGATCACCAGCGGCGGCAGCAGGCGCAGGGTGTCCGCCCCGGCGGTCAGGCACAGCAGGCCCTCCGCCATCAGCTTGTCCTTCAGCTCCCTGTGGGTCATGCCCTGGACGCCCGCGCCGATCATCAGGCCCATGCCGCGCACGCCGGAGATGCAGGGGCTCTCCAGCTTGGCGATTCCCGCGCGGAGGTACTCGCCCTTCTCCTGGACCTCACGAAAAAACGCGGGGGTCATGCTGTCCATGACCACGTTGGCGGCGGCGGCGGCAATGGGGTTTCCGCCAAAGGTGCTGCCGTGGTCGCCGGAGCGCAGGACGTTCCGGCACTTCTCGTTGGTCATGAAGCCGCCGAAGGGCAGGCCGCCGGCGATGCCCTTGGCAAAGGTGACCACGTCCGGCTGGACGCCGAACTGCTGGTAGGCAAAGAGACTGCCCGTGCGGCCCACGCCGGTCTGCACCTCGTCGATGAGCAGCAGCCAGTCCCTCTCCGCGCAGAGCTTGGCAACGGACTGAACGTAGTCCTGATTTAGCGGATTCACACCGCCCTCGCCCTGGACCAGCTCCATCATCACCGCGCACACGTCGTCCCCCGCCGCAGCCAGGAGGCTGTCCATGCTGTTGGCCTCCGCATAGCGGAAGCCCTCGGTGAAGGGGAAGAAAAACTCGTGGAAGTGGTCCTGGCCGGTAGCCTTCAGGGTGGTGATGGTCCGGCCGTGGAAGGAGTTGCGCAGGGTGATGATGGCGGCGCGGCCCTCGCCGTACTTCTCATAGGAGTACTTGCGGGCCACCTTGATCATGCCCTCATTGGCCTCCGCGCCGGAGTTGCCGAAGAAGGCCGCCGCCATGCCGGCGGCAGGCGCCAGCCTGGAGGCCAGCCTGGCGTAGGGCTCGGTGTAGAACAGGTTGGAGATATGGCCCACCTTCATGGCCTGATCGTGGATGGCCTTGGCCCAGGCCTCATTGGCGTAGCCCAGGGAGCAGACGCCGATGCCGGAGGTGAAGTCAATATACTCCCTCCCCTCGGTATCCCAGAGGGTGGCTCCCCTGCCGTGGTCGATGGCGATCGGGTTCCTCCCGTAGGTTTGCAGGACATAGCTCTCATCGAGGGACTTTATTTCAGAGAAATTCATCGTTTTGCGCTCCTCATGCCAAAATATGATGTTGACGGGGTCCGCCTCTGCCCGCCGCGGTCAGGCGGAAGGGCCCTCCTACCAGATCATCGTGCCGATTCCCGCGTGGGAGAGCACTTCAATGAGGATGGAGTGGGGGATCCGCCCGTCCAGAATATGGGTCCGCCGGACGCCGTTCTCAATGGCGTCCGCACAGCACGCCACCTTGGGAATCATGCCCCCGGAGATAATCCCCTGCTGAACCAGCTCGGGCACCTCATGGACCCGGACCTGCGAGATCAGCGTGTCCTCGTCGTTCTTATCCCGGAGCAGGCCCCGGATATCAGTGAGCAGAATCAGCTTCTCCGCCCCCACCGCCACGGCAATTTGGGCGGCGGCGGTGTCGGCGTTGACGTTGTAGCTGGTCTCCGCGTCCATGCCCTGGGCGACGGTGGAGATAACCGGAATAAAATCATCCTGAATGGCGTCCTGGATAACCTTGGGCTCCACCCTGGTGATGTCGCCCACCAGGCCGTAGTCCACGCCCTCCTCCCGGCGGCGCACCGCCTGCAGCATCCCGCCGTCCAGGCCGCACAGGCCCACGGCCTGCCCGCCCGCCCGGTTGAGGGTAGCCACCAGATTCTTGTTGACCTTGCCGCACAGGACCATCTGCACCACGTCCATGGTTTCCTCGTCCGTGTAGCGCAGGCCGTTGACGAACCGGCTCTCCTTGCCGGTCTTCTTCAGCAGCTCGTTGATCTCCGGCCCGCCGCCGTGGACCACCACCACATGGATGCCCACCAGCCGCAGGAGAATGATGTCGCTGATGACCGCCTTGCGCAGCTCGTCGCTGATCATGGCGTTGCCGCCGTATTTGATGACCACAGTCTTTCCATAGTACCGCTGGATGTAGGGCAGAGCCTCCACCAGGACCTGGGCCCTGCCGCTGTGTGATAATTCCATACTGTCCTCCCGGCGTACATTCTTTTTTCTTGAAAAAAAAAGAATCAAAAAAGAACCCTTGCGCGAAACTTTGTTTCACTTTTTCAATAAAGTTCTTTTGATCCTTTTCTTTCAGGAAAAGGATGGACGACTTATGTCCGGTAGTCGCCGTTGATCTTGATATAGTCGTAGGTGATGTCACAGCCCCAGCAGGTGCAGGACTCATCCCCCTCGGCCATGGTGACATCAATGTCCACCTCGTCCTCGGTGAGGATCTTCTTTGCCAGCGCCTCGTCAAAGTCCAGGCCCCGCCCGGCCTTGCAGACCAGGATCTCCCCGGCCTCGGAGGCAAATGCCACGTCCACCCGCTCCGGGTCGAACTTCTCCCCGGAGTAGCCCATGGCGCACAGCACCCGGCCCCAGTTGGCGTCACAGCCGAAGATGGCGGCCTTGGTGAGGGTGGAGGAGATGATGGATTTCGATATGGACTCCGCCTGCTCCTCGGTGGCGGCGCCCCGGACGGTGCAGGTGATGAGGTGCTTGGCACCCTCGCCGTCTTTGGCCATGGACCGGGCCAGATGGTAGCAGACCTCGTGGAGCTTCAGGAGGAAGTCCACGTAGCTCTCATTCTTTTCGCTGATCTCCGGGTTGCCCGCCAGGCCGTTGGCCAGGACGCAGCAGGTATCGTTGGTGGAGGTGTCCCCGTCCACGCTGATGCGGTTGAAGGTGGTGCGCACCACCTCCCCCAGGGCCTCCTGGAGCATTTCCTGGGAAATGGCGCAGTCGGTGGTGATGAAGCAGAGCATGGTGCCCATATTGGGGTGGATCATGCCGCTGCCCTTGGCGATGCCGCCGATATGGACGGTTTTGCCGCCGACAGTGGCCTCCACAGCCACCTCTTTTTTCACCGTGTCGGTGGTCATGATGGCGTGGGCGGCGGCATCGCTGGCCTCATCGCTCCGCTCCAGCAGGCCATACAGCTCCGGCACACCGTCCTCAATGACCTTTACGTTCAGCGTCTGGCCGATGACGCCGGTGGAGGCCACCAGCACCTCCTCCGGCGCACAGCCGATGGCCTTGGCGGCCGCGGCGCACATCCGCTCCGCGTTCTCCTCCCCCTGGGGGGCGCAGGCGTTGGCGTTGCCGCTGTTGGCGATGACAGCCCGGACGCTTCCCTTGGCCAGATGGTCCCGGGTCACATGGATGGGGGCCGCCTTCACCACGTTCTTGGTGAACATGGCCGCCGCCGTGCAGGGCACGTCGGAGACAATCAGTGCCACATCCTTTTTCCAGGTCGCGTGGGTCTTCACACCCACGTGGAGTCCCGCCGCCCGGAACCCCTGGGCAGCGCACACGCCGCCGTTGATCGTCTGACACATTGCTTTACTCCTGATAACCTTTCGGTATTCACTCTTTTCTTTGAAAAGAAAAGAGTCAAAAGAAACTTTTTGCGGCAAAACTCCGTTTTGCCGCCGTCTCTGCCGGAACTTCAGCAGCCGCACCCCGGAGGATTACAGGCGAAACAGCGTTTCGCCTAAAAGTTCTTTTTGCTTACTTTTTCTTTCAAGAAAAAGTAAGGCCCGTCTCCTCGTCAAAGCCCAGCATGATATTCATGTTCTGCACCGCCGCGCCGGAGGCTCCCTTGCCCAGGTTGTCCAGGCGGGCGGCCAGCATGACCTGCTCCTCATTGCCGCAGACGAAAATTTGCAGGTCGTTGGTATTCTCCAGGTTGTTGGACCCGATGAACCCGCAGGCAGGGGCCTCGGGGGGGCGGACCGTCACATAGCGGGACCCGGCGTAGAAATCATTGTACAGGGCCCGCAGGCTCTCCAGGGACTGGGCGCCGTCCAGCATGTCGAAATACAGCGGCACCGTCACCACCATGCCCTGGGGGAAATCGCAGATAATGGGGGTGAAAATGGGCCTGCGGGTGAGGCCGCAGACGGCGGCCATCTCCGGGATGTGCTTGTGGGAGAGCTGGACCGCGTAGTGCCGGGGGCTCACCAGCTCCGGCTCCCGCTCCTGAGCCTCATAGACGGCGATCATCTTCTTCCCGCCGCCGGTGTAGCCGGAGAGGGCATGGCACACCAGGGGCGCGTCCGGCGCCAGCAGGCCCCGCCTCACCAGGGGCGCAATAAGGGCGATGAACCCGGTGGCGTAGCAGCCGGGGTTTGCCACCCGTTTGGCCGTCCGGATGGCCGATCGCTGATCCGCCCCCAGCTCCGGGAAGCCGTAGACCCATCCCGGGGTCGTGCGGTGGGCGGTGGAGGCGTCAATGATCCGGGTTTCCGGGTTCTCCACCAGCGCCGCCGCCTCCACCGCGGCCGCGTCCGGCAGGCAGAGGAAGGCAAGATCCGCCTCGTTGAGCAGCTTCCTCCGCTCCTCCGTGTCCTTGCGTCTGGCCTCGTCGATGCGCAGCAGCTGGATGTCCTCCCGCTTGGCCAGGCGGTCGTAGATCTGGAGGCCGGTGGTGCCCTCCTGGCCGTCAATATAAATCTTCGGTTTGCTCATCCGCACACCTCCGCCCGGCTCCCGCCGATAATCTTCGTCGTTTTCCCCCGGTACTCGCTGATAAACTGCTCCAGCTCCTCAATCTGCCGGCTGGTCTCCTCCACGGCGGGGCCGCCGCGGCTCCTGCGCTGGCCCATGCAGGTCTCCAGGCTCAACGCCTCATACACGTCCTCCCCAAAGAGGGGGGAGATGTTTTTCAGCTCCTCCGGGCTCAGCTCCTCCAGGAGCTTGCCGTTCTGGGTGCAGTAGTAGACCAGATTACCCACGGTGGTATAGGCGTCCCGGAAGGGCATTCCCTTCTTTGTCAGGTAGTCGGCGCAGTCGGTGGCGTTGATGAACCCGCCGCCGGCAGCCCGGCGCATGTTCTCCGGCAGCACCCGCATGGTGGCGATCATCCCCGTAAAGACAGGCAGGCACATCTTCACCGTGTCGATGGCGTCAAAGACCGGCTCCTTGTCCTCCTGCATGTCCTTGTTGTAGGCCAGGGGCAGACCCTTCATGGCGGTCAGCAGGCCCATGAGGCTGCCGTACACCCGGCCGGTCTTGCCCCGGACCAGCTCCGCCACGTCGGGATTCTTCTTCTGAGGCATGATGGAGGAGCCGGTGGAGTAGGCGTCGTCCAGCTCAATGAACTTGAATTCCCAGCTGCACCAGAGGATGATCTCCTCGGCGAAGCGGCTCAGGTGCATCATCAAAATGGAGAGATCGCCGAGAAGCTCCAGGGCGTAATCCCGGTCGCTGACCCCGTCCAGGCTATTGGAGCAGGGGCCGTCGAAGCCCAGGAGCCTCGCCGTCTCAAACCGGTCGATGGGGTAAGTGGTACCCGCCAGAGCCCCGCTGCCCAGAGGGCAGACGTTCAGCCGCGCCCTGCAGTCGGCCAGCCGGGTCACGTCCCGCCGCAGCTGCTCCCCGTAGGCCAGCAGATGCTGGGCGAAGGAGATGGGCTGGGCCCGCTGGAGGTGGGTGTAACCGGGCATGACCGTATTCTGGTGCTGTCTGGCCTGATCCGCGACGGCCTGCTGGAGGTCCAGGATCTGGGCCATGATCTCCCCGATCTCCCGGCGGACATAGAGCCGCAGGTCCACGGCCACCTGGTCGTTGCGGCTGCGGGCGGTGTGCAGGCGCTTGCCCGCCTCGCCGATGCGCGCCGTGAGAAGGCTCTCCACGTTCATGTGGATGTCCTCGTTATCGGCGGTGAACTCCACCGCTCCGGCCTCAATGTCCGCCAGAATGCCCTCCAGGCCCCGCTGGATCTGCTCCCGGTCGGCCTGGGAGATGATGCCGCAGTCCGCCAGCATCCGGGCGTGGGCCATGCTGCCCTCGATATCCTCCCGATAGAGGCGGGAGTCAAAATGGATGGAGGCGTTGAAGTCGTTGACTAAGCTGTCGGTCTCCTTGCGGAAACGCCCGCCCCAAAGTTTCATAGATTTTTTTCCTCGTTTCCAGGTTGTTTCTTGATGTCAGCCCGGGACCTGCCCGGCCCCGGACCCCGGGGTTACTTTTCCCGCGGGGGAAAAGTAACCAAAAGCCCGCTTAGGGGCAAGCCCCTAAGAACCCCAAAATAAACGGGGGTTTTTCGGACACGCTCTGCAAATGAAGAGCTGCGCTACCCCGTGAACAAGAATATCCTACGGGGTTCTGATCCAGTGGACTGGCTCTCATCCAACTCCGCCTGCCGGCCTCTTAAAAGGACAGAGCCTGCAAAGGGGCCCTCCGAACCTCTGCCCCGCAAAAATGCACCAATGTGCCACAGCAGGGGCCTCCGTCAGGACCCGTGGGTAGACGCAGAAGTCCGGCAGACGAAGGGTAAGCACCACCGGCAGAATCAAACCAGTTCGGCCGGAGCGCAAATAAACAAATCATTGGGGATTCCCAAGGGGCGAAGCCCCTGGGCGTGTTTTTGGTTACTTTTTGCACGAGCAAAAAGTAACAGTATCCCCCCGTAAAAGGGGTACCGGGGGCGGAGCCCCCGGTGAAATATATTAAAGCTTCCCCTGCTCCCGCAGAGCCTGAACCGTATCAGGCAGGCCCCAGAGGTTGATGAACCCGGTGGCATCGTTCTGGTTGTAGTCGCTCTCCTCGAAGGTGACCAGCTTCTCGGAGTACAGGCTCTCGGGGCTGGTGACGGAGGAGGTGATGATATTGCCCTTGTAGAGCTTCAGCTTCACCTGTCCGGTGACGTGCTCCTGGGTCTTGACAGCGAAGGCCTGCAGGCACTCCCGCAGGGGGGTGAACCACTTGCCGTTGTAGAGCAGGTCGGCGAAGTCCACCGCCAGCTTGGTCTTCATGTGCTTGGTATCCTTGTCCAGCGTGATCATCTCCAGCACCTCGTGGGCCCGGTAGAGGATGGTTCCGCCCGGCGTCTCGTAGACGCCCCGGTCCTTCATGCCCACCAGACGGTTCTCCACGATATCCAGCAGGCCGATCCCGTTGTCGCCGCCCAGCTGGTTGAGCTTGCGGATGATGTCGCTGGCCTTCATCTTCTCCCCGTCGACGGCCACGGGTATGCCCTTTTCAAAGTCCAGGGTCACATAGGTGGGCGCGTCGGGCGCCATGGCGGGAGAGACGCCCATCTCCAGGAAGCCGGGCTTGTCGTAGGTGGGCTCGTTGGCCGGATCCTCCAGATCCAGACCCTCGTGGCTGAGGTGCCACAGGTTCTTGTCCTTGGAGTAGTTGGTCTCCCGGCTGATCTTCAGGGGGACGTTGTGGGCCTCGGCGTAGTCGATCTCCTCGTCACGGCCCTTGATGTCCCACTCCCGCCAGGGAGCGATGATGGTCATCTCGGGGGCGAAGCGCTTGATGGCCAGCTCGAAACGGACCTGATCGTTGCCCTTGCCGGTGCAGCCGTGGGCGATGGCGTCCGCGCCCTCCTTTTTGGCGATCTCCACCAGGCGCTTGCCGATGATAGGCCGGGCGAAGGCGGTGCCCAGCAGATAGTCCTCGTACTTGGCTCCCATCATCAGGGAGGGGACCACCACGTCGTCCACCATCTCATCCACCAGATCCTCAATGTACAGCTTGGACGCGCCGGTCTTGATGGCCTTCTCCTCCAGTCCCTCCAGCTCGTCCCCCTGTCCCACGTCGGCGGCAACGGCGATGATCTCGGGGTTGTTGTAGTTCTCCTTCAGCCAGGGAATGATGATGGAGGTATCCAGACCTCCGGAATAGGCCAGTACAATTTTTTTGATCTCTTTCTTGCTCATAATGAAGCCCCTCCGTCAGGTAAAAATATGGGATCGATTTATGAATATATATTATATCAACGCGTTTTTTTATGCAATGCAAAGTTTTCATGAATTCCATCCTCTCTTTCCGCCGTCTCTTGTGCAATTTACCGGAATTTTACCAAATCCAGCTCAGAAGCCGGCGGCGAGGAAGGCCGGACACCCCCATATATGGGCATTGGAATTGGGATATATCCACTGTATACCGCATACTTTTCCGCTTCCGGCCCGGCCGGCGCGGCACCGCAGGGGCTGTGAAATCCGGGGCAAGCCGTCCCTCCGGGGCAAAACAGCCAAAACATCCCAAAGGAATCAGTGAAAATATGAATAGTTTTTACAAGCCCTTTCTGGTGTATTGGACCATATCACGGTTTCCGCCGCGTGACTGCCGCGGCCGGAACAGGACAAATCGGAGGAAGCGTCATGAAGAAAAATACAGCAGCCCGCGCCAGCCCCTGCGAATTCAAGGGAATGCTTCCGCTCCAGCAGTTGATCCCCCCCCGGGACTCCAGCACGAACTGGCCATGTTCGTGGGCAGCCTGACGCCGCTGATGATCCTCTGCGCCATCTGCGGCGTCCGCCTCCCCTCAGCATTTTTTCCCCCGGCGACAAAATGGGCGCAGGTTTTCCCGGAGGACGTGCTACTGTTAGGAGACAAGCGTGTCTGTTGTGAAACGGGAAAGGATGTGGAGAAATGGGGCTTGCTCTCATGCTGGCTATTTTTCTGGCCGGCATCATTTTGATCGTCAAGGGCGGGGACTATTTTGTGGACGCCGCCTCCTGGATTGCGGAGGTCAGCGGCGTTCCAAAGCTGATTGTGGGCGCCACCATCGTCAGTCTGGCCACCACCCTGCCGGAGATGCTGGTCTCCCTGATGGCGGCGGCCCAGGGGAAGGTGGACATGGCGGTGGGCAACGCCGCAGGCAGCGTGACAGCGAACATCGGCCTGATTATGGCTCTCTCCGTGCTGTGTATGCCCGTCGCCATCCTGCGGGGGGACTACCTGCTGAAGTCGGCCCTGATGCTGGCCGCCGCCGGCATCGTGGCGTGGGCCGGCGGCCGGGGCGCGGTGGGACTGCGGCCCTCCCTCCTGCTGCTGGGGATTTTCGGGGCGTTTCTCTTTGAGAACGTGCGATGCGCCCGGCGCTCCATGCGCTACGGGGGCGCGGGCGGCTTCGGCCTGTTCTCCGGGCCGCCCCGAAAACGTGAGATCCTCTTTTACTGCGCCAAGTTCACCGCCGGCGCGGCCGCCGTGGTGCTGGGGGCGGACCTGCTGGTGGACAGCGGCAGCGCCCTGGCGCGGCTGGTCGGCGTATCCGAGCGGGTCGTCGGCGTGACCATCGTGGCGGTGGGAACCTCCCTGCCGGAGCTGGTCACCACGGTCACTGCCGTGGCGAAACGGCAGTCCGCCCTGTCCGTTGGCAACATCCTGGGGGCGAACATTCTGGATCTGACCCTCATTCTGCCCATGAGCGCCCTGGCCGCCGGCAAGGCCCTGCCGGTATCGGCGGCTTCCGCCCGGCTGGATCTGCCCGCCTGCCTGCTGGCGGGCTGTGTGGCGCTCCTGCCCGCCATGGCCGCCGCCCGGTTCCGGCGGTGGCAGGGCGTGGCGCTGCTGGCCATCTACGCGGCCTATCTCGTTCTGACCTGCCGTACATAGCCGCGGACAGTCCCGCTGTGTGTCAAAAAAGCCAACCTGTGCTACATACATCTGGAGTAACATTGATTGATGAATATTTTCCTAGCGGAAATACAACATGTTACTATACAGGGTTTGATAGTGCCGG
>CAJUQS010000107.1 GCA_910588365.1 uncultured Oscillospiraceae bacterium | reverse complement strand
GGCCCGCTTGGACAGCGGCTTGTCCCACTTTGCACTCTTCATATCCTTATGATGTTTTATTGATTGTTTTCTGCGTGGATAGGGCCGGGGTTCGTCGGTAAGCAGGAGCAGATTGTCCACACTTGTCTGATAAAAGTTCGCCAGACGCACCAGCAGTTCATCCGGCCACTGCTGCGTGTAGTCGTGGTCCTCCCGCTGATCCTTTATCCTGTTTTTCATCCATATCACCCTGCTTAGAGCCTGTTTATAGTCGACGCACTTGAAAATCGGTAAAGTTCGGCGGTCAAAATGATACGGGGCGGCGTTGTCGTCTTTGGCGGGCGTCAGCCCGCCTGCATCCTCCGCCTTGCCCCGCGTCATTTTTCCTCCCTCCTTTTTACCTCTTCTCAAGTGCGTCGACTATAACATCTCCCCGCGCCCGCCTTGGCGGCATATTTTCTGCCCTGACTGCGTTAAAAATCCTTGCAATCCGTCAGGATGGCTGCGGCTTTTTGTTACTTTTTGGGCGTCCAAAAAGTAACCCGGCCAGGACGGCGCCTCATGCCAGCAGGGCCTCCAGGTCCTCCAGCGCCAGCCCCTCCTGGAGGGCGAGGTCCACCCCGTACCCGATCAGCTTCGCCAGCTCCCGAATCTTTGCGTCAATGCTGTCCGGCGTCACAAAAAAGCTGTCCCCCTTCAGCGCGGCAGGCGGCTCTCCGCCGCTCCCCGCCAGAAGATCCCGCGCAATGGTCCTGGCGTCCACCACCGTGGGGACGCCCACCGAAATAACCGGGATCCCCAGCGTCTCACGGTTCAGCGCCATCCGGTGGTTTCCCACGCCGCTGCCGGGGACAAGCCCCGTGTCGGCGATCTGCACCGTGGTACACAGCCGCTCCAGCCCGCGGGCCGCCAGGGCGTCCACCACGATTACCGCCGCCGGCCGGACGTGCTCCGACACGCCCCGGACCCACTCGGCCACCTCCAGCCCCGTGGTGCCCAGCACCCCGGCCCCCAGGCCCGCCACGCTCCGCATTCCCGGCAGTACCTTCAGCAGATGCCGGGTGACCAGCAGGTGGTCCAGCATCCGGGGCCCCAGGGCGTCCGGCGTCATGGCCGGGTTGCCCAGGCCCGCCACCAGCACCGCCCCCTCCTCCGGCAGCAGGGGGGAGAGGAGTCCTGACACCGCCCGGGCCGCCCGGACGAAGGCGTCCTCCTCCCGCCGCCAGAAGCCGGAGATGTCCAGGGTGAGATAGACCCCCCTGGGCTTGCCCAGGGCCTTCTCCCCCTCCGGGTCAAGAATTTCCACCCGGGTCACGGGAAAGCCCTCCGCCTCCTCGTCCCGGGCCCGGACTCCGGGCAGTCTGGTGTTCTCCCCGGCGCTCTCCCGCCAGAGGTCCCGGGCCTCCATGGCCAAATCCGTCCGTATAGCCGGCATAATTTGTGCTCCCCCTCTTTTCCAGACACAAAATCTGGTATTTCCCGGCTAGTTTCTCACGGCAGATGGAAAATATGCAAATAAGACAAAGAAAATTCAAAAAATTCCTTGCAATTTTGGAAAGGACGTGTTAAAATATTGTTCTGCATGGGGAAAGTATTTTCTTCCCCCATAGATCCCATTGGAGGAGGTGTTTGGTTTGCCGAATATTAAGTCCGCTAAGAAGCGCGTTCTGGTGGCTGAGGCCCGCAACGCCCGCAACAAGGCCGAGAGGTCCGCGATGAAAACCGCCCTGAAGAAGTTTGAGGCCGCTGCCGCTGATGGCAATCGCACCGAGGCCGAGGGCGCTTACAAGGTCGCGGTCAAGGCCGTGGACAAGGCTGCTGCCAAGGGCATTCTGCACAAGAACAATGCCGCTCACAAGAAGAGCGCCATGACCTTGAAGCTGAATCAGGTTGGCTGATGAATTCGCACCAGACAGGAAATGAGGACCACCCCGGCGGGGTGGTCCTTTTTTAATCCTGTCTTACAAGCGCTGCACACCGTCTGGCCGCTTTGTCCCCCACTTTGTGAACATTTTGTAAAACAGCCGTTTTTTTCAAAATATCCTCAAGTACAGGAGAGTCTGGCAGTGACCAGACTCTTCTGTACCTTTTTTGAAAAGGAAGGCCCGGATGTACGGAAGCATACAACTTTTGCCCTTTTTGTGTGAAACTATAGAGGATTCACATGAAGGGGGAATTTTCTATGAAAATTGATGGGAGCGGGCTGGAGCGGTTCGCTGAGAAGCTGCGCCGGGAGGAGCGGAGCCCGGCCACAGTGGAAAAATATCGGCGGGAGACGGCCCGGTTCGCCGCATGGCTGGACGGACGGGAGGCGGACAGGGAGCTGGCGCTGGCCTACAAGGCGGAGCTGTGCGCAAGCCGTGCCCCGGCCGGAGTCAACGGGGCCGTGGCCGCCCTGAACCGGCTGTTTGACGTGCTGGGCCTGCCGGAGTGCCGGCTGAAGGCGGTGAGGGTCCAGCGGCGGATCTTCCGGGACGAGGCGCGGGAGCTGACGGAGCAGGAGTACCGGCGCCTGCTGGCAGCGGCGCGGGCGCGGCGGAGTCAGCGGCTGCTGCTGGTGATGGAGGCCATCTGCGCCACGGGCATCCGGGTGGGCGAGCTGCGTTTTTTCACCGTGGAGGCCGCGCGGCTGGGCCGGGCGGAGGTGTGCAGCAAGGGGAAGGTCCGGACGGTGTTCCTGCCGAGGAAATTGCAGCGGGCCCTTCTGGACTACGCCAAGGGGCAGAAAATAACCGCCGGTCCGGTGTTTGTAACCCGGAGCGGGCGGCCGCTGGACAGGAGCAATATCTGGCACGAGATGAAGGCGCTGTGCAAAGACGCAGGCGTGGCGGAGGGCAAGGTGTTCCCCCACAACCTGCGGCACCTGTTCGCCCGGGCCTATTACGCCATGGAGCGGGATATCGTGCGTCTGGCGGACATCCTGGGGCACAGCAGTATTGACACCACCAGGATCTATACCATGGAGAGCGGGCTGACTCACAGGCGGCAGCTGGAGAAAATGCGGCTGGTGATTTAGCGGTTGTTCCCGGCAAAAATTGACAAAGTGCCGTCATTATCGTATAATAGCCGTGCCGAGCCTTACAGGCGAGGCCGGAAGGGCGCACTGTTACATAGAGGCGGTTGGCTCATTTCCTCGCGAATTGGATTCGAGAGGAGGTGAGGCGAATGTGGAAAAAGCGTTTACTCGCTTTGTTGCGGCTCCTGCTGTGTTTGGCATGGGTGCTGTGGCTGCTCACCACAAAAGCGTGTTAGCCGCCCGGCTGCAACCCGAGCGGCTAACCTTGTGTTAGTTCAGAGAGCGGGCTGACTGCCAGTAACAGCGCCCTTCTGTTATCATTATATCCAACGGAGTTTGCTTTGTCAATCGGGAAAATTGAAGGACCACGGAATTGTTGTTCCGCGGTGAATTACTCTATTTTACATAGAGCTAATTGGGTATATTATACCAGCAGAGCAACCTTTTGGCAAGGAAAATTTTCAATTTGAGCATAAAAAATAAGCGCCAGGTTTCAAAATCTTTTCAAATCTGGCACAAGAGTTGCATTATTTTGTGCAACTGGTCGTTTATTTCCCTCCTCTACCACGGAACAACAATTCTGTGGTAGAGGAGGAGAAAAATGATTTGTGAAAAATGCGGCGTGGAGATGGAGAACAGCGAAAAGGTATGCCGGAATTGTGGCGCCCTGCAAAAAGGTGCAAAATTTTGCCAGCATTGTGGTGAGGCAATAGATTCTGACTGCGTTATTTGCCCGAAATGCGGCAAACAAGTTCAGCAGCTTAAGCAGGAGCCTCCACAGGTCGTGATCAACAATACAAACACAAATACCGTGACAGCTTCCGCTACGGCTACAGCCAACGGTGTGGGTGCAGGCCGGGCCAAGAACAAATGGATTGCCCTTTGCCTGTGCATCTTTTTCGGTTTGGTGGGTGCTCACAAATTTTATGAGGGAAAAATCGGAATGGGCATACTTTATTTGCTTACTGGTGGATTGTTTGTGATTGGTGCGATAGTAGACACCATCGTAATCCTAATGAAACCCAATCCTTACTATGTCTAAATGGGCGAAGCAGTCATGTGCGGCATGGCTGCTTTGCCCACTTTGTGAACATTTTGTAAAACAGCCGTTTTTTTCAAAATATCCTCTTGCAATCTTGCGGAAATTGATGTAAGATAAGCACCGTTAGCACTCAGGAAGTTCGAGTGCTAACGGTGTCAGAATTTGTTCACAAATAAAATTGATATAGGAGGAACCACATCATGAAGCTCACACCTTTAGCAGACCGCGTCATCCTCAAGGCCATGGAGGCCGAGGAGACCACCAAGGGCGGCATCATCCTCACCTCCAGCGCCAAGGAGAAGCCCTCCGTTGCCGAGGTCATCTCCGTAGGTCCCGGCGGCAAGGTGGACGGCAAGGAGGTCGTCATGTCCGTCAAGCCCGGCGACAAGGTCATCACCGACAAGTACTCCGGCTCCACCGTGAAGATTGGCGACGACGAGTTCACCATCGTCCGCCAGGGCGATATCCTGGCCATCGTGGAGTAACGCACGGTATACATTCTTTTCTTTGTGAACAAAGAAAAGAATCAAAAGAAAAACTTTTTGTCCGCAAAACTCCGTTTTGCTCATGGGTCCTTTTTTGATGGGCGCTATAAAACGGACAGCGAAGCGTGACAGCGAAACGTAGTTTCGCGCAAAAGTTCTTTTTGATACTTTTTCTTTCAAGAAAAAGTATGTATGCCCAAAACATTTTTTGATTATATTGGAGGTTATGCGATATGTCTAAGTTAATCAAGCGGGGCGAGGATGCCCGCAAGGCTCTGGAAATCGGCGTCAACCAGCTGGCGGATACCGTCAAGGTCACCCTGGGCCCCAAGGGCCGCAACGTGGTGCTGGATAAGAAGTTCGGCGCTCCCCTCATCACCAACGACGGCGTGACCATCGCCAAGGAGATCGAGCTGGACGACCCCTTTGAGAACATGGGCGCGCAGCTGGTCAAGGAGGTCTCCACCAAGACCAACGACGTGGCCGGCGACGGCACCACCACCGCCACCCTGCTGGCCCAGGCCATCGTGGGCGAGGGCCTCAAAAATCTGGCCGCCGGCGCCAACCCCATCGTCATGAAGAAGGGTGTTGCCAAGGCTGTGGAGGCCGCTGTGGCCTCCATCAAGGCCGACTCCCAGAAGGTCAACGGCACCGACGACATCGCCCGCGTGGGCACCGTGTCCTCCGGCGACGCCATGATCGGCAAGCTCATCGCCGAGGCCATGGAGAAGGTCTCCGCCGACGGCGTCATCACCATCGAGGAGTCCAAGACCAGCGAGACCTACAGCGAGGTGGTCGAGGGCATGATGTTCGACCGGGGCTATATCTCCCCCTACATGGCCACCGACATGGAGAAGATGGAGGCCGTGGTGGACGACGCCTATATCCTCATCACCGACAAGAAGATCTCCGTCATCGCCGACATCCGGCCCATCCTGGAGCAGATGGTCCAGTCCGGCAAGAAGCTGGTCATCGTGGCCGAGGACGTGGAGGGCGAGGCCCTGAACACCCTGATCGTCAACCGTCTCCGGGGCACCCTGAATGTGGTGTGCGTCAAGGCCCCCGGCTTCGGCGACCGCCGCAAGGAGATGCTCCAGGACATCGCCGTCCTCACCGGCGGCACCGTGGTCAGCGAGGAAGTGGGCCTGGAGCTCAAGACCGCCGGCCTCGACCTGCTGGGCCGCGCGCGTCAGGTGAAGGTCACCAAGGAGAACACCACCATCGTGGACGGCGCCGGCGAGAAGCAGGCCATTGCCGACCGCGTGGCTCAGATC
>CAJUQS010000106.1 GCA_910588365.1 uncultured Oscillospiraceae bacterium | reverse complement strand
GTTCTATACCACCGTTGGCAACGGCACCTCCGTCGCCAACGCCAAGGGATTTGCTGCCGAGTACGCCCAGAAGCTGCTCAAGGCCGGTGTTCATGCCGTTATCATGACCAGCACCTGAGGGACCTGTACGCGTTGCGGTGCAACGATGGTTAAAGAGATTGAGCGTGCCGGCATCCCCGTGGTGCATATGTGCACAGTCACCCCCATTTCCATGACGGTGGGCGCGAACCGTATCGTCCCCACCATCGCCATTCCCCACCCCCTGGGCAACCCCGCCCTCACCATGGAGGAGGAGAAGGCCATCCGTCGCAAGCTCGTCGAGCGCGCCCTGGAGGCCCTCACCACCGAGGTCGAGGATCAGACCATTTTCGAGGTCTAATCTTCCTTTTTGCCGGCATACCTACTTTTTCTTTGTGAACAAAGAAAAAGTAGCAAAAAGAAAAACTTTTTGCGGCAAAACTGTGTTTTGCCTATTGGGCAGGACATGCCGGCACTGTGGCGGAGCTCCTACAGGCTCACCGGGCCTGTAGGAGTCCTCCCCGCCCCTCGACCACAATACCCATGAGCAGGGCAAAAGCCCTGCGGACAAAAAGTTTTTCTTCTTTTGATTCTTTTCTTCTTTGTTCACAAAGAAGAAAAGAATGTATGCCTTAAAATGAGGAGAAGATAGTAGGTTATGAGCAAAATTTACGATGTCATTATCCTGGGCGGCGGCCCTGCCGGCCTGGCAGCCGGGCTGTACGCCGGCCGCAGCCGCCTGAGCACCCTCATCATTGAGAAGGGCCAGGACGGCGGCCAGATCGCCATTACCGACGAGATCGAGAACTACCCCGGTCAGATGGTGGAGGGCGAGAGCGGCCCCAGCCTTATCGCCCGCATGACCGAGCAGGCCAAGAAGTTCGGCGCTGAGCGCTGCTCCGACGTGATCAAGAGCGTGGAGCTCAACGGCGAGGTGAAGAAGCTGGTGGGCGCCAAGGGCGAGTACGAGGCCAAGTGCGTCATCATCGCCACCGGCGCGTTCCCCAAGCCCATCGGCTGTGAGAACGAGGGCAAGTTCACCGGCAAGGGCATCTCCTTCTGCGCCACCTGCGACGCGTCCTTCTTCGAGGACTTCGAGGTGTACGTGGTGGGCGGCGGCGACAGCGCCGTTGAGGAGGCCATGTACCTGACCAAGTTCGCGCGCAAGGTGACCATTATCCACCGGCGCAACGAGCTGCGCGCGGCCAAGTCCATCCAGGAGAAGGCCTTCGCCAACCCCAAGATCGCCTTCATGTGGGACAGCGTGGTGGTCAAGGTGGACGGCGACGAGCTGCTCAGCTCCATGACGGTCAAGAACGTGAAGACCGGAGAGCTGACCACCGTTGAGGCGGACGAGGACGACGGCCTGTTCGGCCTGTTCGGCTTCATCGGCTACAACCCCAACTCCCAGCTCTTTGAGGGGATGCTGGACATGGAGAACGGTTATATCAAGACCGATGACAACATGCACACCAACATCCCCGGCGTGTTTGCCGCCGGCGACATCCGGGTCAAGAGCCTGCGCCAGGTGGTCACCGCCGCTGCGGATGGCGCCATTGCCGCCATGCAGGCGGAGCACTATATCAGCAACCATTGATTTTCTGCTCCGTTTGCGGTATACTGTCTCTATCACACATATAAGGAGGCCATTCCCATGCTTGAGCTGGATAAGAACACGTTTGAGGCCGAGGTCCTCAAGGCCGAGGGCAAGGTGCTGGTTGACTTCTACGGCGACGGCTGCGTACCCTGCGCCGCCCTGATGCCCCACGTCCACGCCTTTGCCGAGACATACGGCGAGAAGATCAAGTTCTGCGCCCTGAACACCACCAAGGCCCGCCGCCTGGCCATCAGCCAGAAGATCCTGGGCCTGCCCGTGATCGCCATCTACGAGAACGGTGAGATGATCGACTCCTGCGTCAAGGAGGATGCCACTCCCGAGAACGTGGAGGCCATGATCAAGAAGTACGCCTGATACGCTTCTTTTTAGGAAGAGGTATCAAAAAGAACTGTTGCTCCGTCCTGGTGCATCCGGAAGATGGGCCGCCCGGCGGAGGATGGTTCCTGCCCAACTACGGTAGATTCCGCAAGGATTCTATAAAAATCTAAAGCAAAGGAGGAATGAGACATGAGCATCTTAGCTGGTAAGAAGGTCATCATCATTGGTGACCGCGACGGCATTCCCGGCATGGCCATTGAGGCCTGCGCCAAGACCGCCGGCGCCGAGGTCGTGTTTTCCTCGACGGAGTGCTTCGTCTGAACCGCCGCTGGTGCAATGGATCTGGAAAATCAGAAGAGAGTCAAGGAATTCGCTGAGCAGTTTGGCCCCGAGAACATCGTTGTTCTGCTGGGCGCTGCGGAGGGCGAAGCCTCCGGTCTGGCCGCTGAGACAGTGACCGCCGGTGACCCCACTTATGCCGGTCCGTTGACAGGAGTCTCGTTGGGACTCACGGTTTACCATGTGTGCGAGCCCGAAGTGAAGGCTGAGTTTGACGAAGCCGTCTATGACGAGCAGGTCTCCATGATGGAGATGGTTCTGGACGTGGATGATATCATCAATGAGATGAGCTCCATCCGGGACGAGTACTGCAAGTATCTGGGCTGATAGGCTGAGGCCTGGGGGCGGCGGTCAGGATGGCCGCCGCCCCTGTTCCTGTTTTGCCTTGCGGGGCCTGCGCGGCCCCGCGCCCCCGTCTACTTTTTGTACGCACAAAAAGTAGGCAAAAAGGCGCTCAAGGACTTTGTCCTTGAGAATCTTGAATTTCTTGTTTGTTTACGCTCCGGCCAAACTGGTTTGATTCTGCCGGCGGTGCCTATCCCAATGTGCCAATGCCTATCGTCTACCCACGGGTTCTAACGGTGGATATGCGAGCCCTGCCGCATACGGCGGAGGGGCGCTTCGCCTGCCGGCGGCCCAGGGAACCGGTGCAGGAAAACCGGTCCTTGACGAATCGTAGCGCAAATAAACAAGGACTTGAGGATTTCTAAGGGGCCTGAGCCCCTTAGACGATCTTTTGGTTACTTTTCAATCGCTTGAAAAGTAACCGCGGGGCGTGGGGCCGGGGAGGCCCCATAAGCTGTCAAATAGAAAAGACTTCCCGCGCCGGACAGGCGCAGCATATAACCCCTCTTTTTGCTTCTTTTTCTCTACGAAAAAGAAGAACAATAAAATGGAGAAGAAAGGCTGTGGACCCCATGAAAAGTGTCATCAAAGGCGCCGGGTATATCCTGGTGCACACCCCCGACATGGTTCTGCACAACGGAACGACCCAGACCACGGAGCGCATCGTCAACCCCGAGAGCGAGTACCTCAAGGAGCTGCCCAAGCATATCCGCAGCTTTGATCAGGCTCTGAGCTACTGGCCCAACCAGGTCTATATCGGCAACAAGCACCCCGATGAGCTGGCCGCCGTGGAGCAGCCCTGGTGCGACAAGACCTGCGATGTGAGCGACCGCTTCGGTCCCTTCGGCCAGATGATGCCCCAGGAGGAGTTCCTTCTGCTCATGCAGGCCTGCGACGTGTTCGGCCTGGTGAAGCTGGAGCAGGGCTTTGTGGACGCCCACCGCGCCGCCCTGGCCGCCAACCCCATTATGGACGAGTCCATCATGGCCCGCATCTCCGAGGCCCAGACCGCCGGGGACGAGATCGCCCGTCTGGTGACTGAGGAGCACTCCGAGGCCCTCTACCACAACGGCACACTGGTGGGCTGCATCAACCGCGCCCACGACATCGACGTGAACCTGTCCGCCCATGTCATGCACGAGAACCTGGTCAGCAAGGCCAGCTCCGTCATGGCGCTGCTGTCCGCCATCAAGAACGCCGGCATCGCCAAGGAGGACGTGGAGTACGTGGTGGACTGCGCCGAGGAGGCCTGCGGCGACATGAACCAGCGCGGCGGCGGCAACTTCGCCAAGTCCGCCGCTGAGATCGCGGGCCTGGCCAACGCCACCGGCTCCGACGCCCGCGGCTTCTGCGCCGCTCCCGCCCACGCCATGATTGAGGCCGCTGCCTTGGTGGCCTCCGGGGCCTACAAGACCGTCGTGGTCACCGCCGGCGGCTGCACCGCCAAGCTGGGCATGAACGGCAAGGACCACGTGAAGAAGGGCCTTCCCATCATGGAGGACATGATCGGCGGCTTTGCCGTGGTGCTCACCCAGGACGACGGCGCCAGCCCCGAGATCAACCTGGATATGCTGGGCCGCCACACCGTGGGCACCGGCTCCGCCCCCCAGGCGGTTATCTCCAGCCTGGTGACCAACCCCCTGGACAAGCACGGCCTGAAGATCACCGACATCGACAAGTACTCCCCCGAGATGCAGAACCCCGACATCACCAAGCCCGCCGGTGCCGGCGACGTGCCCCTGTCCAACTACAAGATGATCGCCGCCCTGGCGGTGAAGCGGGGCGAGCTCCAGAAGGCCGATCTGGCCACCTTCCCGGTCAGCCACGGCCTCACCGGCTGGGCCCCCACCCAGGGCCACATCCCCTCCGGTGTGCCCTATATCGGCTTTGCGCGCAACGACATCCTGGCCGGCAAGGTGAACCGGGTCATGATCATCGGCAAGGGCTCCCTGTTCCTGGGCCGCATGACCAACCTCTTCGACGGCGTGTCCTTTGTCATCCAGGCCAACACCGGCGCGGAGAAGTCCGAGGCCGGCGTCAGCGAGGAGGAGGTCAAGGGCATGATTGCCAAGGCCATGAAGGACTTTGCCGCCACACTGATGGCACAGGCCGAATAAGGCGGGAGGACTGCTGCTATGAGTAATCTGGAAAAAACCATTGCCAAGGCGTTCCTGGAGATGGCGGAGGGGCTGGAGACCGGCTCCTTCGGCCCCAGGCCCCGGATCGCCCTGACCGGCATGGGCAGTGAGCACGGCGAGGAGAACGCGATGGCCGCCGCCGTGGCCGCCGCCCGCAGGGGCGTGGACGTCCGCTATATCGGAACGCTGGAGGCCGAGGGCGTCACCACCGTCCACGTGGACAACGAGGACGAGGGCCACAAGCGGATGGAGGAGATGGTGGAAAAGGGAGAGGTTGACGGCGCTGTCACCATGCATTTCCCCTTCCCCATCGGCGTATCCACCGTGGGCCGCGTGATCACCCCTGCCAAGGGCAAAGAGATGTTCATCGCCACCTCCACCGGCACCGCCAGCGCGGACCGGATCGAGGGCATGATTAAGAACGCGGTTTACGGTATCATCACCGCCAAGGCCTGCGGCGTGAAGGACCCCACCGTGGGTATCCTGAACGTGGACGGGGCCCGTCAGACGGAGATGGCACTCAACCAGCTCAAGGAGAACGGCTACGCCTTCCGCTGGGCGGAGTCCGCCCGGGCCGACGGCGGCGCGGTGCTCCGGGGCAACGACGTGCTCCAGGGCACCCCCGATGTGCTGGTCTGCGACAGCCTCACCGGCAACGTGCTGGTAAAGATGCTCTCCGCCTATACCACCGGCGGCAGCTTCGAGTCCGCCGGGTACGGCTACGGCCCCGGCATCGGCCCCGGCTATGACAAGCTGGTGCTGATCGTCTCCCGGGCCAGCGGCGCGCCCTTGGTTGCCAACGCCCTGGAGTTCGCGGGCACGCTGGTGAAGAACAAGGTCTTCGACGTGGCCACCAAGGAGTTCGCCGCCGCCGAGAAGGCGGGACTGGGCAAGATCCTGGCCGACCGCAAGGCCGCCGCCAAGGGAGCCGCCGCTGAGGACGAGGACGTGAAGGCGCCCCCCGCCGAGCCCTGCACCGCCAGCATCCCCGGCATTGAGGTCATGGACCTGGAGGATGCCGCCAAGGCCCTGTGGAAGGCCGGCATCTACGCCGAGACCGGCATGGGCTGCACCGGCCCCCTGGTGATGATGAGCGAGGCTAATCTGGCCAAAGCCCAGGAGATCCTCAAGGCCGCCGGCTATATAGGCTAGTCCTGCCGGACGGGCAATGCGGGACTGTTCTGCGGCTGTGGACCAGGTCCGCTGCCCGGTGACGGCAGACATATCTGGCTGAATGCATTGCCAGTCCTGCCGGACGGGCAATGCGGGACTGTTCTGCGGTTGTAGACCAGGTCCGCTGCCCTGTGACGGCAGATATACCTGGCTGAATGCATTGCCAGTCCTGCCGGACGGGCAATGCGGGACTGTTCTGCGGTTGTAGACCAGGTCCGCTGCCCGGTGACGGCAGATATACCTGGCTGAATGCAGGGCTAGTCCTGCCGGACGGGCAATACGAGACGATTCCGCGAAGGAGACATGTAGGATGAGAGTTATTGATACGGTCAACAAGACCGAGCTGGATCTGACGGCGGAGGAGATCATCGATCTGGTGGCAAACCACAACCGCCAGGTGGATCTGATCTTCGCTGAAAAGCGCACCGATGAGGACGGCTACCTCAGCTGGGACCAGGAGAACTGGACCTGCGTGGACGGCAAGCGGTTTATCCGCAGCTACTTCCTGGCAGGCCGGGCCCTCAGCGACTACAGCGGGTACAACAAGTACGACCTGAAGGGCTGCTTCCTCCCCCAGGAGGCCAGGGAGGTCCGGCTGGGTTAACACCAGCCCAGAGAACAATACTGCCCGGGCGCGGTAAAAGTCCGCGCCCGGGTTTTTTAGTGTTCTGCCCAGGAAAAAGATCTTGACAGGGGGGAGAAATCGTGCTAAACTACCTCCAAACCGTTGAGAAAGTGTGAGTACCTCCGGCAGGTACCTTCCAGAGAGCTCCAGGTTGGTGGAACTGGGGCAGGGATGGCCGGGCGGGAATGGGCTTTCGAGGGCAGAGCGAACGCGGCGGATGGCCGCAATTAGGCGAGCCGGAGGGGATCTCCGTTACCAAAGCCGGCGCATGTTAGTGCGCGCAGAGTGGACGCGTTGCGTCAAGCCGGGTGGCACCGCAGAGGCATGGTTTGCTTCTGTCCCAGCAGTCAAAAGCTAGGGACAGAGGCTTTTTCTTTGTCCCAACGCACAAATTTTGCAAAGGAGAACAATACCATGAGCGAGAACAAAATTCCCTATAAGATCTATCTGTCTGAGGACGAGATGCCCAGGGCTTGGTACAATCTGCGCGCTGATATGAAGAATAAACCGGCCCCCCTGCTGAATCCCGGCACCGGCGCGCCCATGACGGCGGCGGAGCTGGAGGGCGTGTTCTGCAAGGAGCTGGTAGCGCAGGAGCTGGACAACGACACCGCCTGCTTTGAGATTCCCCAGGAGATCCGGGACTTCTACAAGATGTACCGCCCCTCCCCCCTGGTCCGGGCCTACTGCCTGGAGGAGAAGCTCCAGACTCCGGCCAAAATCTACTACAAATTTGAGGGCAACAACACCTCCGGCTCCCACAAGCTCAACTCCGCCATTGCCCAGGCCTACTACGCCAAGCAGCAGGGCCTCAAGGGCGTGACCACCGAGACCGGCGCGGGCCAGTGGGGCACCGCCCTGTCCATGGCCTGCGGCTACCTGGGGCTGGACTGCAAGGTGTTCATGGTCAAGTGCTCCTATGAGCAGAAGCCCTTCCGCCGGGAGGTCATGAAGGTGTACGGCTCCTCTGTCACCCCATCCCCCTCGGATACCACCGCGGTGGGCAGGAAGATCCTCGCCGAGTTCCCCGGCACCACCGGCTCCCTGGGCTGTGCCATCAGCGAGGCCGTGGAGACGGCCGTCTCCAACCCCGGGTACCGCTACGTGCTGGGCAGTGTCTTGAATCAGGTGCTGCTCCACCAGTCGGTCATCGGCCTGGAGAGCAAGATCGCCCTGGACAAGTACGGCGTGAAGCCGGATATCATCATCGGCTGTGCCGGCGGCGGCAGCAACCTGGGCGGCCTCATCGCCCCCTTTATGGGGGAGAAGCTCCGGGGCGAGGCGGACTACCGCTTCATTGCCGTGGAGCCGGCCTCCTGCCCCAGCTTCACCAGGGGGAAATATGCCTACGACTTCTGCGACACGGGCATGGTCTGTCCCCTGGCCAAGATGTACACCCTGGGCAGCAGCTTCATGCCCTCCGCCGACCACGCCGGCGGGCTCCGGTTCCACGGCATGAGCTCCGTCCTCAGCCAGCTCTACGACGACGGGCTTATGGAGGCCGTCTCCGTGAAGCAGACCGACGTCTTCCAGGCCGCTGAGGAGTTCGCCCGGGTGGAGGGCATCCTGCCCGCCCCGGAGTCCAGCCACGCCATCCTGGCCGCCGTCAACGAGGCCAAGCGGTGCAGGGAGACCGGCGAGGAGAAGACCATCCTCTTCGGCCTGACCGGCACAGGATATTTCGACCTGGTGGCCTATGAGCGGTTCCACAGCGGGGAGATGCAGAACTTTGTCCCCACAGACGAGGATATCGCCAGGAGCCTGGCCCAGCTGCCTGTGGTCAATGTGTAAGAACCTGTATTCACAACCGTTGAACGCTGTCTGTCCAGTCTTTTTCCCGTCATACTGCGTCGATTTCCCTTGCAATCCGTCAGGATTACTGCGAAAAATCTCCTTGTCTGGCGGGAAAAATCCTCGCCCATCCAGCATTCCCCGGCTATGAATACAGGTTCTAAGATATAGAGCGTACACCCCTTTCACCCGCGCACCAAAGTCTCGTATTGCCCGTCCGGCAGGAGTGAATCATGGAAAGGAGGAAATCCCGTATGTTGAGAAGAGCACGCATCATCTCCATGATCATTCTGGCGGCGTCCCTGGTGGTTACGGCCGGAATGGCGGTGGAGAATCTGATTCTGGCCTGTCTGGCGCTGTCCAGACGGCGGGAGCGGCGCTGAAAAGCGAAAAAGCCCGGGAGATCGCAGGATCTCCCGGGCTTTTTGTGTCGATGAAAAGGAGGAGGCGTTATACCATCTCCACGGCGAACAGTGCCCCCGCGCCGCCGGTGTGGACGAACAGGATGTCCTCGTCCTGGTCAAAGGTCCCCTGCTCCAGCAGCTGGAAGAAGCCGGCCAGCGCCTTTCCGGTATAGACCGGGTCCGCCAGGATGCCCTCCGCCCGGGCCAGACGGCGGACGGCCTCGCAGCCCTCGGGGCTGGGAACGGCGTAGCCGGGGCCGATGCAGTAGTGGATGTGGATATCCTCCCGCGCGACGCGCACATCCGTCTCCAGCAGCCGGGCCGTGTCCTCGGTCAGCTCCATGGCGATGTCGGCGAAGGGGTCGTCGCACACGCCGATGCCGATGGAGCGGGTGCCGGGCAGGAAGAGCTTGGCGCCCAGGGTCAGCCCGGCGTAGGTGCCGCCGGAGCCGGTGGCGCTGACCATCGCGTCAAACTCCACCCCCAGCTCCTCCGCCTGGCCGGCGATCTCCAGGGCGCAGTTGACATACCCCAGACTGCCCAGGGGCACGGAGCCGCCCACGGGGATGGCGTAGGGGGTGTGCCCCTCGGCGCGGAGCTGGTCCATGATCCGATCCATTTCAGCGTACACGTCGTCGTAGGTATCCGTGTCCACGAGGCGGACCTCCGCGCCGAAGATGTCGTCCAGAATCAGGTTGCCGCCGGTGAGGACGCCCCGCTTTTTCAGCACCAGGATGGACCGCATACCCAGCTGTCCGGCACAGGCGGCGGTGAGCATGGCGTGGTTGGACTGGGGGCCGCCGGCGGTGAGGACCACGTCTGCCCCCTTTTCCCTGGCGTCCGCCAGCAGGAATTCCAGCTTGCGTACCTTGTTGCCCCCCAGGGCCACGCCGGTCATGTCGTCCCGCTTGATATAGATGTTCTTCCCAAACTCCCGGCTGAGGCGCTCCAGCTTGTAGAGGGGCGTCGGCAGCTGCGCAAAGGGGGTACATGGGAAATCGGTGATCTTCTTCATGGCAATCGCCTCCTTTTTGATTGGAATTACATTTTACCACCCGGCGGGGAGCGTTGGCAAGAGGGAATCGTCCGGAGGGGCAATGACGCGGCGGACTGCTGAGCCGGCAAAGGGTGATTTTATCACGGAAACAGCGCCCGCTTTCGGGTATACTATGCTCATAAAACAAAAGAACGGGGAGGACTACACATGGGAGTTTTCAATTTTCTGCGGGGCCCTGACATCAATCAGGGCGTGAAGGAATACGGTGAAACCGGCGGCGCGCTCCTGCTGGACGTGCGTACACCCCAGGAGTACCGGGCGGGCCACATTCCCGGCAGCAAAAACATCCCGCTGCAGGAGCTTGACCGTATCAGCGCCGCGGCCGGCGGGAAGAACGTGCCGCTCTTTGTGTACTGCCGCAGCGGAGCCAGAAGCCGGCAGGCTGTGAGCACGCTGCAGCACATGGGATACCAGCATGTCAAAAATATCGGCGGAATCTCCGCTTATACCGGAAAGGTGGAAATTGTATGAAGGTAGTCATTGTAGGCGGTGTGGCGGGGGGCGCCACGGCGGCGGCCCGTATCCGCCGGCTGGACGAACATGCGGAGATCGTGGTGTTTGAGCGGTCGGGCTATATCTCCTACGCCAACTGCGGCCTGCCCTACTACATCGGGGACGCGATCACAGACCCCAGGGCCCTGACCCTGCAGACGCCCGGGAGCTTCTTCTCCCGCTTCCGGGTAAATATGCGGGTGCACCACGAGGTCACGGCCATTCACCCGGATAAAAAGACCGTCTCCGTGAAAAACCTGGAGACGGGGGAGGAATTTGAGGAGAGCTACGACAAGCTGATTCTGTCCCCCGGCGCAAAGCCCACGCAGCCCAAGGTGCCGGGAACGGGGCTGGACCGGGTGTTCACCCTGCGGACGGTGGAGGACACCTTCCGCATCAAAACGTACATCAACGCCCATCATCCCGCGTCAGCCGTGCTGGCAGGGGGCGGCTTCATCGGCCTGGAGCTGGCGGAGAACCTGCGGGCGCTGGGGATGGAGGTCACCATCGTGCAGCGGCCCAGGCAGCTGATGAACCCCTTTGACCCGGATATGGCCGCGTTTATCCACAGCGAGATGCGCAGGCACGGCGTCAAGCTGGTGCTGGGCCGCACGGTGGAGGGCTTCGCGGAGAACGGCGGCGGCGTGGACGTGCTGCTGAAGGACGGCGCGCCCCTCCGCGCCGATATGGTGGTGCTGGCCATCGGCGTGACCCCGGACACCGCCCTCGCGGGGGCGGCGGGGCTGGAGCTGGGCGTCAGGGGCAGCATCGCGGTGAACGATCGGATGGAGACCTCCATCCCGGACATCTACGCCGTGGGGGACGCGGTCCAGGTGAAGCACGCCGTCACCGGGCAGGACGCGCTGATCTCCCTGGCGGGCCCGGCCAACCGGCAGGGGCGGATCGCCGCGGACAACGTCTGCGGCGGGGACAGCCGGTATCCCGGCTCCCAGGGCAGCAGCGTCATCAAGGTATTTGACATGACCGCCGCCGTCACCGGCCTCAGCGAGGCCGGCGCCAGAGCGGCGGGGCTGGATGCGGATAAGGTCATCCTCTCCCCCATGAGCCACGCGGGCTACTACCCCGGCGGAAAGCTGATGACCATGAAGGTGGTCTTCCAGCGAAGCTCCGGCCGTCTCCTGGGTGCCCAGATCGTGGGCTATGAGGGCGTGGATAAGCGCATCGACGTTCTGGCCACGGCCATCCATGCGGGGATGAAGGCCGCGGACCTGAAGGACCTCGATTTGGCCTACGCGCCCCCCTACTCCTCCGCCAAGGATCCGGTGAATATGGCCGGCTTTATGATCGACAACATCCGGCAGGGCGTTCTCCGGCAGTGGTTCCTGGAGGACCTGGACCGGCTGCCACGGGATGGGAGCGCCGTGCTGCTGGACGTGAGGACCGCGGGGGAGTACGGCGGCGGGCATCTTGACGGGTTCTTCAACATCCCCGTGGATGAGCTGCGGGAGCGGCTGGACGAGGTGGAGCGGGGCAAACCGGTCTATGTGATCTGCCAGAGCGGCCTGCGCAGCTACATCGCCTGCCGGATTCTGGCGGGATGCGGCTATGAGGCGTACAACTTCGCCGGAGGCTTCCGGTTTTACGACGCGGTGGTCCGGGACCGCTGCCTGGTGGAGTCGGCGGCCGCCTGCGGAATGGACCAATAAAGGCGCCTACCCGCCGCTCAGCGCCTCCAGCCCCGTCCGGTCCGTGATCTCCACCGCGCCGCGGGCCAGCTTGACCATGTTCTCCCGCTGGAGGTAGCGGAGCATCCGGGTGACCACCTCCCGGTGGGTCCCCAGGTGGTTGGCGATGGCCTCGTGGGTGATGCGCAGGCGGTCTGTCCCCTCAATGGCCGCCTCCTCCAGCAGGAAGGCGGCTACCCGCCGGTCCATGCTGTTCCACATGACCTGCTCCATCAGCCACATGACCTCGGAAAACCGGGAGGCCATGATCTCGTTGGTGTAGTTGGCCGCGCTGGCGGACTGCTCCATGATCTGCCTGTACACGTCCGAGGGGATGACCCATAGCTCGGTGTCCTTTTCCGCCGTAATCGTCACATCGAACTGAATGGAGCGCATGATGCAGGCGGCGGAAAACAGGCAGATATCCCGGTCAAACAGCCGGTAGAGGGTGACCTCCCGCCCCTCCCTGGAGAGGATGAAGGCCCGGAGCTGGCCGGTCTTCACCAGCAGCAGGCCGGTACAGTCCGCGCCGCCGCTGTGGAGCACGGCCCCCCTCCTCACGGTGCGGGCGGCCAGACCGGCGGCAATCAGCTCCTGTTGCCGGGGCGTCAATTTGTCCCATATGGGGAAGTATTCTGAAAACTCCATCGCGTTCACTCCTTACAACGGGCTATACTCAGTATAGAGCGGTTTGTGATATCTGTCAATTTTATTGTTGACAGATGCCGGAAATGACACCATCATGGATAAATACCGGGCGGAAAGGGCGCGGAGAGCGGGTGCCGCCGTCCGGGAGATTGTTCAGGAAAACAAAAGGAGATGCTGCTATGAGAATCGCGGTTACCTATGAGAACGGTCAGATTTTTCAGCATTTTGGCCGTACAGAGCAGATGAAGGTATATGACGTGCAGGATGGCGAGATTGTGTCCTCCGAGGTGGTGAGTACCAACGGGAGCGGACACAGCGCGCTGGCCGGCGTACTCACCGGGCTGAACGTGGAGGCGCTGATCTGCGGCGGCATCGGCGGCGGAGCCCAAGCGGCCCTGGCGGCGGCAAATATCCGGCTGTACGGCGGCGTATCCGGCGGGGCTGACGAGGCGGTGGAGGCCCTGCTCCGGGGAGAGCTGCGCTATGACGCCAACGTGCGCTGCGGCCACCATGACCACCACCACGGGGCGGATCACGCCTGCGGTGAGCACGGCTGCGGCGGGCACTGCGGCTGAGGGGACACAGGCAGTCATTCTTTTTCTTGAAAGAAAAAGAACTTTTGCGCGAAACGATAGTTTCGCGTGGTTAGGGCTTGTTTGATAAATGGCGGAATGGCCAAAAGCTCCGCCGTTTGGGCGTTTTGACATTTTTCAGACAGGCCGTATCGGGAAATCATAGGAGGGAGTCCGGAGGAGAAGTTCCCCCGGCAGGAATGCGAAACATGCGGATGAAACACCGCCGGAATCGAAAGATTCCGGCGGTGTCTACTTTAGGCGCAGTTTGAAAAATGGAAATATGACCAGCGGCGCCCCCGATTCTTCAATGGAAAAAATCCGCTTGACAAAAGGACAACAGTGTGTTATATTCCAGATGAACAACATGTTGTTATACGATAAGGAGGACTATGCCGTGGTACAGCAATTATCCGATGCCGAACTTGAAATCATGAAAATTGTATGGGGGAACCGGGCGGAGGTGATTTGGTTTCCCGATATCATGGACGCTCTGGCGGCAAGGGGCAGGCCCTGTCAGAAGAATACCCTGATCGTGCTTCTGTCGCGGCTGATGAACAAGGGCTTTTTGAGGGCCAGAAAAATCGGACGCCGCAACGAGTATACCGCGCTCATTTCCGAAGCGGAATACCAGACGGCGCAGACGAAAACCTTTCTCAACAAGATTTACGAGGGGAGCGCGAAAGGGCTGGTTTCCAATCTGATTATGGGCGATCTGCTGGCGGACGAGGAGTACGAGGAGCTGAAAAGGCTGCTGGAGAAGGGGAGAGAGCAGCCATGAGCGCGGCCTTGAAAATCTTCCTGTCCATGTCTTTTTCCGGCAGCCTGCTTATCCTGGCTCTGCTTTTGGGAAAACGCTTTTTAAAAAATAAAATCAGCCGGCAATGGCAGTATTACATTTGGCTGGTTGTTGTTGTGCGGCTGCTGCTTCCGTTCGGGCCGGAAGCAAGCCTGATGGGAAAGGCATATCAGGCTGTCGATCAGGCAATATCCCAGGCCGCTCCTTTACCGCCGCAGCAACAGTCCCCGCAAAGCGGTCCGGGAGGCAATCTTGCTCCCGCTGTTGGGGCGGAGCAGCACAATGAAACGGTGAATAGTCCGGCGGATGATGTAACAGCCGCTCCCCCGCTTCAAGAGATTGGTGTGCTGACGGCAGATCATGTCTGGCTGATTTGGCTGGCGGCGGCGCTGGGCTTACTGATACGGAAAATAACCATCTATCAGGGCTTTGCGCGGTACATCCGCGCCGGGTGGACCCCGGTTTCCGACATTGAGCTGCTGGACCGGGTTTCCGCCGCGGCAGAGCAGGCAGGCGTCAGGCAGCCGGCAGAGCTGTGTGTGAACCCGCTGATTTCATCGCCGCTGCTGATGGGCTTTTTCCATCCGTGTATTGTCCTGCCAAGGGCGGATCTTTCTGAAAAGGATTTTTACTACACCGTCCTGCATGAGCTGATCCATTACAAGCGGCGGGATATGTTTTATAAGTGGCTGGTTCAAATTACCGTCTGCCTGCATTGGTTTAATCCGCTGGTTCATCTTATGAGCCGGGAAATTACCAAGGCTTGTGAATTTTCCTGCGATGAAGCCGTCCTTGCCAAAATGGGGAGCGGCAATGCGCAGGACTACGGGAAAACCTTGCTTGACGCGATGGCGGCAGTGGGAAAATACAAGGAAAATCTTGGCGCCGTTACTTTAAGCGAAAATAAAGAACTGCTAAAAGAAAGGTTAGGTGCGATTATGAAATTTAAGAAAAAATCAAAAGCAATTCAGCTTTTGACTGGTATGCTG
>CAJUQS010000105.1 GCA_910588365.1 uncultured Oscillospiraceae bacterium | reverse complement strand
GGCTGTTCATCGTTACTGGAGCTTTGCCAGAGAGGTGAGAATTTTCTGTGCCGCGTCCCACAGCCCGTCATAGCTCTGCCGCAGTTCCTCCAGGTCCGCATCATAAAACCGGCCTGTCTCATGGACGCGGCGGGTGAGCTGGTTGAGGTTGTTGCTGGACCGGCGCAGCAGGGAGACCATCTCCCGCAGCTCCGGCAGCTCCAGGTGGACCACATAGCCGTCCACGGCCATCTTGCGGAGATATGCCGCCATGTTGGTTGTGCCGAGCTGTTCCATCTTCTGCTCAATCAGCGTCCGTTCCTCCGGCGTGACGCGGAATTTCAGCTGGACCTCCCGCTGACGGTTCGGGGCCTTCACCGCTCCTGCCCCTTGGACTTGGATTTGCCGGGGGCGCTGGGGGCGGCGGAGACGGCAGATTTCTCTTGCAGCTTTTTCTTCACGGAGGGGCGGCGCAGCACCAGGGACTGAAAGCGGTTTTCCTCTTTGAGAATCAGGGCATACGTCCCCTTCCGGCCCTCCAGGGTGGAGAGGGACAGGGACTGGAAGGGGAGCATGGACATCAGCCGGTCCGTGTCCCTGGTCTTGGCCCGCGCCAGAAAGTCCGGGGAGACCTGGGCCATGTAGTGGGTTCCGTTGGGGCTGTTGGGTTCCTGGGCCTCTTGAATCCGTTTCAAAATGTGTTCGGCCTCCGCCTTGATGTCCGCCGCCTTGAGGGGCTGTCTCAGCAGAAATTCATGCCGCGCCTGACTGACGAACATATCAAGAAGGCCGGAGTGAGCGCGCGTGATAAGGTAGGAAACATCCCGCTTCCCTCTCTCAAAGACAACGGGAACGGTCTGCGCCCACTGTTTGTTGGATTGGGAGACGCGCCCATCCCCGCCCTGGGTCTGCACCGTGTTCGCCAGGACATAGAACGTCCGCTCATAGCCAAACCGCTTCACTACATCCCGCACCGCCGCCTGTGCATTGAAGCGGTTGTCGCGGTAGTGGCTGCTGACGGCCTTTTCAATCGCGTCCCGACAGGCGATGTTGGCGCGGTTGGACGCGAGGTGCTGTTCAGTCTCGCCATGCTGATAGGCGTACTCAAAAGATTCTTTGTAAATCGGGGCCTTGCAAAGCTCCTCCGCCTGCCGGATCACCGTGTCCGCCCGGTCCTCGATTGCCGACGTGATGTTGTCCATCAGATTGAAGTCCATGTTGCTCCAATTTTTGTAGACATCCGCCAGCGGCGTGGGCGATTCCAGCAGCGCGGACACCTGAGCCTCGGTCAGCTCAATGAAGTCCATTGCCATCAGAATATCCTCGCGGGTGCTGTATTCGGCGGTATGGTTCAGAATTTCCTCCGGGGGCTGGGCCACCAGCCACGCCCGGTATTTATCTTGCTCCGCGCTCATTTTCTCATAGAGCGCGTTTGTCAATTTTTCAGCGTCCAAAATGTTTTCCTCCATTTCATTTTTCGTCAGATTGTGGTAAAATGAGATAAACTACTGAAAGCGGGGATAGGCTGTGGCATATAGTGATGAATTGTGGGCAGAGGCCAAAAAGAAATGCCGGTTGAATCAGGAGGATATTGCCCTTGCCAAACGGTTGGGGCTGAATCCGCGCAGCCTTATCAAAAACATCCCCAGCAAAAGTGAACCGTGGAAAGCCCCTGTCAAGGACTGGCTGCATGAGATGGATGAGAAACGCCAGAAAAAGGCGGCGCAGAAGCAGCGGCGGAAAGAGAAGTCAGGCGGGGGTAGCCCCGCCTGATTGTCAACGCTCCTGCTGGGGACGTTTGGATTTATCGGTGGCCTTCTCCCTGGGCGGGGGTGGGCGCTTCAAGCCGTCCAGCACCGAGGGGCGGGCGCTCTTAGCGATAGCCTGCTCCCCCTGGCTGTGGCTTCCGTCGATGTTCAGCAGCACATCCAGCTCTGCGAGACGGGCGGACTTCTCCTTCAGCTCGTCCTCCCGTGGGAAGGGCTTGCCGACTTCGGCCTTTGCCGCCTCCCGCTGGTCAAAGAGGTTTTCCAGCTGGGTCCTGACTGCCTCCAGCCGCTCCGGCATCTTATCCAGGGTGTGGTCAATGCGGACCAGAGCGCCAATCGGGTCCATGCCAAGGGTTGTCCGGTGTGTCATCGCGCCTTTCAACACCAGCTCGCGCTGGAAATTGCGGACCTCGGTGAACATGGTGAAGCCCCGGTAGCTGCCGATCTCCACCATCTCCGCAACATTGCCCGCCATGTACGCGGACAGGAGCGCCTTGCCCGCCTCATCTTTATCGGTGAAGGTCTCCCCCTGCACCACCATCCCGGCGAAGCCCTGGCTGACCTCTGTGGAGGCGGGACCCTCCAGGGAGGCGGTCTCAGCTTGGGCAGGGGGCACGGATGTGTCCTCCGCCGTCTCCGCCTGTTCCACCTTGGCCGGTTTGGGCTTTTCCTTGACCACGAGGGGATGCGGATGCTCCGCCAGCGTTTTCATATCGTCCTCCAGGCCCTTGATGAAGCCCTGGTGCTGGGCGATCTGTTCCGGGAAATATTTCAGAAGATTGTCCTCCATCTGAAACTGCTGGCTCTGGTGGGCAGACTTCATAATTTTGAGCTTTGACACATCCACATCCAGCTCCATGCGCTCTTTGATGCGGGGGTCCCCGGCGCACAGGGCCTTGATCTCCGCATAGGACAGCGCCGCCTCGTCCACATCCTCACAGGTCCGGGCCGGGGATTTGCTGGTCATGATCTGGGAAATGAATTTCTGCTTGTTCTCCACGGTCTGCCAGAGATAAGCGTCAAAGGTCCCCTCCGTGACATAGCGGTACACATGCACATTCTTGTTATCGTTGCCCCGGCGCTCAATGCGGCCCTTGCGCTGGGTCAGGTCGCGGGGCCTCCAGGGACAGTCCAGGTCATGGAGCGCAATCAATTTGTCCTGCACGTTGGTCCCGGCTCCCATTTT
>CAJUQS010000104.1 GCA_910588365.1 uncultured Oscillospiraceae bacterium | reverse complement strand
GCAAACTGCCGCTCATGTTTTCCCTTCACAAACATACCGCAATCCGGGTCTGTGGTGCTTTTTGTCACTGTTTTGAAGCCTGCCTTCTTCCGCCGCGCCAGCTTCTTTTTTGAGGTGTTGTCCCGCTTCTTTCCAGCGGGCTTGGGCGGATCATCGTCATCATCGAAAGGCTTCTTCCCATGGGCCTCCCGGTCTGCGTTGATCTCCGCCAGCAGCTCATCCCGATACCGCTTTGCCGCCGCCGGCACCTCCTGTTTGATTTTTTTGTTCAGATTTGCGCTGGCCTTGATATGGGTTCCGTCTATAAACACTGCCGCCGGAGACAGCGCCCCCGCTGTTCCTGCCTCATTCAGCACCCATTGGAATACCCGCTCTATCGTTTCCTCTGTGAACCGATGCCGGAAGTTATAGCTCACCGTAGAGAAATGCGGCAGTTCCTCGTTTAGTGTGTATCCTAAAAACCACCGGTACGCGATGTCTGTCTGCGCCCTGCGCAGCGTCCCCCGCAACGACGGTATCCCGTCCAGATGTTGGAGCAGTACGATCTTGAACAAAACCACCGGATCAATGCTGGTCCGGCCTTCTTCCTCACTGTACAACGGCTCCACAATTTCATATAGTTTCCTGAACTCTACCGCTCTGTCCACCTTGCGCAGCAGGTGTTCTTGTGGCACCAGGCTCTCTGTATCCACCACTTCCACCACGCCTCGCTCCATTTTTCCCTTTTCCATCATTTTTCTCACCCTGCTCTATTTTACCTCGTTTATATGAAAAAGTCTGCCCTTCGGCAGACTTTTTCGACAGGCTGGGGCCTGTCCGCTCGGACAGGCCCCTGAGCTTGTCGAAAAAGCCTCGCAGAGTTCGCGCCCGCAGGCGCGAAGAAAATGAAATCCGTTTTCCCCGGCGACCTGTGCGTCGGGGAAAACACTTCTCGGCCGAACAGTGTGCGAGTTGGCCGCCTCAGGCGGACAGCGAGTGCGCGCATGAGGCCGCAGCTCTTCCCGTCGGAAAAGGCAAAGCCTTTTTCGACGGACTGAGGGGCCTGTCCACTCGGACAGGCCCCTCCCCATTCTAATTACCCTTTAACGCTCTGAGCTTATAGGCCCTCCCTGCCGGTATTGGTCGTCCAGCCGCGCATCCAGCTTGGAATAAATGATATTCTGGCTGGAGTACAGCGAATACCGCCCGCTGAGCAGAAAGCTCAGGGAGCAGGCCAGGGCGAAGAACAGCAGCCCCTCCCCGCCGAACAGCTCGATGGACAGGAAGATGGAGGCCAGCGGGCAGTTCACCACCCCGCAGAACAGGGCGATCATGGAGACGGCGGCCCCGAAGGCCGGGTCCAGCCCGAACAGCGGCGCCGCGGCGCAGCCCAGGGTGGAGCCGATGAACAGCGTGGGCACGATCTCCCCGCCCCGGAAGCCCGCCCCCAGGGTGAGGGCGGTGAACAGCATTTTCAGCGCAAAGGCCCAGGGCACGCGGAGCTGTCCCTCTAACGCCAGCTCGATGATGTGCCCCCCCGCCCCGTTGTAGTCGCCGCGGCCCTCTATGAGGGTGAGGGCAATAACCAGCGCCGCCCCGGCCGCCGCCCGGATGTACTGGTTGGGGAGATGCTTTTTGTACAGCCTGCCCGCCTGGTGCATGAGGGTGCAGAAGAGAATGGACGCCAGCGCCGCCAGAACGGCCAGCCCCCCGCATTGCAGCAGGGAGACGGGGCCCAGCCCCGGCAGGCCGGACAGGCGGTAGCGCTCCCCGGGCAGGCCCAGCAGGCGGGGGATGGCGTTTGCCGTCAGCGCGGACAGCAGGCAGGGAAACAGGGCGGCATAGCGGAAGTGGCCCACGTTTATCACCTCCAGGGCGAACACGGTGGCGGTGAGGGGGGTTCCGAACAGGGCGGAGAACAGCCCGGCCATGCCGCACTGGATAATGGTGTTCAGGTTCCGCTCCCCCAGGCGGAGCAGCCGCCCGATGCCGGCGGAGATGCTGCCGCCGATCTGAAGGGCGGCCCCCTCCCGTCCGGCGCTGCCGCCGGTGAGGTGGGTGAGCACCGAGCCCAGGAAGATCAGCGGGGCCAGCCGCAGCGGGGGGCGCTCCCCGCCCCGGACGCTGGCGATGATCTGGTTGGTGCCGCTGTCGTTTTCCATGCCGGCGGCCCGGTAGCTGAACACGATGGCCAGCCCCGCCAGGGGCATGAAAAACAGCAGCCAGGGATGGGCGGCGCGCAGGGCCGTGGCCTGGGCCACGCACCAGGTAAACGCCGCCCCCGCCCCGCCGCAGGCCAGCCCGGCCAGCCCGGCCAGCCCCAGCCACTGCGCCAGGGTCCGCAGGGTGGGCAGGACGGCGGCCAGCCGCGCCTGGATTTTTTCTGTCATGGAGACGGCCTCCCTTGGTGAAAGTCTTAGAAGCTGCCTCAATTATTATACCAGCGCTGTCAAGTGGCGAAAAGCCCTTGCGGGAAGCGGCGGGAAGTGCTATAATCCAAACTGTGTCCCGCCTGCCGGGACGCAGAACGACATGTAAGGAGAGAGTTATCATGAAAAAATGTCTGGTCTTTCTATTTGCGCTGGTGATGCTGCTGCCCGCCGGATGCGGCAAGAAGGTCAACGACCATGTGACAGGCTACAACGTGGATCTGCCCGAGGGCTTTGAGGAGACCGAGATGGAGGGCGTGAAGGAGTGCTGGTACACCGAGGACGGCTCCAACATCAACACCACCGTCACCGAGAAGGAGAGCGGAGCGGACGCGGCCTTTAAAATTATCACCGCCGACCTGACCCGGGAGACCCTGGCGGAGATGTTCGAGAGCACCTTCGGCGTCGAGCCCACCATCACGGACCGCTTCTTCAGCAAGGACGACGTGTGCGGCCTGCCCGCTTACCAGTACTGCTATGACGTGGAGCTGGACGGGGTGACCATGACCCAGCTGCTGGTGACGGTGAACGCCGACAAGCTCTATGCCTTTACTTACACCGATATGACCGGCGACTGGATCGACGAGTTCCAGGAGAGCGCAAAAAACATTGAGCTGATTATCGAGTAAGGGTTAAAATCCAGGGAAAAACTGGAGAAAGCATCTAAAACCGGGCGGTTTCCAGAGGAAACCGCCCGGTTTGTCAGATAAGAATAAAAATTTGCGAAAAAGTTTGAAAGATTTTTCACAATACCCCTTCCCTTTGGAAACCGAATAGAGTATAATAAGACCGCGCAAACCCATCACCACCATAATTATATTAAGGAGTGATACCAATGAGCATCAAAGTAGGTATTAACGGTTTTGGCCGCATTGGCCGCATGGTTTTCCGCGCCAGCGTGAACCA
The DNA here is from genome assembly GCA_910588365.1 of uncultured Oscillospiraceae bacterium. Taxonomy (GTDB): domain Bacteria; phylum Bacillota; class Clostridia; order Oscillospirales; family Oscillospiraceae; genus Pelethomonas. The sequence continues at coordinate 750 of CAJUQS010000104.1, read as the reverse complement.
TCCCGAGATCGAGATCGTGGGCATCAACGATCTGTGCCCCGCCGACTACCTGGCCTATATGCTGAAGTATGACACCATGCACGGCCAGTTCGACGGCGAGGTCTCCGCCACTGAGAACGCTATCGTGGTCAACGGCAAGTCCATCCCCATCTTCGCCGAGCGCGACCCCAAGAATATCCCCTGGGGCAAGCTGGAGGCTGAGTACGTGGTGGAGTCCACCGGCCTGTTCCTGACCCAGGAGAAGGCCCAGGCCCACATCGACGCCGGCGCCAAGAAGGTCGTCATGTCCGCCCCCTCCAAGGACAGCACCCCCATGTTCGTGTGCGGCGTCAACCTGGACGCCTACACCCCCGACATGAAGTTCGTGTCCAACGCCTCCTGCACCACCAACTGCCTGGCCCCCATCGCCAAGGTGCTCAACGACAACTTCGGCATCACCGACGGCCTGATGACCACCGTGCACTCCACCACCGCCACCCAGAAGACCGTTGACGGCCCCTCCATGAAGGACTGGCGCGGCGGCCGCGCGGCCTCCGGCAACATCATCCCCTCCTCCACCGGCGCGGCCAAGGCCGTGGGCAAGGTCATTCCCGAGCTGAACGGCAAGCTGACCGGCATCTCCATGCGGGTTCCCACCCTGGACGTGTCCGTGGTGGACCTGACCGCCCGTCTCGAGAAGCCCGCTTCCTACGAGGACATCTGCAAGGCCATGAAGGAAGCCAGCGAGGGCGAGCTGAAGGGCATCCTCGG
>CAJUQS010000103.1 GCA_910588365.1 uncultured Oscillospiraceae bacterium | reverse complement strand
TCATCCGAATTATACAGATTATGCTTCAACTCTGTGCGCAGTAATTATTGTATAGCTATATGCGTTCACAGTTATTTTGTAGTGACCTGTGAAAATATACCAGTTCTTTCCGATCCTTTCGATTTTAGCATTTTTGTCCAGAATCTGCACCCTGCTCCATTGGACAACATCGTCTGTTTCAATTTGGCAGTTCCTTTTTATCCGCTCTGCACCCATTTCTGTTGTATGAAGTTTATCAATGTTTTTAATTAAATCATTCATTCTTATACCAACCTATACATATTTACCCATTGTGATTCACCGGGAACATGAAGTCGAATTGGGACTATTTTGAAAGCTGTATTCAGCGCGCTTTCAGGACAAAGACATGGGAGTCGAAGTCCCGGGAGGGAAGCTCTCCCTTCCGGCACTCCCCGGCGGCGCTGTCCGTGGTGATCAGCCCGATCTCCATCAGCTCGTCGCCGCCCCGGACGGCGCCGCCGTCCACGGCGTAGTCCATCGCCGGATCCAGCCCCCGCAGCTTCACCCGGTGGAAGGGACCGTTGACCTCGTTGAAGGTCTTGTACCAGCCCACCAGGGCGGTGCGTTTGTCCGGGCTGACCGCCATCCAGGCGGTGAAGTTCCCGTCAAAGGGGGAGAGCAGGCGGTAGAAGTCCCCGTACTGGAGGACCTCCCGGTAGGACTTCATGAAGGCAATCTGCTCCCGGACCTGGCTCCGCTCCTCCGCCGTGAGGCGGTTCAGATCCAGCTCATAGCCGAAGGTGCCGAAGCAGGCCACGTTGGCCCGGGTGGCCAGGGGGGTGGTCCGGTTCATCTGGTGGTTGGGCACCGCCGAGACGTGGGCCCCCATGGAGCTGACCGGGTAGCAGTAGGAGGTGCCGTACTGGATCTTCAGCCGCTCGACGGCGTCGGAGTCGTCGGAGACCCAGCCCTGGGGGGCGTAGTAGAGCAGGCCCGGATCAAACCGCCCGCCGCCGGAGGCGCAGGACTCGAAGAGCACCTCGGGGAAGGCGGCGGTCAGCCGCTCGTAGAGGTCGTATACTCCCAGGATGTACCGGTGGCACACCTCCCCCTGCCGGTCCGGGGGCAGGGCAGCGGAGTAGGCCTCGGTGATGGAGCGGTTCATATCCCACTTGACGTAGGAGACCCTGGCGCCGGACAGGATCCCGGCCATCATGCCGTAAACGCAGTCCACCACCTCCTGCCGGGAGAAGTCCAGCACGAGCTGGTTGCGGCCATAGGAGACCCTGCGGCCCGGCGTCTGGAGAATCCAGTCCGGGTGGGCCCGGTAGAGGTCCGAGTCCTTGTTGACCATCTCCGGCTCGAACCAGAGGCCGAAGCGCATCCCCAGATCCTCGATGCGCCGGGCGAGGCCCGCGACGCCGTTGGGGAGCCGGTCCCGGTTGGCCGTCCAGTCCCCCAGGCCCGCGCGGTCGCTGGAGCGCGCCCCGAACCAGCCGTCGTCCAGGACGAAGAGCTCCACCCCGTCCTCCCTCGCCGCCCGGGCGATGGACACCAGCTTGTCCTCGTCAAAATCGAAGTAGGTGGCCTCCCAGTTGTTGATGAGGATGGGGCGGGGGCGGTCCCGCCAATAGCCCCGGGCGAGGCGGGAGCGGTAGAGCCGGTGGAAGGTGCGGCTCATCTCCCCCATGCCCCTGCCGGAGTAGACCATCACCGCCTCCGGCGTCTGGAAGCGCTCGCCGGGCGCCAGCTTCCAGTCGAAGCCGAAGGGGTTGATCCCCAGGGTGACCCGGGTGGTGTCCCAGGTGTCCACCTCCGCCTGGGCGAGGAAGTTTCCGGAGTAGACCAGGGAGAAGCCCAGCACCTCCCCCTCCTCCTCCCCGGTCCCCGGGCGGCGGAGCATGATAAAGGGGTTGTGGTTGTGGGAGGAGTGGCCCCGGGCGGATTCCACGGACTGGGTGCCCTGCTCCAGGGTGCGGACCTTCATCTGCCGCTCCCGGCTCCAGGCCCCGGAGAAGTGGATGAACTCATAGTCCCTGTCCGGCAGGTCCAGGCACAGGCTCATGGCCCAGTTCGGCCAGCAGTTCCGCCTCCGTCACTGCGAACGGAACATCCGTAAGGCTGGTCTTTCGTTTGAGCTTGGCGGCAACGGCAAGGCACAGCAGGATGTCAAAAGGGAT
>CAJUQS010000102.1 GCA_910588365.1 uncultured Oscillospiraceae bacterium | reverse complement strand
GCGGATTGGCGAGATAGATTTTTTGCCCTGCAAGGCAAAAAGCCGCAGCAATCCTGACGGATTGCAAGGATTTTTAACGCAGTCAGGGCGGAAAATATGCCGCCAAGGCGGGCGCGGGGAGATGTTAAACAGGCTCTTACGGCTGCCGCCGCTTGCTGCGGCGAGCAAAACGGCTTGAATCAGAGGAAAAGAAGCAGTTAGAACGCAGCCCCGACTTCCGCGCACGCCGCTGGTCGTTGAGGTTACGCACTCTTTTTTTAGCGGTCCAAATACTGCGTTATAGCGGCGTAGTAGATACGCAGGGAGCCGGGACCCCGAAGGGTCCCGGCTCCCTAAAAATTGTACTTACAGGCAGGCCGGAGCGGTGCTCAGTCGTCCTGGGTCTTCTTCCGGCCCAGGATGGACAGCACCAGCAGGCCCGCAAGGGACAGGAGCGTCGCTCCGTACCAGATGATGGAGATGTCGCCGGTGGCGGGCACGTCCGCCAGGGGGATGAGATCGTCGAAGGACGCCTCTCCCATCAGACTCCCTCCTCTCTGTCTGAAAACCGGATTTATACCCATCGCCCCCACAAAAACGCGGCGGCGGAGTATACGCTCACGCATCCCAGCCGGCAAGCTGCTGTTCCTGAGCCAGCAGGCGGTCGTAGGCCTGGTCCGCCAGGACGGAGATGGTGCGCAGAATGTCCTGGCGGGTGCTCTGGTACATGTTCCAGAGACAGCGGGGGGTGGCTTTCTCCGGTGCCACCCGGGCCGGGCCGCTGATCTGGCCCAGCAGCTTGCAGACGTAAGTCCGGGAAACCGGCCGCCCCTCCCCTGTGCGGAACACCGGGCCCGTCTGGAACCCCTCCCGCCCGGCGAAGTCCAGAAGCTCCTCCCGCAGCGCCGGGGGAATGGCGGCCGAGCGCCGGCAGCGGCTGTTGTGGTAGCTCAGCTCCAGCTCGCCCGCTCGGAGGGCCTCCGCCGTCAGCTGGGGCAGCTCCTGGACCCGCAGGCCCACGCCGCCCAGAACCTTGATGAGGAAATAGGTGCGCTCCTTCTCCAGCGCCTTTGCCGCGCCCAGCAGACGCAGGTACTCGCTGCGCGTCAGCTCCGGCTGAACGATCTCCGGGCCGTCCAGAAAATCGCCGCTCTGGAATTCCCGGCGGCCCAGGTAGCCGCATAGACTGTTCAAGGCGGACAGCCGGGCATTGACGCTCCGGGGCGGCACGCCCTCCGCCTGCATCCGGGCGCGCCACCGGGCCGCCGTGCCGGCGGTGAGGCGCTTGCCGTCGGGCAGGAGGCTGTAGAGCTTGAGCAGATTGCGCCGGTAGGCCGCGAGGCTTCCAGGGGCGCGGCCGCGCTCCCGCTGATCCTCCAGAAATTCCTCGATAAGCTCCGGACTGAGCTCTTCAAAGACTGCTTCCGCCCCCACCGCGCCGCCTCCTTTCCAGGGCGGCTCCCCTTTTTTGAAAGTCCGCCGCCAAAAAAGTCTACCTTTTTGTAACCTTTTCCACGCCCTCTTTTTTCTAGGATATCACGAAAATAACCGCTTTTCAATAGTGTGCGCAGGAAAAATTTTGCCCCGGAAACGGCATTGTAAAAAAGTAGGTTTTTTTGACAGCAATGTTGCAAAAAAGTAGACTTTTTTGTAACTTCTTTTCTGCGCCGGAAAACAGCTGACCGGATACCTACGCCGCCGTGACATCACGGGGCGACGGTATAAGTCCAGCCCAGGCAGAGAGGAGGGAGTCTGATGAGAGAGGCGTCCTTGCCCTGGCGCGGCCCCGCTGGCGCACGCGCCGGCGGCGGCGGGAGCGGGATGTGATATGGCGCGTTTGGCAAACCATTGGAAACGATGGGACGCAAAGCCAGGAGCTGTCGCGCCGCAATGGCGGCGCTATGCACGACCGGCTGCGATCCGGCAAACCGGCGGAAACGCCGGGACGCAAAACCAGAGGCTACGGGGCGGTCCCTTCGCCCTATGCTCGATCGGTTACCGGATTTCTTTGCGTCCGAGCAATACTTTGCAAAGAAAGGCAGACAATATTATGAAAACGATGAAAACACGCAGGCATACCTGCAAGCGTCTGCTCTCCGTGCTCGTCGCCCTGGCGATGTGCATCGGCATGTTCCAGAGCGTTGCCTTCGCCGGCGAGATCCCGGAGGACGGGAACGCGGCGGAGGAAAACGGGGACATGGCGGTGGAGTTCCTGGTCGTGAACACGGACGATGCGGACGATGCCGAGGACACCGAGGATGCCGATGCCAGTGACGATGTTGACACCGAGGATGCCGGCACCAACGAAACCGAGGACGCTGAGGTTCCCGAGGATACGGAGAACATCGAGGATACCGAGAACGCTGAGGACACCGAGGATGCCGGCGATGCCGAGGTCCCCGAGGACACAGAGAACAAGGTCAATACCGATGATGTCGAGACGATCCTTCCGGAAGAGCCCGGCGAGAGCGAGGAGCCCGATGATGCCGAGACCCCCGATGAGACGGAGAAGCCCGGCGAGACCGGGAGCTGGGACATGAAGGACACCGAGCGGCCCGAGCAGACCCCCGATGTCTCCGTGGGTGTTGGCCCGACCGACCCCCTCGTCACCCCCAGCGAACCCGCTGAGCCCAACCATCCCGCCGAGGGGAAGGACTGGAGCATCTTCTACGACAAGGAGAACGACGTCTACAAGCTGACCTTCAACATCGGCGAGGATGCCAAGGGCGAGCAGGTCATCGACATGACCTACGCCCTGGAGCTGCTGAATCAGTACGCACAGGCTGGCAGCGCCGAGCTGGAGGAGGAAAAGAACAAGGTTCAGAAGCCCGAGATGGGTGAGCTTCCCGAGGAGCCCAAGATGGACGATATCGGCGAGGCCCCCGTGGAGCCTGAGAAGCCTGTTGCCCCTGACGCTCCCGAGAAGCCTGAGGAGCCTGTGGAGCCTGGTAAGCCCGAGGGGCTGGACGAGATCCTGGATACCGCTTATGACGGTATTCTGGAGGCTATTCCGTCTGATCCGGATTCCGGTGAGCCGACGTTTGATAAAGACAAGGCTGCTGAATATCTGATTAGTCAGGGCATGGATCCCGATGACAAGTACACGCAGCAGTACGCCAAATACCTGTATGAGAAAGCCTACTGCGACTGGGTGGATGCCAACTGGGCTGAATGGGAGAAAAACGATAAGTACGGATTTGTCGGATATTTCGGTGATAAGGACACTCTGCTGTACTACGGCTGTGGTGTTTCTGTCAAGTTCGAGGGAGGTTCCAATGGCACCCCCATCTTGAACGTGCCCGAGTACCAGATCGACAAGAACTCCCAGGCGTACAAGGACTATGAGGCGGCTATGGACGAATACCAGACCAAGCTGGATGAGTACGCAGCTGCCCAGAAGGAGTACGAGGAAAAGTACGGCAAAGATTCTCCCGAGTACAAGGCTTATCTGGAGAAGATGGAGGAGTATCAGGCCGAGCTGAACAGGTACGAAGCCGCTATGGCCGAGGCCGAGGCCGCATACGAGCAGGCCATGGAGGAGTACACTGCCAGGAAGGCCGAAATCGAGCAGAAGTACGCCAATGACAAGGCCGCGTATGATGCCGCCATCAAGGCTCTGGAGGAGCAGTTCAAGAACCGGACAGAGGCCGATGTCCTCCAGCCCGGCGACGTGCGCAAGTTCCAGATCTTCCTCACCAGCAGCTCCAAGCACACCTACAAGTACAAGGAAGGCAGCTTCACCCTGGCAACGCCCGAGTGGGAGAAGAAGCCCGGCGGAACGACTGGATTTGACGGCCAGATCCTGCCCGACGAATACGTTGACAACGCCGATTACCATGTCACGCTCCGCTGCGACCCCATCCAGAAGCTCCTGGTGGACACACTGGGCGTGGATTCCTGGGATGCGTGGAATGGCCTGCCTGGCTACGTGGATAACCAGGTCAAGAAGTATCTCGCTGAGACCTATGGACAGGATTCCGTAGCCGCAAACCTGAACGCCTATCTGCTGGATTATTACAATTCCAAAGATGGTACCAGCTATGCGACCATTGACGAGCTGGTCAAGGGCAATCCGGAGGCCCGGACAGAGCTGACCAAGACGGAAACCTCCGGCAACAAGTGGTTCGAGCTGGACGGCGAGAAGTTCGTTGTTGACGCCCACCTGGAAACCGTACAGTACGATACGTTCTACAAGCAGCTCCTCTCCTTCGCCTATGGCGATAAGGCTGACATCGAGGAGATCCTGGGTGATCTTAAGCAGATGTCCGACGGCCGGTTTGAGTATGAGAACGACTCCTGGACCGACAGCGGTCTCAAGAACGCGCTATACTACTACATGGACCACGAGGAGATCTGGAAGACCACCGACCGCTACTTCCAGGAGCTGCTGGAGGGCGGCCTGAAGGCCGACCAGGCCACCTGGACCGCCTTCATGATGGCGCTGAACATCGACGGCGAGCTGACCGGCAACGACTGGCAGGACACCAAGTGGCCCTGGTACAACTCCATCAAGCTGGAGCAGGCCGACGGCGACTTCAAGCTGAGCAAGGTGGAGATGGTTGACAAGGTTGACGAGAACGGCAACGTCGTCACCGACGAGAACGGCAACGCCGTTCAGGAGGCCCAGACCATCACCGACAGCGAGGCCAAGTTCCAGCTGTGGACCATTGAGGACAGGATCATCAACGAGGAAACCCAGGAAAAGGTCCCCGTGAAGATGTACTGCACCCGCGACGAGGATGGCAACTTCTATTTCACCGAGGTGGAGTCCATCCTGGAGACCACCAAGGGCGATCTGGAGATCCTCTACACCCTCATGCAGGACACCGTCTACTACCTCCAGGAGGTTGAGGCCCCCAAGTGCGACCAGGTGGACGAGGACGGCACCACCTACGAGTACCAGAAGGATCCCAAGATCTACGTCATCATGGACGAGAGCAAGTGCGATGTTTCCTTGGAGGAGTGCATCCAGCGCAACGACGCCGCGTTCTCCAAGACCAGCCCTGACGGCGAGTGGACCCAGACCGGCGCCCACGAGGGCGGCTACGGCTACCTGGGTGCGCTCACTGACGACGGTCTGACCGTGGAGTTCGTGAACGTGAAGGTGGCGATTCCTCCCGAGAAGCCTGAGGAGCCCGAGACTCCCGACGAGCCTGAGACTCCCGATGAGCGGAACCCCCTGCCTCCTCCCGCCCCCGAGACCCCCGAGGAGATTCCCGATGAGCCCGTGCCCCAGGCCGAGCCCCCTGTAGAGCCCGAGACGCCGGCGCCTCAGACGGACATCCCCGAGGAGGATGTGCCCATGACCAACATCCCCGAGGAGGACGTTCCCCTGGTGGACATCTTTGAGGACGACGTGCCTCTGGCCGATGTGCCCCCGACCGGCGATATCTCCCTCCTCTGGTATGGAGCTTCGCTCCTGTCCCTTGCGGGCCTGCTGGTGCTGTCCCTCCTGGGCCGGAAGAAGACCCAGGAGGACTGAGCACCGTTCCAGCCTGCCTGTAAATACCATTTTTTAGGGAGCCGGGACCCTTCGGGGTCCCGGCTCCCTGCGTGCTGTTGGAAAGGCGCGCCCGTTATAGGGAACCGGGGCCCCGGTCTTTCTGTATGTCAAAAGCGCGGCAAGCGGCCCGGACAGCGCAAAGCGCCGTCCGGGCCGCCGGTGTTGACTTGTCCTTTTCGTGGGGGTCTACAGCAGGCCCGGCACCATGGCCAGCAGCCGGTCCGCCAGCTGGCGATGGCCCTGGAGGGTCAGGTGCATCCCGTCGATGCCGTTGAACTCGCACCCGGCGGCGTCCAGGAAGCGGGCCCCCGTCAGATCCGCCGTCTTCCGGTAGAATTTGGGCAGCTCCAGGGACTTCTCAATGCACCCACGCCCCATGGGCAGGCCGCACTCATTGCGCTCCATCACCGGGAGGATGGGCGGGGGGCAGACGATGAGGATGTTTGGCGCGCGCTCCCCCCAGCAGTCCACGCTCCGTGCCTTGCGCACCAGCCGCTCCATGCCGATGCCGATGCAGGAGGCGTTGACCCCCAGCCGCTCCTTGGTGTCATTGGTGCCCAGCATGATGATGAGGAGATCGAGGAACTCGTGGCTTTTGAGCAGGGCGTAGAGGCAGCTGAGCGCGTCCATGGACTCGTGGAGGGGATCCGGGAAGACGGTGGTCCGGCCGGAGAGGCCCTCCTCCGTCACCAAGAAGTCCTCCCCCAGCCCCTTTTGCAGCAGGCACGTCCAGCGCTCGTCCTCGTTGAACCGGATGCCGCCGTCGGCGCATCCGGCGGGATCGGCGCAGTAGCCGTGGGTGTTGGAGTCGCCCAGGCAGAGAATGTGCTTTTTCATCGTGAATTCATCCTTTCCGCAGGTTTTCCGTTCTAAGAACCTGTTTAACATCTCCCCGCGCCCGCCTTGGCGGCATATTTTCCGCCCTGACTGCGTTAAAAATCCTTGCAATCCGTCAGGATTGCTGCGGCTTTTTG
>CAJUQS010000101.1 GCA_910588365.1 uncultured Oscillospiraceae bacterium | reverse complement strand
CTCGTTCTTCCAGGTGATGCGGAAGAGGTTGAGGGGGTTCACGTCCCACAGACCCACGCCCTTCAGCTTCTCCTGGATGGCGCCGGGGATGCTCTCGGGGTTCTGCATCTGGGCGATGGTGGGGATGATGACGTTGTTCTCGCGCGCCTTCTCAACGTTCTTCGCCAGAATGTCCTTATGGATGGTGAGGTCGATCTTGCTCATGCCGCTTTTCCTCCTGTTTCAGGTCAATATAAGAATAAAGTGTATATTTGGAGATGCCGAAATATTTGGCGACCTTGTCGCCGGACTTGGTGATCAGAAACGCGCCGTGCTTGCTGAGAAACTGGATGGCCCGGACCTTGTCGTCCTTATTCATCAGCGCCACGGGCTTGCCCACCAGCGCCACGCTCTGCTCGATCAGATCGTCCAGCAGGTCGCTGACGTTGAGCACCGTGATGCGCTCCTCGCCGGGCTCGCTGTCCGTGGTGCGGACCAGCCCGCCGATGGCGTTTTCCACCATCAGCAGGGCGGAGATGTCGTAGTTGATGGAGAGGATGGCCTCCACCCTGCCTCCGCTGCCGCGGATATAGATGGTGGAGGATTTCAGGATTTTCCCGTCCGGGGTGCGGGTCAGATAGGCCAGGTGGTCCTGGGGGTCCTCCGTGCCGTGGAGAATCTGCTCCATGACGACGGTAGAGGGTCCGTCCCCCATTCTGCGCCCGGTGACGTGCCCATTCTCGATGTGGACAATGGACTGTTCCGGGTCGGGAGCGGTGAGATCGTGAATGACGATCTCGCAATTGGGGCCAAACTGGGCGGCCAGGGCTGACGCAATCTGCTTGAGCATTTCCATCCGGCTGCTGTCCAACGCGCTATCACCTCCTATCCCCGCCAGCGCTTCCGCCGCGCGGGAGACCCTTTCTTTATCTGCTGCGCGGCGGCTCTCCCGGGAGCCGCCTGCGTCCTCACGGACAGTTTCATCATACCAGCATCCCGCGGGGATTGCAAGGATTTTTCTAAAAAATTTTTAGGTTTTCTAAAATTTTGTTTGACAACGGCGTTTTCTATGATATGATAGAGGCAGGACAGGGACGCGCGCGCGTCCGAGAGCAGAATGAGACGAATTGAAATGGATGATATGGAGGGCTGCATCATGGATTTTGAAGCGATCAAGCGGGCGGCACAGGCTTACCGGGTGGATATGAGCCGCTTCCTGCGGGACATGATCTCTCACCCCAGCGAGAGCTGCGAGGAGAAGGACGTGGTCATGTGCATCAAGGCGGAGATGGAGAAGCTGGGCTTCGACAAGGTGGAGATCGACGGACTGGGCAATGTCATCGGCTGGATGGGCACGGGGGAGAAGATCATCGCCATTGACTCACACATCGACACCGTTGGCGTGGGCAACCGGAACAATTGGGAGCACGACCCCTACCAGGGCTATGAGACGGAGGACATCATCTACGGCCGGGGCGGCTCTGACCAGGAGGGCGGCATGGCCTCCGCCGTCTACGGCGCGAAGATCATGAAGGATCTGAACCTGATCCCCGAGAACTACAAAATTATGGTGGTGGGTTCCGTCCAGGAGGAGGACTGCGACGGCATGTGCTGGCAGTACATTGTCAACAAGTACTTCCCCAGCAGGGAGGAGGCCCAAAAGCAGATCGAGTTTGTCATCTCCACCGAGCCCACCGACGGCGGCATCTACCGGGGCCACCGGGGCCGCATGGAGATCCGGGTGGACGTGAAGGGCGTCAGCTGCCACGGCTCCGCTCCCGAGCGGGGGGACAACGCCATTTACAAGATGGCGGACATCCTCCAGGACGTCCGGGCCCTCAACGAGAACGGCGACGGCCCCTCCAACACTGTCAAGGGCCTGGTGAAGATGCTCAACCCGGCGTTCAACCCCCAGCACTACGAGGACGCCCAGTTCCTGGGCCGGGGCACCTGCACGGTCAGCCAGATTTTCTACACCTCCCCCAGCCGCTGCGCGGTGGCCGACAGCTGCGCCATCTCCATTGACCGCCGCATGACCGCCGGGGAGACCTGGGACAGCTGCCTGCGGGAGATCGAGGAGCTGCCCAGCGTGAAGAAGTACGGCCAGGACGTGAAGGTCAGCATGTACATGTACGACCGCCCCGCCTGGACGGGAACGGTCTATGAGACGGAGTGCTTCTTCCCCACCTGGATCAACAAGGAGACGGCCGCCCACGTCCAGGCCCTCATTGACGCCCACAAGGCGCTGTGGGGAGACGAGCGCATCGGCCACGCCGACGAGGATCCCAAGCTGGACGCCATGCACCTGCGCCGCCGCCCCCTGACGGACAAGTGGACCTTCTCCACCAACGGCGTGTCCATCCAGGGCCGCTACGGCATCCCCTGCGTGGGCTTCGGCCCCGGCGCGGAGAGCCAGGCCCACGCCCCCAACGAGATCACCTGGAAGCAGGATCTGGTCACCTGCGCCGCCCTGTACGCCGCCGTGCCCGGCCTGTACAGGGAGGAGAACAAGACCGGTGACGTGTCCCAGTTCCGGGCCGGCAAGACGAATAACGACATCCAGTAATCTCCCCCTGGAGCTCAGTTCCGGCTCTTTCCAATTCACATTATCAAGTAAAGGAGACTCTCACCATGGATAAAACCCTACAAATGTATATTGACAAGCTGAATAAGCTCAACTTTAAGGAAATGTACAATGGAGACTTTTTCCTGACCTGGGAAAAGACAGACGATGAGATCGAGGCAGTCTTTACTGTGGCTGACGCTCTGCGCTACATGCGGGAGCACAACATTTCCACCAAAGTATTTGAAAGCGG
>CAJUQS010000100.1 GCA_910588365.1 uncultured Oscillospiraceae bacterium | reverse complement strand
GTCTTACCGCCTGAAGGAGCGCAAGGAATTTATGCGTCAGAAACAGCAAATCGTGAACACTCTTTTTGAGCAAGGAAACGCTTAGTTTTGTTACCCCCCCCCCCGCCGAAAAACTACAAAATTTCTTCGGCGTTTTCTTAAAATTTCAAATTGGCGTTGACAGCCCGGGGACTGGGAGAACACACCGGCGTTTTCCTTTGCTCCGGCGTTGTAGATCACCGCCAGCGCCCCGTCGAAGGCGTGGGCGTGGTAGGGCGGATCCATCAAAATAGCGCCGTATTCCGTATTCAGCTGCCTGTAAACGTTGTCCATGGCCAGTCCGGCCTGCTTTTCGTCCGCCAGCCCGCTGATGACCGCCCAGGTCTGCGGATTCAGCCACAGGTTCGCCTCCGGGGCGCTGTGGTAACCGATCACCTCCCCGGCCTCCGTAAAGCCCCGGATGAACCGGTCCCCGTCCCAGCACAGGTCGTTCAGTCGTGTTCTGAGCATCGCCTGCTGCCGCTCCAGCCACGCCAGGTAGCCGCTGTCCTCCTTGCGGGCCGCGAATTCCCGCAGGATGGTGAAGGCGTAGTAGAACTGGAAAGCCACAAAGGAGGACTCTCCCCCCGCCCCCAGCCGCAGGCAGTCGTTCCAGTCCGCGTGGAGGCCGGCGGGCATCCCGTGGGGGCCCAGATGCTTCATGGAAAAATCCAGCGCCCGCTTCAGGTGGTCATAGACGGTGCCCTTGTCCTGGTTGGCGTAGGGAATCACCTCGTCCAAAAATCCGGTGTTCCCCGTCTCGGCGATATACTTGTAGACGGTGGGGAAGAGCCACAGCGCATCGTCCGCCCGGTAGGCGGGGTGGCCCGTTTCCCGGACATAGGACGCGTCCTCCGGGGTATCCTCATGGCCGGGGCTGTGGGTGAACTTCACCAGGGGCAGTCCGCCGCCGTGGTGGACCTGGGCGGAGAGCATGAAGCGGAGCTTCTCCGCCGCCGCCTCGGGCTCCAGGTGGATGATCCCCTGGATGTCCTGCACCGTATCCCGGTAACCGTAGCCGTTGCGCAGGCCGCAGTAGAAGAAGGACGCGGCCCGGGACCAGGTGAAGGTGATGAAGCTGTTGTAGGCGTTCCAGGTGTTGATCATAGTATCGAACGCGGGGCAGGGGGTCTTGACACAGAAGCGGGACAGCTTCCCGTGCCAATAGGCGCTCAGCTCCTCCAGCTCCCGCTGACACACCCCGGCTGTCTCCCGATAGTCCTCCAGCAGGGCGGCGCTCTCCCTGCCGGGCTTTTCCCCCAGCAGGAAGGCGATTGTGACCGCCTCCCCCGGCTCCAGCGCCACGGCGGCGGACAGGGCCCCGCAGCTGTTGCCGTTGTAGTTGAGGGCCCCGCCCAGGTCGCCCCGCTCCACACCTACGGGGTTTCCGTAGCCCCGGTAGGGGCCGAGAAATTCCGCCCTGTCTCCGCAGTAAGAGGAAACCGCCGCCCCGGCCAGGCCGAAGAACCGCTCAATCACATTCTTCTCGTCCACGTCGCTCTCCTGGGCGTCCAGATTGCCGTGGATCTGCTGGCGGATGCGGTTCTCGCCGAACAGCGTCCGGGTGATAAACTGGGAGTACTGCAAATTGACCTGGTCCTGCTCATAGTTGCCGTTGTTGGTAAACTCGGCGTAGCCCGTCAGGGTCAGCTCCCGGCGCCGGTCCGACCGGTTGATCACGGTCAGCCGCCACACCTCGTGGGAGGCGCCCTGAGGGACGTAAAACGCCGCCTCGCTGTGGATACCGCTGTAGTCAGCCAGCATTTTGGTATACCCCGTCCCGTGGCGGCATTGGCTCTGGTATGTATCCAGATCCTTCCCCACCGGCTGCCAGGAGGCGGACCAGAAGTCCCCTGACTCGTTGTCCCGCAGATAAATGTACCGCCCCGGCTGGTCAAACTGATTGAACACATAGCGCAGGATTCTCCCGTTGGCCCCGGACCTAACAAAGCTGTAGCCGCCGGCGTTGTTGGAAATCAGCGCCCCGTATTCCGGCGAGCCCAGATAGTTGGCCCAAGGGGCGGGGGTGTCGGGCCGGGTGATGACGTATTCCCTGGCCTGATCGTCAAAGTATCCGTATCGCATGGTGATAACGCCTCCTTACATCAGTTCAACCATAATCGAATTTCCAAGCTCCGGCAGACAGTCTATCACTTCCCGGCGGAGCAGCGCCTTCCCGTCCTCCACCGGCAGCCTGCTGATTGATGACGGGGACAGGCCGCTCAAGTATGCCTTGCCAATATGGTACGCTCCGTAATCCTTGCCTGTCAGATTAACCATCGTTACACGGAATGACTTCCCAGCGAACACAAGCTCAATCGCAGCCGCGCCGGACCTGTCGAACTGCTCCCGCATCAGCTTCGGCGCGATAGCCAGATCGCCCTTCTCTCCGCGTACGCCGAAGGCCTCCGTGATCACAGTCAGCATATACCAGCTGGCCGCGCCGGTGAGGTAGTGGTACATCCCCCTGCCATCGGCGTTGAAATATTCCGGGATACCGGGAAAAATCTTGCTGGTCTGAAAATCCAGCGCCGTGTCCGCCAGCGTTTGAAGAGCCTTGTACCCCTCCCGGACAAACCCGCGGCGGTAGAGGGCGTTGGCGTACATAACCGTCATGTGGGAGAACACCGCGCCGTTCTCCTTCTCGCCGTAGGCAAAGCCGAACATCCGCCCCATGTCAAGCTTCAGCTCCCGGAAGTCCGTATTCAGCCGGTAGCCGCCGATCTCCTTCCGGTAGAGCCAGCGTCCGGCGCTCCTGGTAATGGAGCGCGTCTGCTCACCGGTGGCCACGCCGCTCATGATGGCGAATACCTGCCCGGTCAGCATCATGCGGGCGCCGCTCTCCCCCATGCTCTCCAGGGGGCGCTGGTGATTGTCGTAGTAGCTGTTGAACCAGCCGCCGTTCTCCCCGGCATCGATCCACTCCTGGCGGCGGATGTGCTCCGCCAGCCAGTCCGCCATGCAATCAAGCGTGTCCGCCAGTTCAGGGACAGAAACCGGGATGGTATGGCCGCTGACGCTGTGCCCGCACCGCCGCAGGTATCGGGCGAGGACTGCTTTTTTGCCCTCAATGTCCGCGAAAATTTCCTCGCCTACAGCCAGCAGCTCCTGGATTTCCTCCAGCAGCTCCACGGAGTCCCTGCCGTTTTTTCGCAGCAGACTGGCCAGCTCCCGGAAATTCCCCGCATAGGCGCAGGTGAACGCCACGCTTTCGCCGTATTCGGATGCCATATCCAGAGCATCGTTCCAGTCCGCGCCCCGCAGGCGGAAAATATTGTGGGTGCCAACCTCATAGAAGGCCGTGAGGTGCTGAATGAGCAGGTGCTCCAGGATACTTCCCAGATAGGTCCCGCCCGCTTCGGTTTCCTGCTGCGCCCCGCCGTTCCAGAGCGGATCGGTGTCTGTCCCGCGCATGGCCTGAGGATCCTTGAAATAGGGAACCCTTTCGTTCAGGATATCCATATCTCCAGTCTGCTCAATGTACAGCTTCAGCGTCATCAGCGGCCAGAGGGCGTGGTCCATCCAGACCCGGGCGATTCCGTTGCGGTCCGCGATAAAATTCCCCAGTCCGTCGCCGATAATGGTGGCATTGGTGCCGTCAATGCGCACCCCGCCAAAATTCGCCCGGAGCATCTCCTTTACACCGGTGGGATCCATCAGCAGCAGGGACAGGCAGTCCTGCCACAGATCCCGCCAGCCCCGGCCTCCCCGGCCATAGTCATGGTGGGGAAGGAAGGAGCAGCCATAGATCCTCCGCAGGAAGGGCTGGAAGCTGACCCAGCGCATGAAACGGTCAAAGTCCGGATTCCCGGTGCGGCAGCGGACATTCACTTTTTTCCGCCAGTAGGAGCGCACCTGCTCCAGCGCCTGCTGCACCTGCCGCGCCGTTTGGTGGGCGTTCAAAACCCGGCTGATTTCCGCCTCATCCTCCGAAATGCCCAGAAGGACGATGTACTCCGCCGTCTGCCCCGCCGCTAGGGTGACCGCCGGGAACCGGATGCCGCCCATGGCTTCCCGGCCCGCAGCTTCCGATCCCGCAGGAACCCCTGGCGCGTCCTCATACACCGCCCTGGGACGCAGGAGCGTGCCGCCCTCGCCAATAAAGCTGTCTGCCGTGGGATAAAACGCCGCCGGGTGCCCCCCGTTTCCGTCCGCGCCAAGGACGTAATAGATCCGTCGATTTTCCCGGTGTCCCTTCTCATCAAAGGACATGGCGGGCTTCACCTGCACCCCGTGATCCGTGGTCCGGATACGGTGGAGCATGGAGGTCACGTTCCGGTGATCCCGGATGTTGTCCGCGCTCCTGCCGTAGATGGGAACCGCCGCGATCCCGGTGATCCGCTGGGGCGCGGCGTCCGTATTGGTGACGCGGATATACATGATCTCCACGTTCTCGCGGTGGGGGACAAAGGATGTGATCTCCGCGCAAAGTGCGTAACGCTTTGTCTCCCGGCGGACGCTCTGCCACATGAATCCTGCCGTCAGCCTGCTCTCGTCCTGCTCCGGCGTAAAGCGGGCGGCCTCCTGTTCCGCGGACACTCCGGTGGCCGACCAGCAGCCCTTTTCCGTCACGCACCAGAAGTTTCTGGTGCTGCGGCTGGTGCGCAGGTCCTCGGCGCTGACAGGCTCCAGCAGAAAGCCCTCCTGGTCCAGCTTGCAGTCGCCGCCCAAGTCAGGCGTAATGGAGCTTTTCAGCCCCGTTTCACTGGCCAGAGGGAAATAGAGGCAGCTTACCTCTTCCGGATTGTTAATTTCAAAGATTTCGGAATCATCTGAAAAACGGATATTTGCCATACGCATACCCTCCTTCAACGGTTTTTTTGATATACCCGCACATACTCTACAGTAAAAGCGGCGTTCTCAAAATCGGTGGTTTTGTCGGGATAGCCGACCCAGTTCCCGCCTACAGCGAGGTTCAGGATAATGTACATATCGTGGTTGAACGGGGCCGGGAACGGATCCGGGGGCTGGCGGCCGCAGGCGGAAAACCACTGCCGCGCCTCATGAAACAGCGTCCCGTCCACAAACCAGCGGAGTACGCCCGGCTCCCATTCCAGGGAAAACACATGGTACTCCTCGGAAAAATCTCCCGAAGGAAGGGTAAAGACGCCCTGATTCTGCTGATGGGGAAGACCATAGTGGATGGTGCCGTAACTGGTCTCAGGCCGCTGGCCCATAATCTCCATGATGTCGATCTCCCCACAGACAGGCCATTGGCCGTAGGTATCCTCGTCCGATGTCATCAGCCAGAAGGCGGGCAGAAAGCCCTTACCCCTTGGAACCTTCAGCCGCGCCTCGAACAGCCCGCAGGTGAACTCGCGCCTGCCCCGCGTGGAAATCCGGCCGGAGGTGTAAAAAGCCTGGCCGTCACGCACCGTTCTGACCGGGCGGATGAGCAGCCTGCCGTCCTCCAGGCGGATGTTTTCCGGACTGTCCACATATTCCTGCCACTCCTCGTTGACCCAGCCGGGTTCATGGAGCTCCACGTTCCAGCGGGTTCGGTCCAACTCCGGCCCATCGAAATTTTCCTCAAAAACAAGGGTATAGCCCTCATAAGAAAGTCTGTCCCGCATAGTACAAATATCCTCCTCACTCCATTCGCGAAAAAATCCTGTTCAAGTAGAACGAATTCATCCAGGCCCCCGCCGAAAATCCCGCCACCAGCCAGAATGCGGCCACAATTCCAAGCAGCTGCGGGAGAAGCAGAGGTAATATGACCGGGAGCAAATTCACTCCTGTAATCAGGAATGTAACCGGCAGATTGGCTACCGCAAGGCGCGCGGCGTTTCCGAGATGCCTGACAAATGTGTTGTTAAACCGGGCTGTCAGCGGGAACAGATAAGACAGCAGGGCGGTCAGAAAAATGGTGATAATTGTAAGAAAGACGAATACTGTGGGGGAGAGAAGCAGCGTTTCCGCATAGAGGACCCGGCGGAGAACCGCAATCATCGTCACATCGGCAAGGAGAAGCAATGTGGACGGAACAGAAGGGATAAAATTCCCGCGCAGCGCCCGCAGGAAGCTCTTTCCCGGGGAATACTCGGTGCCACGGAACATCCGCAGGGTAACGGTATAAAGGGAAACTACCCCATCCCCCGAGAAAACAACCGTTACACAGGATAAGACAAGCAGGATATTTAGGATCATCAGATCACATACCGCAGTCAGGAACCGTATCAGCCGGCTGCCTGGTTGTAACATATTAACCGAAGCCCCTTTCAAAAATTATCATCATTTGGATAACAGTTTACTACGAAGCTTTTGGGGGGTATATCAGATGGATGGTTAAAATATCATTTTTTTGCAATATGTATAAGGTCGGAAGTAACAGATGCCATATTTTAGAGCCTGTTTAATATCTCAGCGTGTGCGGATTGGCGAGATAGATTTTTTGCCCTGCAAGGCAAAAAGCCGCAGCAATCCTGACGGATTGCAAGGATTTTTAACGCAGTCAGGGCGGAAAATATGCCGCCAAGGCGGG
>CAJUQS010000099.1 GCA_910588365.1 uncultured Oscillospiraceae bacterium | reverse complement strand
GCCACCTGGATGCTCCGCCGTCCCTCCTTGTCTGACACCAAACAAAATCCGCAGTTTCGCGGACAGCCCCGGCTGAGAAAGCCGTAGGCAATGCCAGAAAACTGCGGATAAATGCTGTAATCGGGATAGGTATGCTCCACCGCGTCCGGGAGGTTAGGACCGAGGCCGTAGCCTGTGCCGCCGCAAATCACTTCGTCAGCGTTGGTGACGGTGATCGTGTCCTTGGAATAGGTATCCGTGAACACCCGGCTTTTGTAAACACGGTCATAGTAGCCGTCCGGCCTCCACCACTCCACATGATCGCCCCGCGCCTTGTGGTAGGCGGAGAGCTTCATCAGGCACAGGTTCGGCCAGTTATGGGAATCAATATCGCATAAACCGATTCTCATATATCACGCTCCTTCAAAAAAGTTATAAAAATCAGGGCAAACGCCCCATTCCATAATAATGTTGCTGCCAATAGTTGCTGTTGATGTTGGCGTAGGAGATGGGATTTCCACAGTGAATCATTTGCCCGTTGCCCACATAGATGCCCACATGGGTCACACCGTTGGGGTTCGGCGCGTCGTAGGTGTGCCAGAAGAAAATGAGATCACCGGGCTGGGCGTTCGCCATGGAGACAGGGGTGCAGATGTTATAAAGGCCCTGCGCCCCCAGCCGTCCCACATTCCATCCGCTGTGATTGATGACCCAGCTTACAAAGCCGGAACAGTCAAAGGAAGTGGAGGGGGAGCTGCCGCCCCAAACGTAGGGATAGCCGAGGTACTTCTGCGCTTCTTCCAGCATGGCGGCGTAGGTTTCGTCCGTGATCGGCTCCCCAGGGTAGGCGGGTATCTCCACGCCGCCCGGTGTGCCGGGAATGGCCCCAGCGGTTGAACCGTCATAGCCGGTGTCCACGAAATAATAGGGATTCAGGTATTCGCCGTTCAGCATGATTTCCAGGTGGAGGTGCGGCCCGGTGCTGTTGCCGGTACTGCCCACGGCGGCAATCACGTCCCCCCGCTTGACCTCCTGGCCCGCGCTGACGGAGAGGCTGGAACAGTGGGCGTACCGGGATTGATAGCCCTTTTCGTCCTCGATCACCACGCACAGCCCATAGCTGCCAGCGTCCCCGGCAGAAACCACCCGCCCGTCATGGATTGCCCGGATGGGCGTACCCTGCGCCACGGCAATGTCCACACCCCGGTGCAGGTTTTTCTCCCCGCTGATGGGGTGGACCCGGTAGCCGTAGCTGCTGGACACATAGCCCAGCCATGGAAAATCAAAGGGGTTTCCATACGCCTGCCGGTTGCCGAGGGTCTGCTGATACACGTTGTAGCGGTCCGTCTGCTCACCAGGGGACAGCGTACCGGAAATGATCGTGGACAGCGGTGTTACCGTCAGCGTGGTTTGCAGGACATACCAATCGTAGGGGTCGCCGTCGCTGTCATAGCGGGTTTCCACAATAACCTCCCGCGTGAGGGTGTACTGCTCCCCGAACAGCCGCGCAAGCTCCGCCTGGACCTGTTCAAAGGTGAAGGCGTTGAACATGGTGGAGAGATAGCCCATCAGCTCATATGGGTTGTGGCTGATCTCCCCGATGTTGTAGCGGTACTCGTCATAGCCGGGGTAATTTTCCTCGGTCTGGTCAATGTCCATCTGCAAATCCGTTTCCATTTCCGTGTAGTAGAGGTCCGAATTGCAAATGTCCTGCTCATTCGCCATATAGGACGCGGAGATATAGGAGGACTGGAAACCGGAGAGCATGGCGGTACAAGAGGTCATGCCAGAGGCAAAGAACACCACCACCATAGCCAGCATTGCCACAACCAGCAGCAGCGATTTTCGTGCCGCGATGTATTGCTGGACCGCCCGGACAATCTGCCCGGTGGCGTGGACCACGTTTTGGGCGAAGTGCGCCGTCTGCTTGGCCTCATGCGCGGCCTGGGCGTATTTCCGCTTCATCTTCTGCTTCTGCATCCACTTGACGAGGGCATTTTTCCGCTGTAATTCCGGGTTGTCCCGGAGGGCGGTCTGCCACGCCAGATTGAGATGTTCCTTTGCCGCCCGCTGTTCCGCTTGGCGCAGGGCGCGGTAGGGCTTGGAGCGGCGGCGGTTCCTCTGCCAGCGCAGCACCCGTCCTACGCCCTGCTCGGCAAACAATTCGCTTTTGTGGGTGGCCTCCACCGCCACATTCTGCCGCTCGGATTCATGTATCTTGCCGTGGAGCTTCATCACTGCCGCCGTTTTCGCCATGCCACCGGCGCGGGCGGGCAGAGAGGGCTTGCGGTACTCCGGCAAAACCTCCTGCTCAAAGTGGAGACGGCGGCGGGTCCTGCCCGTCTCGCCGTCCACCTCCGGCTGGAAGGATAACCGGCGCTTGGTGGGAAGATTGTCACGGGCCTGCTCCACCTTCTTCTCCGCCCGCTCCACCCGGCGCATGGCTTTCTGATAGCTCCGACTAGGTGGGACAGCATCTTCCTTGATTGTATTCTCCTTCGGCACAGGAGCCAGGGTGCTGTCAGCTTTGGGAGGCGGTGTGTCCTCAAATTGCAGCCGCCGCCGTTCGGAAGAAACAGGCGCGGCAGAATGGGCGGCGAATTTTGCCGCCTGACGCTTCTTATACGCCCCGCGATCATCCGGGACGGCGGACAACTCCGGGGCCTTGGGTTCCGGCTGAGGGCTGTCCCGCTGACGGGTGTCGCCCCCGCCCTCTGACTGCTCCGGCTGGGTGGCGTGGTCCGTGACCTGCCGCTTCATCACCGCCCGCTTTTCATCAACGGGTGCTTCTGCGTCAGGGGCCGGGACCTCCGAACCCTCAAAATGAAGCCGACTGCCGCCATCAGGTATCAGGCGGGAGGGCTGGGGTTCGTCCTCAGGACGGGCGGAATCCGGGGTAAACCGCTGTGCCTGCCGCTTCTTCATCTTCGCCCT
>CAJUQS010000098.1 GCA_910588365.1 uncultured Oscillospiraceae bacterium | reverse complement strand
GATGAGGACAGTTTCTTAAAATACTATCAACTGTATCGCAATGTTATACGGGCAAATAAACCATGCAAATACGTCATTTTTATAACTGACGCGAACAACCCCGTGGATCCATGATATGCTCAACCGCATGGACTACCTGGCCACCCAGTCCGCCAACGGCACCTATGACAACGAGGTCGACCGCGCCAACCTCCAGAAGGAGGTCAACTCCCTGAAGTCCGAGATCAACCGTATCGCCGACAGCGCCAACTTCAACGGCATCAACCTGCTGGACGGCTCCATGGACGCCAGCACCAAGGTCGTGAACAGCACGGATGTCATCACGGACGCCGATATCATTGCCGACGGCCAGCTGGGCCAGGATCCCCAGGCCGGCATCTACTCCGTGGACCTCTCCAAGGTTTCCGTCACCGCCAGCGGGGACGGCGAGAATGTGACGCTCAGCCTGTGGGGTACCGATCTGGAAGTGACCCTCAGCAAGGATGAGACCCTCAGCGGCTCCGAGCTGGCCAAGAAGTTCGCTGCGGCTTGGAATACTGCGACCACGGGTACCGATGCCGGCAACCAGTGGAAGGATGACTATGGCTTCACCATGTCCGCCTCCGCCGAGGGCGACAAGCTGGTGTTCACCATGAGCAACGCCCCCACCAAGGCGTGGTCCTCCGGTACCGGAACGGGCAACTTCACCTACAGCGACAAGACCATCGTTACCGGCAACAACGGCCAGGAGGTCTCTGTCACTGTTGAGAAGGAGGCCGTTGACAGCACCAAGGGCCGCATGTACGGCCAGGCCAAGTTCGAGCTGTCCACCACGGCCGGCGCCGGCAAGGTGGTTGTTGCCGACGGCAGAACCGTGACCATCGGCGACGAGACCTATGTCTTCGCCGTTGGCGCGGACAGCAAGTACAAGGGCATGGAGAACGTGATCGATCTGACCGACAAGACCGCAACGTCCACCGATCTGATCACCTCCGCCGCCCAGCGCCTGTCCACCGCCGCCCAGGACAACACCCGCTTCAAGGTTGGTACGACTCTCAGCAGCGGCGTGATTACCGTCACTGAGAAAGAGGGCGGCGTGGATTACGCCAAGAACAACCTGGCCGGTGTGGACGGCAAGGGTACCCACGGTATTACCGGTACCGTCGATTCGAAGGCGGCCAACTGGGCCGGCCTGGTCCAGACCGGCAAGGTGGATCCCACCATTCTGGATAAGGGCCTGACCCTCCAGATCGGCGACACCGCCGACGACTACAACCAGCTGAAGGTCTCCATCGGCGACATGCACACCAAGGCCATGGGCATCGACGGCATCAACATCGGCAGCCAGGAGGGCGCGAAGGCCGCCATTGAGACCATCCGCAGCGCCATCAACTACGTTTCCAGCGTCCGCGGCGACCTGGGCGCTACCCAGAACCGTCTGGAGCACACCCAGAACAACCTGTCCGTGATGGCCGAGAACATCCAGGACGCCGAGTCCACCATCCGCGACACCGACGTGGCCGAGGAAATGATGAGCTACGTCAAGAACAACATCCTGGTCCAGTCCGCCCAGGCCATGCTGGCCCAGGCCAACCAGCTGCCCCAGGGCGTTCTCCAGCTCCTCGGCTAACTCGTCGCAAAGTACGCGCGCTTCGTTTCCGCCTTGCGGCGAAAACTGCGCTTAGCTCCCTTGCTCCTCGTTCTCCTCCACAAACGCTTCGCTGGTTTGTGTCGGAGGGGGACGGGGGATGCGATTTAGAGACAATTCTCCGGCGGGGAGCTCTCCCCGCCGGAGGAATCCTGCGAAACAACCGTTTTCATCATCGGGAGGAACTATCATGGAAGCACCTGCGGAAAACAAAAAGGGCCTGTCCAACAAGGTCATTATCATCGCGGCGGCGGTAATCATCGCGCTGCTGGCGGCGGTTGTGGTCCTTTTGCTGACGCGCCCGGCCCCGACAGACATCGGCGACGAGGGCGTACCCAAAATCGGCTATGCCACGGAGGCCACCGTTCTGTTAGACCAGAACTCTTTGCAGGCGGCCATGGACGAGGCGATGGCCAACGCCAAGGATGGAAATATTGGGTTGTATTACCAGAACGACGCGACCAGCAGTGACGGCACCAATTTTGACTGCTTTATCGGCAATTCAAATTCCAATATCTATGATATGTTCCTGACCATTTATGCCGATGCCGAGCTGACAGACCAGATTTTCCTGTCTGGTCTGGTCCCTCCCGGCAGCGGGTTTGAGAGCATTACACTGGATCACGCGCTGGACCCTGGCGTCCACACGGTCTATGTGGCATTGACCCAGGTGGATACCGATGAGGAGACCGGCGAGCAGGTTCTGAAAAACCAGGTCATGCACACCATGGATTTCCATGTGTACGGGTGACCTGTCTATCCGCTGTAAAGGATAATTCAACTGAAATCATTAGGAGGAAAACACCATGAAGACCCTGAAGAACCGCATTCTCTCCGGCGCTATGGCTGGCGTTCTCGCCATGTCCCTGGCTGTTCCCGCTTTTGCCGCCGGCGGCACCCCTGCCCCTGCTGCCGCCAATACCACCGAGATTAACGGCACGTACACGCCGATTACCATTGACGTGGTGGTCCCCGCGAATGGAGCCGCTCAGATCAATCCCTACGGCCTTCCCATTGATGTCACCAAGAGCGATAACACTACAAAGGTTTCTTTCGAGAACCAGAAGATCATGACCCAGCCCACGGCGGCAATTATGAACAAGATGGGTGTTGCTCTGACGGTCAAGGCCGCTGTGACCGGTGCTATTAAGGCTCTGCCCGGTGGTTCCACTGCGACCCCGATGAAGTTTGCCAGCGAGGCCCTCACTGCGGATACTACCGCAAAGAGCGTCTTCGCCTATGTGCAGGCAAAGCAGAGTGCTACAACCGGTGCGGCAGACACCAGCTCTGATCACACGATTGCTGACAAACTGATTGTTGAGTACTCCACGTGGACACAGGCTTATGACGCGAATAAGGACATCCTTGTGAAGGTGGGCACCGAGACCAAGGAGAACTTTGTTACGCTGAATGCTGCTACGATGGACACAGATGGCACTTTTAAGGCGTTCGCTACTGGCAGCATCGCGTTGATCCGCGTAGCCGGTGACGTTGTCGCGTCTCCCAGAGAGGACTGGAGTACCGATGACGGTTTCACTGTGAAGATTGCGTACACCTTCGCTCCCGCTCCCGCTGCTGCTCCCTGATCAAACTATCCCATTGACAGCGGCCGGACTGACGGCATCTGAAGCATAAAACCCACCGGGGCGTGCGGCCGCAAACGGTCCGCACGCCCTGGCAATAGAGAGGCGCTGTTCGGCTGTAAGCGTTTTTAAGGAGAGCTCTCCTATGACAAAAAAGAAGCCACTGTTTCTGCTCATGGCTCTTTTGATGCTGGCCTCCCTGGTGAGTCCGGCG
Source organism: uncultured Oscillospiraceae bacterium (assembly GCA_910588365.1). GTDB lineage: Bacteria > Bacillota > Clostridia > Oscillospirales > Oscillospiraceae > Pelethomonas. The sequence continues at coordinate 3,393 of CAJUQS010000098.1, read as the reverse complement.
TCTGCCGCTGAGACGGGCAACCGTGCTTCCACGGAAATTGAAGCGGTGTGCAGCAGGCTTCCGGAAATCCGGGTAACCGTTCCGCCAGCAATGGATGTTCTGATCAACCCCTATAAAATTCCGGTGGTTGTTCAGGATAAGCAGGTGGGCGATCAGATTATTTCCGACCCGGTCGCTCTTAAAAATGAGAGCGAAGTGCCGCTGAAAGTCAGCGTGAGTATCGAAACAGTTATCAAGGAGGGCAGCGATATGAGGCTGCTTTCCGAATCCACCCTGGGGCAGGAGATGACCAGCAAGCGGGCGTTCATCTATTTTGAGATACAGGCGGCCGACGACCCCGATGCTGTCGCCTGGGATGAGAAATACAGTGATGAAAAGCATCTGGTGATCCGGCCCGGAACAAAAATCAGAAAAGATATCGTAACACTGGGCGCGGACGGCCAGCCGCTGAGCTACGGTGCGTTCCGTCTGACAGGGGACTGCGTTGAGGCCCCCCGTTCCCCGTGGACAGAGGCGGACGGAATTGATGTAAGCATTGCCTTTACCTTCAAGGCAACCGAAATCGCCCCATAAAAGCAAGAATCCCCACAGCGCCGTGCGGGCCGTCCACGGCCCCGCGGCGCTCCTTTTAATTTGACTGACAAAAAATTCCCGTCACCGTGCGGAGATTTTGGAATTGCAGCAGCTGTCAGAGCGCAGTAAAGTTCTTTTTGATACTTTTTCTTTCAAGAAAAAGTATGAACGGAGAAAATAACATGAAAATGAGGAAGATATATATCGCCGTATTGGCGCTGGCGCTGACGTTCAGCTTGACCATGCCGGCCCTCGCCGGCGAGGGGGAGATCCCCCAGCCGGAGGAGCAGAATCCTGTTCAGACCCCGGAGCCCCCCGCAGAGGAGGTGCCGGGCTGGCTGCTGGAGCCGGAGGGCGGGGAGGGGACCGCAGAGACACCGGCGGACCCCGCTGTGCCGGAGACGCCGGAAGTCCCGGAGACGCCTGAGACACCCGACAGCCCGGAGACTCCCACCGACCCGGAGAACCCGGGGGAGAGCCTGCCTCCCGCAGAGCCGGAAATCCCGGAAACCCCCGAAGTGCCGGAGATTCCAGAGGTTCCCGAGGTGCCGGAGAACCCCGGCCAGCCGTCTGAGCCGGAGATCCCGGAGACGCCGGAAGTACCGGAAAATCCTGAGAACCCTGAAACGCCGTCTGTGCCCGCCCTGCCGCCGGAGATCCCCATCGCAGAGGAGGAGCCGCCGGTGATCGAGGTACTGGTCCCCAGCTCCGGACAGGTCATCATCAACCCCTACTGCCTGCCGGTGGAGCTGGACGGCCAGACCGCCACCGACCAGATTGTCAGCGCGCCGCTGATCCTGGAAAACCGCAGTACCATACCGGTGTCGGTCAGCGCCAGCGTGACGGGCACCGTGCCTCCCGGCAGCGGCGTGTCCTTCGCCGCCGCGCCGCCGATGCCGGACAGCCCCGTGAAGGAGATCTTCCTGTACGCGGAGTTCCACGCGGTGCCTGAGCCTGCTTTCCAGCCGTCCTGGAGCGGGTTGTACAGTGACAGCACCAACCAGCTGATGGTGGGATTCCAGAGCGCGGCTAAGGCGGATGTCCTGCGCCTGGAGGCCGGCGGCGCGGCCTGCAGCTTCGGCGCTCTGCGCCTGTTTGGCTCCGCCGCCGTGTCGCCTATGGTCCCCTGGCAGGCCGGGGACGATATCCAGGCCACCTTTGTGTTTTCGTTCACCCCCATTGTGGAGGCACCCGCAGCCGATGTACCTGTGACAGACGAGCCGGTTGTGGATGCGCCGGCCGCAGATGAGCCGGCGGCGGATGTCACCGTTCCCGGCGAGTTTGCCGGGCCCCTCCCGGATGCCGATCCGGGGGCGGGGGAGCTGTCCGTGCCCGGCTGGCTGTTCCCGAACTGAAGAAAGGCGGTTTATTACCCATGGCTGACTCTGTCTCCATTAAAATTAACAAGGACCTGCGTCCTGCCTACTACGACGATTTCCACTGTCTGGCGGCGGATTGCCGCTTCTCCTGTTGTAAGGCTTGGCGGATTGCCTTTGATAAAAAGGACTACCTGTCTCTGAAGCGGCAGAAGGGGACAGAGGATTTGAACAACCGCCTGGAGCAGGGGGTGCGCCGTCTCCGCGACAAGGAATCCAACTACTACGGTGAGTTTGATATGTCCGGCGGCGACTGCCCCCTCCTGCGGGAGGATGGGCTGTGCGCCTTGCAGATTGAAAAAGATCATGCCGCACTTCCGCAGGTCTGCCGGGCTTTTCCCCGGGCAATGGCCTATCTGCCCGAATATCTGGAGCGGAGCCTGAGTCCGGCCTGTGAGGGAGTGCTGGAGCTGCTGTGGAACCTGCCGGACGGAGTGGACTTCCGCTCCGATCCCCTGCCGAAAAAGGAGCGGGGAACCCTGACTGTATCGGGGGAGCGGCCTCTGGTGCCGTTTTTTCAACCGATCCGGGAGTGGTGTATTGACATACTCCAGGACCGCCGTCTGCCGCTGCCGCAGCGGATTCTGCTGATAGGCTTTGCCCTGCGGGAGCTGGCGGAGGGTGAGATGGATATTCCGGCGTGGCTGACCCGTGCCCGTGCCCTGCCTGAGGCGGAGGAGCTCCCGGGCCTGCCTCAGGAAGAGAATGCCCTAGCTATGTTCCTGACGAGCAATCTCCGCACACTGAACCTCCTGGAGACCACGGGAGCGGACTATGCCGGCATACAGAGCGGGGTTCCGCGGGCTTTGGGCGTGACGCTTCGGATGGATGCCCTCCAGGTCACGATTCCCACAGCTCCTTACCGCGCGGCCCGGCAGCGGTATGAGGAGAAATTCAAGGACCGTGAGTATTTCATGGAGAACCTGATGGTGTCCCTGTTCTTCCAGTTGAACCTGCCAAATTTGAAATCCGGAGAGGAGCTGTGGAAGAGCTACGTCAGCTTCTGCAACCTGTACGCCTTTTACCGGTTCATGGCCGTGGCGAGCTGCCGGGAGGGCGGGGCGGGGGACAAGGCGGAGCTGTTCCGCCTGATCGTCTTTGCCAGCCGCGGCATGATCCACAACGGGGCCCGGCAGACCGCCCTGCGGGATGAGCTGTTCCAGAACGACAGCGCCACCCTGGCGCATATGGCAATTTTGCTGGGCGGCTAGAGCCTGTATGAAAAAAGTCAACACGCCCAAAGAGCGGCCCTTTTTCCGCCAGACTGCGTTAAAAAATCCCTCGCTGCTGGTCATTCCGCCATTTATAGTCGACGCACTTGAAAATCGGTAAAGATCGGCGGTCAAAATGATACGGGGCGGCGTTGTCGTCTTTGGCGGGCGTCAGCCCGCCTGCATCCTCCGCCTTGCCCCGCGTCATTTTTCCTCCCCTCCTTTTTACCTCT
>CAJUQS010000097.1 GCA_910588365.1 uncultured Oscillospiraceae bacterium | reverse complement strand
GGGGTCATGCACGATTATTCTGCACAGGCGCTCGATGCGCCTGTTGCAGAATCCTGACGGATTGCAAGGATTTTTAACGCAGTCAGGGCGGAAAATATGCCGCCAAGGCGGGCGCGGGGAGATGTTAAACAGGCTCTAAGAGGCCGGCAGGCGGAGTCCGTCAAGTACCAGTCTGCTAGATCAGAACCCCGTAGGATTCGCCCGTTCACGGGGCACCGCAGCTCTTCCTTTGCAGGTGTGTCCGAAAAACCCCCGTAAAATTGGGGGGACCGGGGGCGGGGAGTTTTTGCAAAGTAAAATATAGAACAATGTCATTGAGGTGAAACATCTATGGACCAGAAAAAAATCAGAAATTTTTCGATTATCGCCCATATTGACCACGGCAAGTCCACCCTTGCGGACCGGCTTCTGGAGGCCTGCGGGGCCGTGGCCGAGCGGGACATGGAGAACCAGCTGCTGGACAACATGGATCTGGAAAAGGAGCGGGGCATTACCATCAAGGCCCGGGCCGTCACCTTCGACTATACGGCGGGGGACGGGGAGACCTACACCCTGAACCTCATCGACACCCCCGGCCACGTGGACTTCAACTACGAGGTCAGCCGCTCCCTGGCCGCCTGCGAGGGGGCCGTGCTGGTGGTGGACGCCAGCCAGGGCATCGAGGCCCAGACCCTGGCCAATACCTATCTGGCGCTGGACAACGATCTGGAGATCCGCCCGGTGGTCAACAAGATCGACCTGCCCGCCGCGGACCCGGAGCGGGTCAAGCACGAGATCGAGGACATCATCGGCATCCCCGCCCTGGACGCGCCGGAGATCTCCGCCAAGATGGGCCTCAACATCCCCGCCGTGCTGGAGGACGTGACGGCCAATATCCCCGCGCCCGCCGGGGATCCGGACGCCCCCCTGCGGGCCCTCATCTTCGACAGCTACTATGACGCCTACAAGGGGGTCATTGTCTATTTCCGCATCGTGGACGGCACGCTGAAAAAGGGCATGTCCATCCGCATGATGGCCTCGGGGGCCCAGTACCAGATTCTGGAGTGCGGCCTGCTGCGCCCTCTGGGCTATGAGAGCTGTGCCCAGCTCCAGGCGGGGCAGGTGGGCTATCTCACCGCCTCCATCAAGAACGTGCGGGACACCGAGGTGGGCGACACCATCACCGGCGTGGAGCACCCCGCCGCCGAGGCCCTGCCCGGCTACCGGAAGGCCCAGTCCATGGTCTACTGCGGCGTGTACACCGAGGACGGCAGCAAATACCCCGACCTGCGGGACGCCCTGGAGAAGCTGCAGCTCAACGACGCCTCCCTCACCTTCGAGCCGGAGAGCTCCGCGGCACTGGGCTTCGGGTTCCGGTGCGGCTTTTTGGGGATGCTGCACACCGAGGTCATCCAGGAGCGGCTGGAGCGGGAGTTCGATCTGGATCTCATCACCACCCTGCCCTCCGTCATCTACAAGGTCACCAAGACCGACGGTACGGTGGTCAATGTGGACAACCCCCACAACTACCCGGACCCCAGCGTCATCGCCGAGGCCCAGGAGCCCTTTGTCAAGGTCTCCATCCTCACCCCCAACGAATACGTGGGCAACATCATGCCCCTATGCCAGGACCGGCGGGGGGAGTTCAAGGACATGCAGTACCTGGACACCAACCTGGTGGAGCTCCACTACCAGATGCCCCTCAACGAGATCATCTACGATTTCTTTGACACCCTGAAGGCCCATACCAAGGGCTATGCCTCCCTGGACTATGAGCTGTCAGACTACCGGACCAGCGATCTGGTGAAGGTGGATCTGCTGCTCAACGGGGACCAGGTGGACGCGCTGAGCTTCATCGCCCACCGGGACAAGGCGTACCCCCGGGCCCGGCGCCTGTGCGAGAAGCTGAAGGAGAACATCCCGCGCCAGCTCTTCGAGGTGCCCATCCAGGCGGCCATCGGCGGGCGGATCATCGCCCGGGAGACGGTGAAGGCCATGCGCAAGGACGTGCTGGCCAAGTGCTACGGCGGCGACATCACCCGGAAGAAGAAGCTGCTGGAGAAGCAGAAGGAGGGTAAGAAGAAGATGCGGAACCTGGGCAGCGTACAGCTGCCGACAGAGGCATTCATGGCAGTGCTCAAGCTGGATGAGTAAGCAGGAATATGTAAGAGGCCGGGGCAAAGCCCCGGCCTCTTATAATAATTACGGTATATATGGCGCGGCTATCTCCGCAGGAGATCCGTATTCCGGTACTGGATGGCCTCGGCCAGGTGGGCGGCGGAGATCGCCTCCTCCCCCTCCAGATCCGCGATGGTCCGGGCCACCCGCAGAATGCGGTCGTGGCTGCGGGCGGTGAGGCCCATGCGCTGGAAGGCGGCCTGCAAAATCCTCTCCCCCGACGGGTCCAGGGCGCAGAAGCTGCCCACCATGGCGGCGGTCATGTGGGCGTTGCAGCTGACCGCCGTCCCGGCGAAGCGGGCGTCCTGGCGGGCGCGGGCGGCGTCCACACGGGCTTTGACATCGGCGGAGCTCTCCGGTGTCTCCCGGCGGCGCATGGCCTCGAATTCCACCGACGGCACCTCCACATGGAGATCCATCCGGTCCAGCATGGGGCCGGAGATGCGGGAGACATATTTCTCCACCGCGGCCTCGGTGCAGGAGCACCGGCCGGAGGGGTGGCCCCGCCAGCCGCAGCGGCAGGGGTTCATAGCGCACACCAGCATGAACCGGCTGGGCAGGCGCACACTGCCGGCGGTGCGGGTGATGGTGACCTCGCCGTCCTCGATGGGCTGGCGCAGGACCTCCAGGGCGTCCCTGGAGAACTCCGGCAGCTCGTCCAAAAACAGCACCCCGTTGTGGGCCAGGGAGATCTCCCCCGGCCGGGGGTAGGTCCCGCCGCCGGCCAGCGCCACGGCGGAGACGGTGTGGTGGGGGCTGCGGAAGGGGCGGCGGGTAAGCAGGGGGTGCCGGCGGTCGGTGAGGCCGGCCACGGACCAGACCTCCGTGGCCTCCAGGGCCTCCTGCCTGGTCATGTCCGGCAGGATGGATGGCAGGCGGCGGGCCAGCATGGACTTCCCGGCCCCCGGCGAGCCGATGAGCAGAATGTTATGGCCCCCGGCGGCGGCGATCTCCAGGGCCCGCTTCACGTTCTCCTGGCCCATGACCTCGGCGAAATCCGGCCCCGGCTGGATGTCGCGCTCCGGGACCCAGGGCCGGGCGGGCTGGATGGTCCCCCCGCGGCGCAGGTGGTCCAGCAGCTCCCCCACGTTCTCCGCCGGGTATACGGCGAGATCCCCGGCCAGGGTGGCCTCGGCGGCATTCTCCGCCGGGACGTACAGCGTCCGGATGCCCGCCCGCCGGGCGGCCATGGCCATGGGGAGGGTTCCGGTGATGGGCCGCAGGGCCCCGGTGAGGGACAGCTCCCCCAGAAAGGCGGCGTCCTCCGGCGGCGGGTCGATCTCCCCCTGGGCGGCCAGGATGCCCAGGAGGATGGGCAGGTCGTAGACCGTGCCCTCCTTCCGCAGGGCGGCGGGCGCCAGATTGACGGTGATCCGGGAGACGGGGAACTTGGCGCCGCAGCCCTTGATGGCGGCGCGGACCCGCTCCCGGGACTCTTTGACCGCGGCGTCGGGCAGGCCCACCACGTCGAAGGCGGGGAGGCCCCCCGAGAGGGCGCACTCCACGGAGACCTCGTAGCCGGTAATTCCCTGGAGGCCAAGGGAGCGGATGGTAACGACCATTCTTTTTTCCTTTCTTCGCGCCGGGACGGCGCGAGGGGAGTTGTTTTCTGAAACCGGTCCTGCCCCTGCCGGGGTGGGCCTCCTTTTCTTGCTCCGCCAAGAAAAGGAGCAAAAGAAAGCGGCTCAAGGGGTGTTACCCCTTGAGAATCCCGAAAGGAGTGTATCGTAAAGGAACGGGGACACCCCGAAAACAACAGGCAGTCAGGCCACAGGCGGCACAGGGGCGCGGGAAAGGACGCGCCGAGGTGATTTTGACGGTAGTATATCACAGACAACCGAATATGGAAAGGGGGCTAATCCTATGCCGGCAGTAACAGCAGACAGGGCGGTTAGCCTGCAAGCGCATGAGGCTTTTTGAGAAGCTGCTGCCCGACACCATCCCGCTGACCGAGGAACAGTTCAAGGCCTTTTTGGAGCAGACCATCACCACCGAACACAACCGCCGCATCCTGGACGGCTTGACCGCCCAGAACGCCGTCACAGCCCCCGCACAGGGCGCGGGAACGGCGGGGAGGGGTAACAAAACCCGCTGACAAAACCGCCCTCACAGCGCAGGAGGACGGCGCAGACGGGAGTGCGGCGCAAGGGTAACGGGCTTGCGGAGCGGGGCCGGGGGTGCTATCCTTCCACGGCTTTGTTGGGCGTTACAGCGTCGCTGTTATAAAATGAATTCTTCCTGATGGATGTTTTGGTAACGGTCAATCTCTTTTTGCCATTCTTGCAACGCAATGGGCGGTGGTTCAGCAAATATTCCCGCCGCTTTTCGTCCTGCAAGTCGTTCCTCAATGGAGTGGCAGGGCTTAAGTTTTTTGCTTTTACACTTTGCGGCAAAGTCAGAAAAACTATCTGCCAACTTTATCAGACCTTTGGGCTTATCATGGTAACGAAATAGAATTTCTCCCAAATGTTCCTCTTTGACACCAATAAAAAGCAAATCTCCGAAAGAGTTTTTGCCGATTGGGAATATCCCCTCCGACACAAACGCTGCTATTTTATCGCAGTCGAAATAGCGTTCAAGATGAAAATATTCATTAGTAACACCCAGCCCAAAAAAGCCGCTCAAATCAGAGGAAACACGAGCAACTCTGAAAGAAGTTTCAGGGGTTTCACCACCATTGTATTTATGCAAAAATTGGCGATACTGTTCAGGCAATTCTATTCTATACTGACACTGCAAATCAGCTATCTTTTCTGCAATATTTGTAGTATCAAATTTTGAAATTAACATTTTTTACCTCCATATTTTTCTTGCTCCCTCACCCAGACATCGTGACCGAGGTACGTATGGGCAACACCGGCCTCACCGTTTCAAAACATTAAATCAGGTATATTTCTTTGAAGATGTGACTTGATTGCCCTTGCCTCAGTCGTTGACAATTCTCTGGTGACAGGGCCAACACCTTGTTGATTTATGAATTTCAATATTATTTTGTCATTTTTAGTTTTGCTCTCTTTTATCTTGCAGATATTATTCAAACGGATAATTGGTTTGCCCCAAGCGTTCTGCACAAATAGCCACTCTTGACCAATCACTATCTTTTCCTCTCCAAAAAGTATACCTTTCTCCAAATCGTTGTCCACCAAAGATAGCATCTCTTTCCCGGTCAAGCTTACTCCTTTGGACTTGAGTTCGGCGTGGATAAACCGGCAAATATCCGTGGTTTCCAAAGCGAATAGCTTCCGCAATCCAGACAATAGGAGGTACACTCCCGAAAAAGACAAAAATAAGATTACAAATATGTAGGCAAGATTTTGTGCAAAATGAAGTATAAAAAAATCAAGGATAGATGTGGAGATAACTAAGGAGGCAATAAAAATACCGATGGGCAACGAAAGGAGACCAATGAGTATAGATTGAATGGTTTCCCTTTTTGCGTAAGTTGCACAGACTTGTTTCCTCATATCAAATACTCCCCACTTTAAATAGTAGTCACATTTTGCATCTCCAACATTTTTATAAGTCTATCACAACAGTGACCATTTTTCCACCAAAGAATTTCAAAACATCAGCCTTGCTCCTGCCAAAACCAGCGGGAACAGCAGCCCCGCAGAGCGCAGGATATGGAACGGTAACGGACAGGGCGGCGGGAAAGTCTATTTGTGTCTTTCAACAAATCAATAAATCCCAATGGTCATTACCGATTTAACCCTATTTTTACAAGATATTCTAAAACATCCGAAAAATCTGTATTCTGTACGGTGCCGTTTTCATGGTCATAAAAAACTATTTCTTCACTACACCTACTATTTTGAATACGGAAAGCATAATAGTCCCCGCACCCATTGTCAGCTATGAAAAGTAAATCTTCTAATATGGATGGATTGTGATTAAAAACAAAAAAATGGCTGTCTCTATCCAAAGAATAAATATTTGTATAGCCAAAGTAGCCACCGCCAAAATTCGAGAGAAACTGTATATATTTTTCAGGAAAAAGGATTTTATGCTGTTTTTGAAAAGCAATAATATCTTCCGCTGTTGGAATATTGTCATGTCCCAATTCAAAAAGAAAAGGCGTTTTTATCTGTACCTTTTTAACAACTTCCTTAAACACTTTAAAATCCATGACTTTATCCCCTCTAATCCCGATTTAATTGTTACAAGTATAGCATATCTCCCCGCCGAAAACGGGGAACAGGATAAGGGCAAGTGCGTAACCGGCGGGCGTGGACATTTAGAGCCTGTTTAACATCTCCCCGCGCCCGCCTTGGCGGCATATTTTCCGTCCTGACTGCGTTAAAAATCCTTGCAATCCGTCAGGATTGCTGCGGCTTTTTGCCTTGCAGGACATAAAATCTATCTCGCCAATCCGCACACGCTGAGATATTAAACAGGCTCTTAGGCTTGCGGCACAGCCCCCGAACCCGCATGAACACGGGCTTTCTGGGGCGCCTGGGAGCGTGTCCGAAAATCCCCCGCCAAGGTGGACGCCCCCTTGGGGCGGCCCCGAGTGGGATTCTTAGGGGCGGAGCCCCTAAGCGGGCTTTTGGGTACTTTTCCCGCGCGGGAAAAGTATCCGCGGGGTGCGGGGCTGCGCAAGCCCCGTACAGGCATCGGCCGTGAAAATGATTCCTCTCATTATACCACCTGTGGAAAAATCCTCCCACCAGCAAAAATCGCCAAAAATTTCCTTTGATTTTGAGCCTTTCGGAGAAAAAGAAAATTTTGAGGAATTGCAACAAAAATTCCGTTTACAGAGCGGGGAATTCGTGCTATAGTAATTGACGTATGAGTACCTTGCTGTGTATTCACACCATGGCAGTATCAAATATTCAGGAGGAGCAAAAAGCTTATGGCAAGAAAGTTCAAGTCCATGGACGGCAACAACGCCGCGGCGCATGTATCCTATGCGTTTTCCGAGGTTGCGGCAATCTACCCCATCACCCCGTCCAGTCCCATGGCCGACCTGGTCGACCAGTGGTCCGCCAACGGTCTGAAGAACATCTTCGGCACCCAGGTGAAGGTGGTTGAGATGCAGTCCGAGGCCGGCGCCGCCGGTGCGGTCCACGGCTCCCTGGGCGCCGGCGCCCTCACCAGCACCTACACCGCTTCCCAGGGCCTGCTGCTCATGATCCCCAATATGTACAAGATCGCGGCCGAGCAGCTGCCCACCGTGTTCCATGTCTCCGCCCGTACCGTGTCCACCCACGCGCTGAACATCTTCGGCGACCACTCCGACGTCATGGCCTGCCGCCAGACCGGCTTCGCCATGCTGGCCGAGGGCAACGTCCAGGAGGTCATGGACCTCTCCCCCGTGGCGCATCTGTCCGCCATCTCCGGCAAGGTGCCCTTCATCAACTTCTTCGACGGTTTCCGCACCAGCCACGAGATCCAGAAGGTGGCCGTGTGGGATTTCGAGGATCTGAAGGACATGTGCGACATGGAGGCTGTTGAGGCGTTCCGCAAGCACGCCCTCAACCCCGAGCACCCCTCCACCCGCGGCTCCCATGAGAACGGCGACATCTTCTTCCAGCACCGCGAGGCCTGCAACAAGTACTACGACGAGCTGCCCGCAGTGGTCGAGAAGTACATGGGCAAGATCAACGAGAAGCTGGGCACCAACTATCAGCTGTTCAACTACTACGGCGCTCCCGACGCTGATCGCGTCATCATCGCCATGGGCTCCATCTGCGACGTGGCCGAGGAGGTCATCGACTACATGAACGCCCGCGGCGAGAAGGTGGGTCTGGTCAAGGTCCGCCTGTACCGCCCCTTCGCCGCCGACAAGCTCATCGCCGCCATCCCCGCCTCCGCCAAGAAGATCGCGGTCCTCGACCGCACCAAGGAGCCCGGCGCGCTGGGCGAGCCCCTGTATCTGGACGTGGTCTCCGCCCTGGCCAACGCCGGGAAGAACGACGTGAAGGTCATTGGCGGCCGCTACGGCCTGGGCTCCAAGGACACTCCCCCGGCCAGCGTGTTCGCTGTCTATGAGGAGCTGAAGCTGGACAACCCCCGCCGTCAGTTCACCATCGGCATCGTGGACGATGTCACCAATCTGTCCCTGCCCGAGAAGGAGGCCCCCAACACCGCCGCGGAGGGCACCATCGAGTGCAAGTTCTGGGGTCTGGGCGGCGACGGTACCGTGGGCGCCAACAAGAACTCCATCAAGATCATCGGCGACCACACCGACAAGTATATCCAGGCGTACTTCCAGTACGACTCCAAAAAGACCGGCGGCGTGACCATCAGCCACCTGCGCTTCGGCGACAAGCCCATCCGTTCCCCCTACTATATCAACAAGGCCGACTTCGTGGCCTGCCACAACCCCAGCTATGTCACCAAGGGCTTCAAGATGGTCAACGATGTCAAGCCCGGCGGCGTGTTCATGATCAACTGCCAGTGGGATTTTGACGAGCTGTGCCACCACCTCAACGCCGAGGCCAAGCAGTATATCGCCAAGAACAACATCCAGCTCTACACCATCAACGCCATCGACCTGGCCGCCAAGATCGGCATGGGCAAGCGTACCAACACCATCCTCCAGTCCGCCTTCTTCACCCTGGCCAAGGTCATGCCCCAGGAGCAGGCCATCCAGTATATGAAGGACGCCGCCACCAAGAGCTACTCCAAGAAGGGTATGGACGTGGTGGAGATGAACCACAAGGCCATCGACGCCGGCGCCACCGCCTTCGTGAAGATCGACGTGCCCGCCGACTGGGCCAACGCCGCGGACAGCAAGCCCGCCGGCGAGCTGTCCGGCAAGGCCGAGCTGGTCACCATGGTCAAGGATATCCTCAACCCCGTGGGCAAGATGGACGGCGACAGCCTGCCCGTCTCCGTGTTCATGCCCCATGTGGACGGCCAGTTCGAGCTGGGCGCCGCCGCCTATGAGAAGCGCGGCGTGGCCGTCAGCGTTCCCGTGTGGGATCCCGACAAGTGCATCCAGTGCAACACCTGCGCCTATGTCTGCCCTCACGCCACCATCCGCGCTTACGCCCTGACCGAGGACGAGGTCAAGAACGCCCCCGAGGGCATCAAGACCGCCGCCGTCAAGGCCGGCAAGGGCAAGGGCGTCTATCAGTACGCCATCGGCGTGAGCCCCCTGGACTGCATGGGCTGCGGCGTGTGCGTCGAGGCCTGCCTCGCCAAGGAGAAGGCCATCAAGATGGTGCCCCAGGAGAGCCAGGCCGAGCAGGCCAAGGTCTGGGATTACCTGGTCAAGACCGCTCCCAAGGCGGATATGCAGGACAACACCGTCAAGGGCAGCCAGTTCAAGCAGCCCTACCTGGAGTTCTCCGGATCCTGCGCCGGCTGCGCCGAGACCAGCTATGCCCGTCTCGTGACCCAGCTCTTCGGCGACCGGATGTATATCTCCAACGCCACCGGCTGCTCCTCCATCTGGGGCGGACCGGCCGCTACCTCCCCCTACTGCACCAACGCCGAGGGCAAGGGCCCCGCATGGTGCAACTCCCTGTTCGAGGACAACGCCGAGCACGGCCTGGGCATGTATGTCGGTCAGAAGGCCATCCGCGCCTCCCTGGCTGAGGACACCAAGGCCCTGATCGCTGTTGAGCACACCTATGGTCCTCTGAAGGAGGCCGCTCAGAAGTGGCTGGATACCATGGAGGACGGCGAGGCCAACCAGGCCGCCACCAAGGAGTACGTCAAGCTGCTGGAAGAGAGCATCATGACTGTGGACGACATCGTCGCCTTCACCGCCAGCCCCGATGCCGCCAAGGTCTTCGGCGACCAGCTGCCCCAGTTCCAGGCCCACGCCAAGGAGCTGAAGGACTCCGGCGCCAAGTTCTGCGACTGCGAGGCCTGCAAGCTGGTGGAGAAGATCCTCTCCAAGAAGGAGTACCTGAACAAGAAGAGCGTGTGGATCTTCGGCGGCGACGGCTGGGCCTACGACATCGGCTACGGCGGACTGGACCACGTCCTGGCCTCCGGCGAGGATGTCAACGTGTTTGTCTTCGACACCGAGGTGTACTCCAACACCGGCGGTCAGGCCTCCAAGGCATCCAACATCGGCCAGGTGGCCCAGTTTGCCGCTGCCGGTAAGGAGATGAAGAAGAAGAGCCTGAGCGAGATCGCCATGCAGTACGGCTATGTGTACGTGGCTCAGGTGGCCATGGGCGCCAACACCGCCCAGACCCTCAAGGCCATTGCCGAGGCCGAGGCCTATCACGGCCCCTCCCTCATCATCGGCTACGCCCCCTGCGAGATGCACTCCATCAAGGGCGGTATGATGAACTGCCAGAAGGAGATGAAGAAGGCCGTCGACTGCGGCTACTGGAACCTGTTCCGCTTCAATCCCGCTCTGACCGCCGAGGGCAAGAACCCCTTCACCCTGGACAGCAAGGCGCCCGCCGGCGGCTATCAGGAGTTCCTGATGAACGAGGCCCGCTATGCCCGCCTGACCCGCGAGTTCCCCGAGCGCGCCGAGGTCCTGTTCGCCCGCAACGAGGAGGCCGCGAAGGAGCGCTACGAGCATCTGATGAAGCTCATCGACCTGTACAAGGCGTAAGAGAACGCATCGACTATTTGGCGGCCTCATCGGGGCCCCGCAGAGCGGGGCGCGCGAAGCGCGTACGAGTGTTTTGGCATAGCCAAAACCTCGGCGCAGGGCGAATTCATTTCGCCCGAGCATATCAATGAGAAAGGGTTCCCACGGGCGGCGGGACCGCCCGTGGGATGGCCGCGAAGGAGCGCTACGAGCACCTGATGAAGCTTATCGACCTGTACAAGGCGTAAGCAGGCATACTTTTTCTCGAGAGAAAACGTATCAAAAAGAGCTTTGCGCGAAACAGCCTTTCGTGTATGACCCGAGAGGGCCGGAGGAACGTTCCTCCGGCCCTCGTCCGCTGGAGTCTGCTTTAAAACAGACTCCAGCGCTGTAAAAAACGAAAAAGGTTGACAGCATGGACTTTTGGGAATACTATAGACTAGGAGACAGCCGCCGGAGTGACGTCCCGGAGGCTGTCTTCCGTTTATCGGAAGGAAGTGCCATAGAAGTTTTCTTTTGATTCTTTTCTTTTTCAAAAGAAAAGAATGGATGCCATCAGAAAGGAGGGCGCTGCGTATGATCGATTTGGAGAACGGGGTGTTTTTGGAGCAGGTGGAGGACCTGTCTGTGCGAAAACGGTGGCCGGATGTGCGGGATATGCTGACCCTCCTGGAGCCGGCGGATATTGCGGCGGTGCTGGCGGAGCTGCCGGAGGACCGGCTGCCCCTGATCTACCGCCTGCTGCCCAAGGAGCTGGCGGCGGAGGTGTTCGTGGAGATGGAGGCGGAGGAGCAGGAGCTGCTCATCCGCAGTTTCTCCGACACGGAGCTGCGGGAGGTGCTGGAGGAGCTGTACGTGGACGACACGGTGGACCTCATTGAGGAGATGCCCGCCACGGTGGTCAAGCGCATCCTCCGCCACACGGACCCGGAGACCCGCCGCAGCGTCAACGAGATTCTCAACTATCCGGAGGATTCCGCCGGGTCCATCATGACCACGGAGTTCGTGGATCTGAAGCGGGATATGACAGTCTCCGATGCCCTCAAGCGCATCCGCCGCACGGGGTCGGACAAGGAAACCATCAATATCTGCTACGTCACGGACCCGGGGCGCCATCTCCTGGGTCTGGTGTCCATCCGAACCCTGCTGCTGGCGGACGAGGACGACGTCATAGAGGACATTATGGAGACCAACGTCATCTCCGCCGCCACCATGGACGATAAGGAGGATGTGGCACAGGATCTGAGCCGGTACGATTTCCTGGCCATGCCGGTGGTGGACAAGGAGGGCCGTCTGGTGGGCATCGTCACCATCGACGACGCCATCGACGTTATGGAGGAGGAGACCACTGAGGACTTTGAGCACTTGGCCGGCATCACGCCCACGGACAAGCCCTATCTGCGCACCGGTGTGTGGGAGACGGTAAAAAGCCGCATCCCATGGCTGCTGCTGCTGATGCTGTCGGCCACCTTCACCGGAGTCGTCATCTCCAGCTTCGAGGACTCCCTGGCCGCCTGCACGGTGCTGATGGGATTTATTCCCATGCTCATGGATACCGGCGGCAACAGCGGCAACCAATCCAGCGTGGCGCTGATCCGCTCGCTTAGCCTGGGGGAGGTCAGCTTCAGCGATCTGCCCTCCGTCATTTGGAAGGAGATTCGGGTGGCAGTGACGTGCGGAGCCATTCTGGCGTTCTGCAACTTTGTCAAGCTTATGCTGGTGGACCGTCTTCTGCTGCAAAACACGGACATTACGATTTGGGTGGCGGCAGTCATCTGTCTGACTTTGATTTTTACGGTGTTCTGCGCCAAGGTCGTGGGATGCCTGATGCCCATGATCTCTGACAAGCTGGGATTGGATCCGGCGGTGGTGGCCGGTCCTTTTATCACCACCATCGTAGACGTGCTGAGCCTGCTGATCTACTTCCAGTTCGCCATGCTGCTGCTGGGGCTGTAGGGGGCCCTCAGAACCGCCAATCTGCCAAAAAGTGCTCAAAAAAATTATGCAATCTGTAGATTCTGACATCTGCTGCAAAATTCTGTCTTGACATTTTTTCGCGGAACTGCTACCATAATCCCAACTTAACTGGTTGGAATGTTACCGGATTTTCCGGGCTTGACCAACTCTGTCTCTCGCTCCGCCCTACGGGCCGGGGCGGTTTGAAGATGGGGTTGGTCTACTTTTTTTGAGAAAGAGGCGGGGGAATTGCGGATCAAAAAAGTCATCAACAACAATATCCTCTGCGCTGTGGACGAGAAGGGCCGCGAGATGATCGTCACCGGCAGGGGCTTGGGCTTCAAGCGCAAGGTGGGGGAGCGGATTGATTCCGGTCTGGTGGAGAAGATATACCACATGGAGGGCAAGGCCGAGCAGCGCAAGCTGCGGGAGCTGTGCGAGCAGATCCCCATGGAGCACCTGCGCCTGACCCAGGATCTGATCGAGTATATCCGCGGACAGCTGGCCACCGCCCTCAACGAGTCCCTGCTGATCACCCTGGCCGACCACATCAGCTTTGCCATCAAGCGCAAGCAGGAGGGGATTGACTTCTCCAACCCCCTCCAGGGCGCCATCATGTGCTACTATCCCGCCGAGTACCGCCTGGGACAGCACTGCCTGCGGGTGATCCGGGAGCAGACCCAGACGGACCTCAGCGAGAGCGAGGCGGCCTTCATCGCCCTGCACATTGTCAACGCCGAGCTTAACACCAATATGACCGATATGTACGACATTACCCGCCTGATTGAGGGGACTTTGGCGGTGGTGGAGTACTACTACCAGCGGACCTTTGACCGGGAGTCTCTGGATTTCAGCCGCTTTGCAGTCCATCTGCGCTATTTCGCCCAGCGGCTGTTCCAGGGACAGGCCATAGCGGACAGCGGTGATGAGAACGACGCCATGTTCCGCCAGATGATCGCCCGCAGCTGCAAGCAGCACTATAAGTGCGCCCAGTGCATTGGCGAGTATGTGCTCAACACCTACCACAAGGAGCTCTCCGAGGAGGAGCTGATCTTTCTGACCATCCATCTCAAGCGCATCAACATGGGTGGGAAGTAACCCGCCGGCGCGGGATAACATAGATTATCTTTTTTCAGGAGGACGTATCGTATGAAGGACAAGATTTTCGGCGTTTTGCAGCGGGTGGGCCGCTCGTTCATGCTGCCCATCGCCCTGCTGCCGGTGGCGGGCCTGCTGCTGGGCATCGGCAGCTCGTTCACCAACCAGACCATGCTGGAGGCGTACAGCCTCACCGGCGTGATCTACGAGGGCAGTGTCGCCTACACCATTCTGGACATCATGAACCAGTGCGGCAGCGCGGTGTTCAACAACCTGGCGCTGCTGTTCGCCATGGGCGTGGCCATCGGCATGGCCAAGAAGGAGAAGGAGGTGGCGGCCCTCTCCGGCGCCATCGCCTATCTGGTGATGAACACCGCCATCTCCGCCATGATCACCGCCCGGGGCGGCGTGGAGGCCATGGCGGCCAACTCCACCACCTCCACCCTGGGCATCACCACCCTGCAGATGGGCGTGTTCGGCGGCATCATCGTGGGCCTGGGCGTGGCGGCCCTCCACAACCGCTTTTACAAGATCCAGCTGCCCCAGGTACTCTCCTTCTTCGGCGGCACCCGGTTCGTGCCCATCGTCTCCACGGCGGTCTATCTGGTGGTGGGCATCGCCATGTTCTACCTCTGGCCCATTGTCCAGAACGGCATTGCCGCCCTGGGCAACCTGGTCATCCGGTCCGGCTACGCCGGCACCTGGATCTACGGCATCCTGGAGCGGGCCCTGATTCCCTTCGGCCTGCACCACGTGTTCTACATGCCCTTCTGGCAGACCGCCGTGGGCGGCACGGCCGTCATTGAGGGCGTGACGGTCCAGGGCGCCCAGAACATCTTCTTTGCCGAGCTGGCCTCCCGGGCCACGGAGGTGTTCTCCGTCTCCGCCACCCGGTTCATGTCCGGCAAGTTCCCCTTCATGATCTTCGGCCTGCCCGGCGCGGCCCTGGCCATGTACCGCACTGCCAAGCCCGAGAAGCGGAAGGTGGCCGGCGGCCTGCTCATATCCGCCGCCCTCACCGCCATGCTCACCGGCATCACCGAGCCCCTGGAGTTCACCTTCCTCTTTGTGGCCCCGGCCATGTACGCGGTCCACTGCGTGTACGCGGGCCTCTCCTATATGCTTATGCACATCTTCAACGTGGGCGTGGGCATGACCTTCTCCGGCGGCATCATCGATCTGACCCTCTTCGGCATTTTGCAGGGCAACGGCAAGACCCACTGGATCTGGATCGTCATTGTGGGCGCGGTGTACTTTGTGCTCTACTACTTCACCTTCTACTTCATGATCTCGAAGATGAACCTGAAGACCCCGGGCCGGGAGGACGAGGGGGAGGAGACCAAGCTCTTCACCCGCTCCGACTTCAAGGCCAAAACCGGCGTGGGGCCGGACGGCTCCGCTCCCGCCGCCAGCTCCGACCCCACCTCCGCCCTGATTCTCAAGGGCCTGGGCGGCAAGGCCAACCTCTCCGACGTGGACTGCTGCGCCACCCGCCTGCGGGTGACGGTCCTTGACGCGGCCAAGGTTTCCGACGCCCTGCTCAAGCAGTCCGGGGCCTCGGGGGTCATCCACAAGGGCAACGGCGTCCAGGTGATCTACGGGCCCCAGGTGGCGGTCATCAAGTCCAATCTGGTGGACTTCATGGAGACGCCGGAGTCCAACAGCCTGGACGGCATCTCCGCCGCCCCCGCGCCCCAAAAGGCACCGGCCCCCGCCCCCGCCAAAAAGCGGGACGCGGTGCTCTGCGCCCACATGTCCGGAGCCGTGGTGCCCATGGGCGAGGTCCAGGACGAGGCCTTCGCCACCTGCGTGCTGGGGGAGGGCGCGGCCATCGAGCCCAGCGAGGGCAGGCTGTATGCCCCGGCGGACGCCGAGGTGGATAACCTCTTTGACACCCACCACGCCATCGGCCTTGTCACCAGCGAGGGTGTGGAGGTCCTGCTCCACATCGGCATCAACACCGTGGAGCTGGCGGGACAGCACTTCACCGCCCACGTGGAGGCGGGCCAGAAGGTGAAGAAGGGCGATCTGCTCATCTCCTTTGACATGGAGGCCATCAAGGCGGCGGGGTATCTGTGCACCACGCCCATGATCGTCTGCAACACCGACGACTACCAGAGCGTAAAGACGCTGGCCCAGGGCGATATCAAGCCCGGCGCGCCCCTGGTAGAGGTCAAGGGATAGGAGGCACCGGCAAGCCCCCCCGCCCCGCGCTTTCGCGCGGGGCGGGGGCCTTCAGCCGTCATACTTGGCCGGTTTTCCCTGGAATCTACCCGGGGGTCCCGTTGTCTGACGGTCTGGACAGGCGGAACGGACATGAAGTGCGGCTTGTCTTCGTCGGGAAAATGTGCTAGACTATGAACCGATAAAAAACGGCAAACTGGAATTTACAGAGGGATATTAAAATGGATCAGATTTTATTAATAGAGTCTCAGCAAATGTATGCAGATGAAATATGGAAATTTCGTCAAGAAATTTTGGAATGCGACGCAGAAAATGAAGATCAATTTGCAGGTTGCATGTCGCTTGATGTAAGTAAGTCTTCTGAAGAGTGGATAAAAATATGTGAACTTAGAAAAAGTGAAGAAACATGTGGTGATACGGGAGCGACTGTTCCTTCTCATACATACTTAGCTATACGCAAGAGAGATGACAAAGTTGTAGGCGTGATAGATTTGCGTCATCACATAAATCATCCTATTCTTGGAACGTGGGGAGGGCATTGTGGGTATTCAGTGCGTCCTTCTGAACGCGGCAAAGGTTATGCAAAGGAAATGCTTCGGTTGAATATACAAAATGCAAAATCAATGGGAATACAAAAACTTCTTGTCACTTGTAATAGTGAAAATGCAGCAAGTGAAAAAGTAATAATTGCGAATGGTGGAGTTTTTGAGAAAATCATAGACGTTGATGGATGCAAAATGAAAAGATATTGGATTGTAGTATAAGAAGTAAATAACTTCCAGTTTGTATTGAACATTTTCCATAAATTTTGTGTTTTACATTGTTAGGAAGTTTACAGTATGTTTGAAGAAATATCATTTCCTGAACATGAATATAAATTGGTTCAACATTATTTAAATAAACTGGGGTATTGTTATACCACGAGAGTTTATAAAGAAACAGGGAAATATAAAGTCGGGGAATTATATGCTGCCCCATGGGGTGATGTATTGAAAATAGACGAAATTAGGATATACTGGAAGGTATCAGATCGCCCTTTCTATGACGAAATGAGTGATGACGAAAAGATAGAAATCCGTAAATATTCTGAAGATATCGGATTGCCATATGAATTTATAAAATTTTTTAAAAGTACAGTATGACTATATTTCAACCGGCAGCTTCCGGTTTATCGGGCAAACAAAAGCATAAAACAGGGCGGCGGGGCAGATATTGACTATCCCGCCGCCCTTGGTCATATTTCCATTTTTCAAACTGCGCCCTCCGCCTCGCCACGCCCCGTTTTCCCTCGCCTCCTTTTTACCGATTCTCAACCGCATCGACTATATTTATAGAAAAATCAAATAATCCACTAGACATCGGAAAAAACTTAGGGTATACTATAGCCTGAATAGAATTGTTACATTCTGGGAGGACATCGATGTGGAACGACAAGAGATGCTGCGGAAGATCCCCAAGGTGGACGAGCTGCTGACGCTGGCGGAGGAGACGGGCAGAATGGCTGCCATGACGGACATCATCCCGCCCGCCGCTGTCCGGGACGCCATCCGGGACGAGCTGGAGGCGCTGCGGGGAAACATCCTCGCCGGAGATCTGACGGAGTTGCCGGAGAAGAAGGCCATTCTGGACGCCGCCTGCACCCGGGCGTATGGGGAACAGCGCTCCTCCCTCCGGCGGGTGGTCAACGGCACCGGCGTGGTGCTGCACACCAACCTGGGCCGGTCCCTGCTGAGCTGGCAGGCGGTGAGCGCGGTGGAGGAGGTGGCCCGGAATTACTCCACTCTGGAATACGACGTGGACAGCGGCAGCCGGGGCTCCCGCCACGACCATATTGACAATCTGCTGGCCTCCGTCACCGGGGCCGAGGCGGCCATGGTGGTCAACAACAACGCCGCCGCCGTGCTGCTCATCCTCAGCGCCATGGGGAAGGGGGGCGAGGTCATCACCTCCCGGGGGGAGCTGGTGGAGATCGGCGGGTCCTTCCGCATCCCGGAGATCATGACCCAGTGCGGGTGTACCCTGCGGGAGGTGGGCACCACCAACAAGACACACCTCTTTGACTACGAGGACGCCATCGGCCCGGAGACCAGGGCCCTGCTGCGGGTCCACACCAGCAACTACCGGATCGTGGGCTTCTCCGAGCGGCCGGGGCTGGCGGAGCTGGTGGAGCTGGGAAGAAAGCACGACCTGCCGGTCATCGAGGATCTGGGCAGTGGCTCCCTGGTGGATCTGACGGCCTTCGGCATCCACGGCGAACCCACGGTCCAGCAGAGTGTGAAGGCCGGGGTGGACGTGATCTCCTTCAGCGGGGACAAGCTGCTGGGAGGGCCCCAGGCGGGGCTCATTCTGGGCAAGCGGGCGTATATTGAGAAGCTCAAGCGCCACCCCCTGGCCCGGGCCCTGCGGGTGGACAAGATGACCATTGCCGCGCTGCGGGAGACCCTGTACGCCTATCAGGACCCGGCGTGGGCCAAGTGCAACATCCCGGTACTCCGGATGCTGGGCGCCTCCGGGGAGGAGCTCCGGGGGCGGGCGGAGAAGCTGCGCCTGGCACTGGAGGGCTTCGGCTGCGCCGCCCGGGTGGTGGAGACCGAGGGCCAGGTGGGGGGCGGCAGCTGTCCCACCCAGCTTTTAAAGAGCTGGGCCGTGGCCGTGGACCCCGGAAAGCTGACTGCAGACCAGCTGGCGGAGGCCCTGCGGCGGCCCTATCCCCACATCATTGGCCGTATCAGCCAGGGCCAGTACCTGCTGGACGTGCGCACGCTCACGGACGACGACTTTTCCGCCATCGCCCGGCGGCTGGGGGAGGTGTTCTGGTGAAGCATGTGATTATTGGCACCGCCGGCCACGTGGACCACGGCAAGACATTGCTGGTGAAGGCCCTGACGGGCATCGACACGGACCGGCTGGTGGAGGAGAAGAAGCGGGGCATCACCATCGAGCTGGGCTTCGCCCACCTGGACTTCCCCGACGGCACCCAGGCGGGCATCGTGGACGTGCCCGGCCACGAGAAATTTATCAAGAACATGCTGGCCGGGGCCGGCGGCATCGATCTGGCCATGCTGGTGGTAGCCGCCGACGAGGGGTTCATGCCCCAGACGGTGGAGCATTTGGGCATCCTCTCCCTGCTGGGCATCCGGGACGGGCTGGTGGTGATTACCAAGTGCGACATGGTGGACGAGGAGTGGGTGGAGATGGTCAGGGAAGACGTGAAGGCCCAGACCGAGGGCACCTTCCTGGCCGGCAAGCCCGTCTATACCGTCTCCGCCTACACCGGCCAGGGGATCGCCGAGCTGCGGGAGAAGCTGGCGGAGCTGGTGCGGCAGGCGTCGGAGAAGAACCTCCGCATCCCCTTCCGCCTGCCCATTGACCGGGTGTTCTCCGTGGACGGCTTCGGCACCGTGGTCACCGGCACCCTCATCGAGGGGGCGGTGGCCGTGGGGGACATGGCGGAGGTGCTGCCCACCGGCTTCCAGGCCCGGGTGCGCAACCTCCAGGTCCACGGCAGGGACGTTCCCACCGCCTTTGCCGGACAGCGGGTGGCGGTGAATCTGGCGGGCACCCGGAAGGCGGATCTGGCCCGGGGGGACACCATCGCCAGGCCCGACACGGTGCGCAGGAGCCTGATGCTGGACGTGCGCCTGCAAAATCTGAAAAATTCCCAGCGGACCATCCTCACCGGCAGCCAGGTCCACCTCTACCATGGCTCCTCCGTGCGCCTGAGCAAGGTGGTGCTGCTGGACCGGGACGCCCTTCAGCCCGGGGAGAGCTGCTATGCCCAGCTGCGGATGACCGAGGAGCTGGCCGCCAAGTGCGGCGACCGGTTTGTGGTCCGCTTCTACTCCCCCCTGGAGACCATCGGCGGCGGCGTGGTGCTGGACGACTGCCCCCAGCGGCACAAGCGGGGAGACGGGCGGGTCCTGGAGTCCCTGGCCATCCGGGAGAGCGGGAGCGGGGACCAGAAGCTGCTGCAAACCGTGGCCGAGCAGGGCTGGACCCTGCCCTCGCTGGAGAAGCTGGCCAAGGGGCTGAGCCGGGAGGCCGGGGAGCTGGCGGAGGAGCTGGGCGGCCTCGCCGCCGCCGGGAGCCTGCTGGAGCCCCTGCCAGGGCGGTATCTGGCGGGCAGCGTCTTCGACAAGCTGTGGGACAGCTGCCGGGGCCTGCTGGAGCAGTACCACAGGCAGAATCCCCTCCACGCCGGGATGAAGGTGGCGGAGCTGCGCCAGAAGCTGCTGGGGAACACAGAGCAGGCGGTTTCGGACGCTTTGCTGGCGGCCCTGGCCCACGAGGGGAAGATCCGGGCGGTGGCGGACCGGTACGCCCTGGCGGACTTCGCGGTCCACCTGACCAAGCGGCAGAGCAATATCCGCGACCGCATCCTGCAAACCTACCGGAAGGCGGGGCTGGAGACGCCGGGCCTGGACGAGATCTACGGCATGTTCGAGGCCAAGGAGCAGGTGGACTGCAAGCAGGTGGTGGAGAGCCTGGTCTCCGGCGGCGGGCTGGTGATGCTCACGCCCCAGATCTGCGTCCACCGGGAGGTCTACGAGGACGTGTCCCGCCGGACGGCGGAGCACTTCGCCTCCCAGCCGGAGCTGACCCTGGCCCAGTTCCGGGACATGCTGGGTACCTCCCGGAAGTACGCCCTGGCGGTGCTGGAGTACTACGACAAGAACAAGATCCTCAAAAAAGAGGGGGATCTCCGGCGGCCGGGGCCGGCCTATGGCAGTTTATAGCGGTTTTCGATGGATGCTATTCATCGAAAATTTGGATATCAAAAAATTCTGATTGCTTTCTCAGCGAGAATATGGTAAAATTGCGCCGCAAATGGGAGTAGACGGGTGCTGGTGTGCCCCCTGGTCTTCAAAACCAGTGATAGGGGTTAGTAGCCTCTTAGGTGGGTTCGATTCCCACATATTCCCGCCAGAGTCCGGCGGCGCGCAGAGAAACGCGCCGCCGGACTTTTTCGCGCTGCGGCAGACAGAGGAAAAGGGGAGCTTATGGATATTGACATCAAGGAGCTGGAGGCCTTTGTGGCGGTGGTGGACCGGGGGAGCTTCTCCCGGGCCGCCGAGTCGCTGTACCTGACCCAGCCCACCATCAGCGCCCACGTGTCCGCCCTGGAGCGGAAGCTGAACATCAAGCTGCTGGTGCGCACCACCAAGGAGATCTATCCCTCCGACGCGGGGAACCTGCTCTACGACTACGCCAAGGAGATTCTGCGCCTGCGCGCCAGCGCGGTCCAGGCCATCAAGGCCTTCTCCAACGACATGCGGGGGACCGTCACCGTGGCCGCCTCCACCATCCCGGGGCAGTACTACCTGCCCAAGCTCATCCAGGGCTTCCGCGCCGACTATCCGGACGTGAGCTTCAGCCTCCAGGTTCTCGACAGTACCGAGGTGGCCGAGCGGGTGGCCGGGCGGAAGGCGGAGATCGGCTTCACCGGGACGGTCATCAACCTGCCCAAGTGCGTCTACCAGCCCCTGGCGGAGGACCGGCTGGTGATCATCACCCCCAACACCCCCCAGTACCAGGCCTACCAGTCCACCGGCTTCCCCGTCCGGCAGATCACCCGGGAGCCCTTCATCTCCCGGGAGCCCGGCAGCGGCACCCGGCTGGAGACGGAGAGCTTCCTCAAGGAGATGGGGGTCAACGTCCAGGATATCCAGATCGCCGTGGAGGTCCGCTCCACCGAGTCCATCAAGCAGATGGTCAGCGAGGGGCTGGGCATCGCGGTCCTCTCCCGCAGCGCCTGCGAGGACTACTGCCAGTTCAGGAAGCTGCTGGCCTTCAACTTCGACAGTGTGAAGCTGCGGCGGAAGCTTTACCTGGTGCGGCACAAAAACAGCATCCTGTCCCCCATTGCCCAGGCGTTTTACGACTACGCCGCCGGCTTCTATGGGAGCCGGGGAAAGACGTGAGCCGGCGGATGTAATTTATAGAAAACGTCTATTTGCGGCGCTATATTACAATTTCATATATTTTGCTTTTTTCCTTGTATAATTGCCGGTTTCCACGTAAAATAGAGACAGTTCCGGCCCGCAGGGCGGCGCCGGATATTGTGAATATTGTTGGATGAAGTTCTCGGGAGACCCGCTTCGGGCGGGGCCGAAGGAATAAGCGGCGGGGATGCCAGCCCCGGCGTGAAGATCTCAGGCAAACAGACCGGGAACCGACAACCCTCTGGAGAGCGAAAGCGCCGAAGGAGCAACCCGCCGCGGCGGGGAATCTCTCAGGCTGGAGACAGAGCAAGGCACAGGATTTTTGATTTGCCTTGCTCTTTTTGCATCCGCAGAAGAGGGAAGGAGGGGGAAATGGGCACCCTGGGCAATCCGAGAGACTATCTCATTCTGACCAACAACCCGCTGGTGCGCCAGTGCATGGAGGGCCGCGGGCACTACACCATCCGGTTCGAGCCGGAGCGGTCCTTCCGTGAGATTCTGGTGGAGGCGCGGGATCTGGTCTACGCCGGCCGCACCCTGTACACCCACCCCCTGGCCGGCAGCGTCAAGCCCAACGAGACGCCTTACAAGTCCCTGATCGTTTCCATGGAGCCCCACGGGTTCGACGAACAGCACGCCGAGCTGATGGCCAACGCCATCGCCGTCTTCGACAAGTTCAAGCCCATTGTGCGCGAGCTTCCGGAGCGGGTGCTGCGGGATTTTCAGCTCATCGACTATACCCTGCTGTGCGGCGCCATCGGTTTTGACGCTGCGGCAGGTCTTAGTAAATAATTTCATGAGGAGGAGGTGTTCACTTTGAAATTGGAACTGGGCTATATCCAGATCAAAGATATCCAGTTTTCAAAGGAATGCAAGGTAGAAAACGGTACCCTGTATGTTGACCCCGACGCCGTCAAGGCCTATCTGTATGAGGATGACGACGTCAAGGCATGGGTCAAGGATTTCGGCTTCGACATCGCCAAGCCCGGCGAGAGCGTCCGTATCACCCCCGTTAAGGACGTCATCGAGCCCCGGGTGAAGGTTGAGGGCCCCGGCGGCGTGTTCCCCGGCGTCATCAGCAAGGTGGAGACCGTGGGCAGCGGCAAGACCCACGTCCTGCGCGGCATGGCCGTGGTCACCGCCGGCAAGATCGTGGGCTTCCAGGAGGGCATCATCGACATGTCTGGCCCCGGCGCGGACTACACCCCGTTCTCCAAGCTCATCAACCTGGTCGTGGTCGCCGAGCCCAACGAGGGCTATCAGGACCACAAGCACGAGTATGAGCACGCGGTGCGCATCGCGGGTCTCCGGGCCGCCACCTATATCGGCGAGCTGGGCCGCAGCGTCACCCCCGACGAGACCGCGGAGTTTGAGACCTACGGCATCAAGGAGGGCATCGAGAAGCTGCCCAACCTTCCCCGGGTGGCCTACGTCCACATGCTGCAGAGCCAGGGCCTGCTCCACGACACCTACGTCTACGGCGTGGATGCCAAGCGCAGCCTGACCACCATCATCAACCCCACCGAGACCATGGACGGCGCCATCATCAGCGGCAACTGCGTGTCCGCCTGCGACAAGAACACCACCTATCACCACCAGAACAACCCCGTGGTGGCCAACCTGTTCGCGGCCCACGGCAAGACACTCAACTACGTCTGCAACATCATCACCAATGAGAACGTGTATCTGGCCGACAAGCAGCGCTCCTCCGACTGGACGTCCAAGCTCTGCCGCCTGCTGGATCTGGACGGCGCGCTGGTCAGCCAGGAGGGCTTCGGCAACCCGGACACGGACCTCATCATGAACTGCAAGAAGATCGAGCTCCAGGGCGTGAAGACCGTCATCATCACCGACGAGTACGCCGGTCAGGACGGCAAGAGCCAGTCCCTGGCGGATGCCGACCCCCTGGCCGACGCCGTTGTCACCGGCGGCAATGCCAACGAGGTCATCATCCTGCCCAAGATGGACAAGGTCATCGGCACCCTGGACTATGTGGATGTCATCGCCGGCGGTCACGCCGGGTCCCTGCGTGAGGACGGCACCATTGAGGCGGAGCTGCAGGTTATCACCGGCGCCACCAATGAGATGGGCTTCAACCGCCTGAGCGCACGATAATTGAAATCGAAGGAAAGGAGGAAACACAAGTTATGAGCTTTAAAGTTGTACACTATATCAACCAGTTCTTCGCCGGCATCGGCGGCGAGGAGATGGCCCATGTGGCCCCCGAGCTGAAGGAAGGCATTGTCGGCCCCGGCGATGCGTTCAACAAGGCCTGGAAGGGTGAGGCCGAGATCGTCAAGACGATCGTCTGCGGCGACTCCTATTTCGCCGAGCACGAGGCTGACGCCAAGAAGCAGGTTATGGACTGGGTCAAGGCTGAGAAGCCCGACATGTTCATCGCCGGCCCCGCCTTCAACGCCGGCCGCTACGGCTACGCCTGCGCCACCATCGCCTGCGCCGTGCAGGAAGAGCTGGGCATCCCCGTCCTGACGGGTATGTATGAGGAGAACCCCGGCGCGGATCTGAAGAACAAGGTCCTCATTGTCGCCACCTCCAACAGCGCCGCCGGTATGCGCAAGGCTGCCCCGGCCATGGCCAAGCTGGCGCTGAAGATCATGAAGGGCGAGAAGATCGGCGCTTCCGCTGAGGAGGGCTACATGCCCAACGGCATCCGCCGCAACTTCTTCGAGAAGGAAGTGGGCGCCAAGCGCGCGGTGGACATGCTGGTCGCCAAGCTCAACGACAAGCCCTACACCACCGAGTACCCCATGCCCTCCTTCGACCGCGTGGCTCCCAACAAGGCCATCAAGGATCTGAGCAAGGCCACCATCGCCCTGTGCACCTCCGGCGGTATCGTCCCCAAGGGCAACCCCGACCACATCGAGTCCTCCTCCGCCTCCCACTATGGCGAGTACAACATCGCCGGTGTGGATGATCTGACGGCCGAGACCTACGAGACCGCCCACGGCGGCTACGACCCGGTCTACGCCAACGCCGACGCCGACCGCGTCCTGCCCGTGGACATCCTCCGCGAGATGGAGAAGGAAGGCAAGATCGGCAAGCTCCACAACCTGTTCTATACCACCGTCGGCAACGGCACCTCCGTCGCCAACGCCAAGGGTTTTGCCGCTGAGTATGCCCAGAAGCTGCTCAAGGCCGGTGTTCATGCCGTTATCATGACCAGCACGTGAGGTACCTGCACACGTTGCGGTGCAACGATGGTTAAAGAGATTGAGCGTGCGGGCATCCCTGTGGTGCATATGTGCACAGTTACCCCCATTTCCATGACCGTGGGCGCGAACCGTATCGTTCCCACCATTGCCATTCCCCACCCCCTGGGCAACCCCGCCCTCACCATGGACGAGGAGAAGGCGATCCGCCGCAAGCTGGTGGAGCGCGCCCTGGAGGCTCTGACCACCGAGGTCGAGGACCAGACCATTTTCGAGGTCTGATAATTCAGCCGGGAGGGTATGCGCCCTGCGGGGCGCATACCCCCGGTACTGGGAGAAGTATTGAGTTATGAGCAAGGTTTACGACGTTATTATTCTGGGCGGCGGCCCTGCCGGTCTGACTGCCGGCCTCTATGCGGGACGCAGCCGTTTGAGCACCCTGATTATCGAAAAGGGCCAGGATGGCGGCCAGATTGCCATCACCGATGAAATTGAAAACTACCCGGGCCAGATGGTGGAGGGCGAGAGCGGCCCCAGCCTCATTGCCCGTATGACGGAGCAGGCGAAGAAGTTCGGCGCCGAGCGCTGCTCCGATGTGATTAAGAGCGTGGACCTCAGCGGCGACGTGAAGAAGCTGGTGGGGACCAAGGGCGAGTATGAGGCCAAGTGCGTCATCATCGCCACCGGCGCCTTCCCCAAGCCCATCGGCTGCGAGAACGAGGGCAAGTTCACCGGCAAGGGCATCTCCTTCTGCGCCACCTGCGACGCCGCCTTCTTTGAGGACTTTGAGGTGTACGTGGTGGGCGGCGGCGACAGCGCCGTGGAGGAGGCCATGTACCTGACCAAGTTTGCCCGGAAGGTGACCATCATCCACCGCCGCGACGAGCTGCGGGCCGCCAAGTCCATCCAGGAGAAGGCCTTTGCCAACCCCAAGATCGCCTTCATGTGGGACAGCGTGGTGGTGAAGGTGGACGGCGACGAGCTGCTGAGCACCATGACGGTGAAGAATACCAAGACCGGCGAGCTGACCGAGGTGAAGGCGGACGAGGACGACGGTCTGTTCGGTCTGTTCGGCTTCATCGGCTACAACCCCAACTCCCAGCTCTTCGAGGGTATGCTGGATATGGAGCACGGCTACATCAAGACGGACGACAACATGCACACCAGCATCCCCGGCGTGTTTGCGGCCGGCGACATCCGTGTCAAGAGCCTGCGCCAGGTGGTCACCGCCGCCGCAGACGGCGCGATTGCCGCCATGCAGGCCGAGCACTATGTCAGCAACCATTGATTTTTCCCTGGAAATGCTGTATACTGTCTCTATCTTATCATTAGGAGGTTGCTTTTATGCTGGAACTGGACAAGAATACCTTTGAGGCCGAGGTCCTTAAGGCCGAGGGCAAGGTGCTGGTGGACTTCTATGGCGACGGCTGCGTGCCCTGTGCGGCGCTGATGCCCCACGTCCACGCTTTTGCGGAGACCTATGGCGACAAGATCAAGTTCTGCGCCCTGAACACCACCAAGGCCCGCCG
>CAJUQS010000096.1 GCA_910588365.1 uncultured Oscillospiraceae bacterium | reverse complement strand
CGCAAGGAATTTATGCGTCAGAAACAGCAAATCGTGAACACTCTTTTTGAGCAAGGAAACGCTTAGTTTTGTTACCCCCCCCCGCCGAAAAACTACAAAATTTCTTCGGCGTTTTCTTACAATTTCAAATTGGCGTTGACAATGGTCTTGCTCAGGGAATATCCCCTGTGTCCCAGTACGCCGGGGATATGGTTCCCAATCAGGCAGTAGATAAGAAAGAGAAGGGCGATAGAGGGTAGGATCATGCCATAAATCCGCCGGGTACCCTCCAGCAAAAGCGCGATGATGATGCCGATCGCCACCAGATCCAGAGTCGTTGGTGCGGCTCCCATCCGGTACGCCATTCCTCGCGCTTCCACCAGACAGTAGCCAACAGCAAAGACCCCCAGGATTAAAAGGATGACATCGTACCAGGGGACGGTCCCCTTTGAGCCCGTGGAGCTGCGATACAGGGGGAATACCAGAAGGAAACTGAACAGTATATGGATGGAATACAGATTCCAGTGGGCGATCGGCGCAAAAACCAACACATAGATGTGGAAGAGCGCCATAACCAGGCCTACAACGTAGACATACTTTTTCCAGAATCCGGATAACTCCCGCTTCTTGCTGCCCCCTTCCTCCACTTCCTCGCTGAGGTCACGTTCCTTACGGATAAAATTAAAAAGCTTCATGTACACACCTCCCGCATAAAAAAGAGCGCGGGGGGAGGGTCAAATTCTCTCCCCCCGCGGCATTTCTCCTTGTGCCTTATCCGCGCAGAGAATCGGGAATGTCCACCCCTATCTCCTCGTAGTAGCGTACCGCGCCAGGGTGTAGCGGCATGGTCATCGTATCAAGATACTGCGTATCAATGCTTCTGGCGTTCTGATCCACCTCGGCCAGTTCATCAATGCTCTCATAGGTAGCCTTGCAGAGATTGTAGATCAGGTCCTCAGATAGGCTCTCATTGGCGATAATCATATTCCAATAGGCAATACAGGGAACATCCTCCTCGTGGTTTTTGTAGGTACCGCCGGGAATTGCGCCGGCCGCCCAGTAGGGCTGGTCCTTCAAA
This sequence comes from uncultured Oscillospiraceae bacterium, assembly GCA_910588365.1. GTDB lineage: Bacteria > Bacillota > Clostridia > Oscillospirales > Oscillospiraceae > Pelethomonas. The sequence continues at coordinate 17,679 of CAJUQS010000096.1, read as the reverse complement.
ACAGCCGCCAGATCGTCATCGCTCAGGGGGATAAGATGAATATCCTTCGTTGTCTCCAGGTCTAGCAGCCAGGAGGCAGGAACGCCTGTCACGCCGATGCCCACATCAATGGTACCGTCCTTCAGAGCGTCGCACATGCCAGTGGATGCCAGCCCGGTGTAGTTGGCTGGTGTAATTCCCAGCGCCTCAAAAAGCAGAGGTGCACCATCGCCGCTGGTAGAGCCCGCTGCTCCGCAGCCAACTCGCTTGCCCTCACAGTCCTGAATGGTCTCGATGCCGCTGTCAGCCAGCGTGAAAATATACATTATGCTGCTGTGAGTCGGGAACAGGGAGCGGCAGTTGTCGTACTTGGTCCCATCGGCCCAAGCCGTGCCATTCCAGCCATCGCCGGCCAGCCAGCAGGTGGTCATCCCCAGATCCATGTCGCCGGAGCGCATGGACTGCATGTTGGTGATTCCACCAGGGGTGGCCTCAATGGATATCTCCACACCTGGGACCTTCTCCTGCATAATATTTGCCCAGCCGGTGCCCAAAATATAATAGGTGCTGCCTGTGCTGGAGGTACCGAACGCCAGACGGTAATTTTCTGTCTTGGGGGTGTTGACGGAAGCGCTGTCAGGATTCCCGGCGCTTCCGCTGTCTCCACCGCCGCAGGCCGCGAGAGCCAGCACCATCATCATCGCAAGGACTACCATGAAAACTCTTTTCATCTTCTTCATAAACTTACTCCTTTCTCCCGATCAGTTCCCAAATATACGCTTTATCCAGGGATGCGATACCCAGGGTATCCAGTGTTGTTCCGGTAGCGCGGAAGTCTTTCTCCCGCACCAGATTGGAGACATCAATCAGAAGGTCTGTAATGGGTGTGGGAACATTCAGCTTGTGGCCGATCTCCGAGACCAGGATCATGTTCAGAGGCACATCCTCGTCAATAAACCGATCCGGAACCTGCACGGCATTCTCAGGCATTGCCCCCTCCTGCTTAATGGGGACATAGTGCTTTCCGGCGTAGCAAAGTTCATGGGCTTTTTTGTAGGAAATGGGCGTCAGACCAATGGCGTCCATCACGTTTATCCGCTCCTGGTCATACATATCCGCGATTCTGTCCGTGGTTTTAGTATTCCACGCATGGAAGTCTATATCCAGCGGAGTAGGAGCCTCTACTTTGCCCAGATTGAAGAGGTAATAGGGCACATGGCTTTTGGGGTTGATGTTGCTCATGCCGATGCTCAAGGAGTCCGCCCAGATCATCACTTCAGGAATGGCCGGGGAGACAGCGGCAAGGAGCTCGTCATTTCTGCTGGCGGGCAGCGCGGCCATGGGCAGGGACAGTTTCCTGGCCTTGATCCCCGCGTGGGCTTCACCCAGCAGGCGGGTCGCGTAGGGCATACTCAGCGTCTCGCCAATCAGCGGCAGCCTTGTGACCCCGTTCTCCCGCAGTGTCTTGCGGAAAAGGAGAGAGCTGCCCGAATTTCCGGGGATGAGCAGGATGATGTCACTCTCTCGAACATAGGGTGCCATCTCCTTTGCCAGCTGGGCATGGAAATTACCTACAATTGTTACGAGGAACACATTGCCCTGCTCCATTGCATCCACCAGCCGCGCTGTTGGATGCTCAATGGGCGCGAATCCCTCTACAACAGGACCGCTCATTTGGATGCCGCCCGCTTTCCGGATGGCCTCAATCGGCTTCGGATTCTTATCATAAATGGCCGAAACCTTCGTTCCCCGCAACACCATATCTCCAGCCAGGGACTGCCCTCCATTCCCGGCTCCGATGATAACATACTTGTAGTTCATCAACAACACGCTCCTCACTTCGTAAAATGATGCTCTCAGCATTACGTACGTACGTTATGACAACAGTATCATATATGAGGCAATCTGTCAACAAGAAACGAGAAACTCTCCTGCTTTTTGTGGATATTATACAAAGTTTGAGCGTCCCAATATCCCCCCACGGGGGATATTGGGACGCTCATTGGTTTCAAATGGCGCCTGATTTATGGGCTTTTAGGGGAATTTCAGGCTGCTGCCGTCGGAAAATACCTTTAAAGCTGCGTTTTGATCTGTACGCTGCTGTTATAGGGATGCAGGTACATTTCTGTGAGAAATGACGGTTCGTCTCCGCTGTTATGAAAAACCTTCTGCACCTTAATCACAGGAGTTCCCGGGGCAATCTCCAAATGGCGCGCCAGTTCCTCCTCCAGTTCCACCGCGCGAAGCGTGGAATTTGCGTAATGGATGTAGATCCCATACACCTTCTGAGCCATTGTATAGACACTGTCCTTAAAATAGTGCTGGGCAACATCGGGAAAGCGGCTGCTGGGCATATATGAGATCGACAGGTTCAAGACCACATTGCGGCTCTGCGAATAGTGGAGATACGTAATCACTGTAAACTGCTCGTCCTCAGCAACCTGCAGCAGGCGGCACAGTTCCTCTGTTCCCGGCTTCTGATCAATAGAAACGGTTCGGTGGACTTGCCCCGTTAAAGCGGAGATATCAATGCGGGTAGGGTCGCTTTCATAGGGGGAAGTATTGCGCACAAAAGTTCCCTGCCCCTGTAAGCGTTCCAGCAGTCCCTCGTTGACCAAGTCCGAGGTTGCGCGGCGCAGAGTCTGCCGGCTGACCTGAAATTTTTCCATCAATTGGACTTCTGTAGGAATCTGGGTGCCAATCGCCCACTCTCCGCTGAGAATTTTCTCTCTGATATAATTCGCCACCTGGAAGTAAAGCGGGGCCCCATTTTTTAGTAGCATTTACCTGACGTCCTTTCATAGATGATGATAATTGGGGAACAGTTCTTTGTTCACTCAAATCGTCATGTCATTATAACATATATTTCTCTAGTTGGCATAATGAAATATCAATATTTTGTCACGATTATGCGGAACCTGTTTTTGCCGCCAAAAACGGAAAAAACCATCTGCTTACGGATGCCATGGTGAATCTCAGGGGCCGCAGAGCAAAATGAAGTCATATTATGTCCGCATCACAGCTGCGGCAGAATGTGATTTGAAGCTGTACGGCAGACTATATTGAATTTCCTCTCAAGAAAACGTATTATTCCTGGATATCCTTAATAAATTCGGAGAAGTGTTCTGTAAAGAGCGTCTCAGCCTCAGCCTTCAGCTCAGCCTCGAAACGCTCGTAGGCCTCCAGCATCCGCGCCCCCTCGGCGGTGAGCGCGGCCCCGCCGCCGTTTTTGCCGCCGGTGGTGGTGTGCAGCAGCTTGAACCCCAGCCCCTGCTCCGCCTCCCGCAGGATGGACCAGGCTTTGGAGTAGGCCATGCCCATATCCATGGCCGCCGCCCGCAGGGAGCGGTGCCTCTCCACCCGCCGCAGCAGTGCCGCAATGCCCGGACCGAAGCACTTCCGGTCCGTATAGAGCCGGACGGTGACCACGGGGCGCAGCGTCTTCCCCTCCATCTGATTCCCCTCCTTTTTCCATGTGGCACCAGTATACCATGGATTGCGCCGCCGGACAATGGCGGAAATTTTTTTTGCACAATCTATTTACTGACCGTATTTTCGGACTATATGTGCGGTATGATGGGTTCAGAAAGCAAAAACACGGAAGGAGTACAGATATGAAGGGTTATTACAACCATGTGGGATACATGGGCTATGTGGAGGGACGCTGGGTGCTGTTTTCCTGTGAGCAGGACTATATGGAGTACATGGAGGGGTAATTGTCAGAAGTAAAACAGATCCTCGAATTTTTTCTCCAGGGCGATGCACAGAATCAGCGCCAGCTTGGCGGTGGGGTTGAACTGGCCGGTCTCAATGGAGCTGATGGTGTTCCGGGACACGCCCACCAGCTGGGCCAGCTCCGCCTGGCTGAGGCTCCGCTCCGCCCGGGCCGCCTTCAGATTGTTTTTCAGTACCAGCTGGCCGTCCATGGTCACACCCCCATCAGCTCGCAGGCGAACCGCACCGCGAACAGGACGCCTGCGGCGATGGAGCCAATGGCGAAGCCCAGCTCCCGGGGCTGGCGCAGGCGGCGGTATTTGTTGATGGAGCCGGCGGCCCAGATGCTGAAATAGATGATCCAGCATCCGGCGTTTATGCGGTCCGTCACCGCCGCGCTCAGGGAGGCCACGACGCAGCAGGCCAGCAGGCCCACCTTCATGCCCAGCTGGGCGGAGCGCAGGGAGACCTCCCTCTCATACTCGTCCTCGCCCAGATTCTCCCGGCGGCTTCTCTCCAAAATTTCATCTCGGTCCATCAGCACGACCTCCTTGTACGATTGGATTGCCAAGTTTACTTGGTATCCCAATTATAATGCCGCCAAGTTTACTTGTCAAGATGGAAAGAAAAAAATTCTCCCGAAGGAGAAAATTTAGGGGAAGGTCTGGTCCGGTCAACGTGTGCAGATTGGCGCGGGGACTGGATCAGAGTTTCCCCGGAAAAAAGGGTACCCCGCAGAAGCCGTGTGAGTCCCGTTATAACCTGCACATAAAAGGCAGGTGGGTCGCCTGCACCATCCTTTACTGCTACCAGCTTCCAGCCGCGGAAGGCAGCCGGGAGGTCTGCAAACCAGAGGGTGATCCAGCATCCCGAATAACAAAATGTGGGTTAATGAAAGACTCATCACGCACCCCGCAGGGTACTCGATTTATCATATGCAGTTGTGGGCCCCTCGTGCGGGGCAAATTTGAAAAACCCGGCGGAGAACTACTCCTCGTCCTCAAAGAGGGTCTCCATGAAGAGGTTGTAGACCTCGGTGAGCTCCTCCTCGCTGTCCAGGGTGGAGAGCAGCTCCTCTCCGTTTTCCTGGATGGACTTGAGGATGACCATGCCGTAGTCGTCGCTCTCCTCCTCGGTGCCCTCCAGCACGGCGGGGAAGAAGGCCATATAGGTCTGCCCCTTGTGCTCCAGGACGTCCAGCAGCTCCAGTTCTATGTCGTTGCCGTCCTCGTCTGTTACGGTGATGAAATCAGGACCGAACTCCTCGTTCATAGCCAGCTCCCTCCTCTGCTCTGTGCGGTTTTACTTCTTCCGTCTGCTATAGTGTAACCGTTTTTCTCGGAAATTGCAAGAGGATTTCCATATGACATTTTGACAATTTGTGCACTTCTTTTTTGTGTTTTTTGAAGAATTTTAGATATCCGGCCGGAATGGAAAAGGAAATTCCCCCCTCCCCCGCCTTTTCAAGGTTGACAAGCTGTGATATACTATAAATTGGTATATCGTAGATATACCCTTTTTATATCCGGCGGCGGTGAAGGAGGCCGCCGGACGCCCCCTGCCCGCCGGGCGGAGGGGGCTCTGACTCTCAAGATAAGGAGGTACATCCGCATATGGATCGTGCAAATAGCGGCGGTCCCGCCGCGCCGGCGCCCCAGGACGGCGCGGGACGGGAGTCCCCACGCAAGAAAAAGAAAAAGGTGTCCGTTGGCCGGACCATCCTCGGGATCATCGGCCGCATCATTCTGACGCTGTTTACCCTGTGCGTCATCGGTGTGCTGACCGTGGGCATCTTCTTCAAGATCTTCATGACCTACATTGACACCACCCTCATCCCCTCTCTGGGGGAGATCTCCTTTGAGGAGATGACCATGTCCCTGGCCTCCACCATCTACGCCACGGACAAAAACGGCAACGAGGTGGTCCTTCAGACCCTCTACGACAACCGGGGCAGCGGCGGCAACCGGGAGCTCATCGAGTACTCCGACCTGCCCGACCACCTCATCAAGGCCCTGGTGGCCATTGAGGACCACCGCTTTTGGGAGCACAAGGGCGTGGACTGGAAGGGCACCGGCCGGGCCATCCTCTCCACCCTCACCGGCAGCGGCACCCAGGGCGGCTCCACCATCACCCAGCAGCTGCTGCGCAGCATCACCGAGGACAACGAGGTCACCGTCAAGCGGAAGTTCCGGGAGATCTTCCGGGCCCTGGAGTTCGAGAAGACCACCAGCAAGGAGGACATCCTCACCATGTACCTCAACCGGGTGTACTTCGGCGGCGGCTACTACGGCATCCAGACTGCCGCCAAGGGGTACTTCGGCAAGGACGTGTCCGAGCTGGATCTGGCGGAGAGCGCCGCCATCGTGGGCATCACCAACAACCCCTCCCTGTACGACCCCTTCCGGGACGCCAAGTTCGAGCAGAAGGACGGGTCCATCAAGACCCCCCGTGACTTCAACAAGCAGCGTCAGGAGACCATCCTCAACCGGATGCTGGAGCTGGGGATCATCGACGAGGCCACCTGCCAGGCGGCCAAGGCGGAGAAGCTCCTCTTTACCGATACCGATGAGTACAAGGCTCTCCACGGCATTGCCCCCGACCCGGAGGAGGGGGAGGAGACGGATACCAGCAATGTCTACACCTGGTTCGTGGACCAGGTCATCAACGATGCTATCGATCTCCTTGCCGAGGCCAAGGGCGTGGGGACGGATACCGCCGCCACCATGCTCTACAACGCGGGCTACCACATCTACACCACCGTGGATCTGGACCTGCAGGCCATCGTGGACAGCGTCTACCAGGATCCCTCCAACTTTGACTACCCCTCCAAGAAGGGCACGCCCCTCCAGTCCGCCATCACCATCGTGGACCCCTACACCGGGGACGTGAAGGCCGTGTCCGGCGGCGTGGGCGAGAAGACGGAGAACCGCAGCCTCAGCCTGGCCACCTCCCGCCGCCCCTGCGGCAGCGCCATCAAGCCGGTGTCCGTCTACGCGCCGGCCATTGAGTACGACGTGGTCTCCCCCGTCAGCATCATCGACGACTACCCCATCAGCATCAACCCCGCTGGTACCGGCGGCTACCCCCGGAACTCCAACGGCCGCTACCAGGGCCCCATGACCGTGGCCTACGGCGTGCAGTGGTCCATCAACACCGTGGCCGCCCGGGTGGTGGAGAAGGTGGGCTACAGCCGCTCCTTCGAGTTTATGGAGAACAACCTGGGCTTTGATCTGGATCCCCGGGATCTGGGCGTGGGCTCCCTGGCCATGGGCGGGCTGACCTACGGCGTGACCACCGAGGAGATGGCCGCCGCCTTCGGCGCCTTCGCCAACAACGGCATCTACACCAAGCCCCGCACCGTCACCCGCATCGAGTCCAACGACCACACCGAGGTGGTGGTGGACAATGCGCCCCAGTCCCGGGTGGCCATGAAGGAGTCCACGGCCTATCTGATGAACAAGATGCTCAAGAGCGTGGTCTCCGGCGGCACCGGCGGATCCGCCGGCTTCAGCGGCATGACCATCGCCGGCAAGACCGGTACCACCTCCAACAACTTTGACCGCTACTTTGTGGGCTACACGCCCTACTACTCCGCCGCCGTGTGGATCGGCTACAAGGACGGCAACGAGAAAATCAACGCCTCCGGCAACCCGGCGGCCAAGATCTGGAAGCAGATTATGGAGCCCGTCCACGCGGGCCTGGAGAACAGGTCCTTCCCGGACAAGCCGGAGAGCGGCATCAGCTCCGCCACCGTCTGCGCGGACACGGGCCTGAAGCCCGGCGCGCTGTGCGGCCGGACCACCAGCGGGGAGGTCCAGTCCGGGTGGTCCGCGGAGGGCACCTGCGACGGCCACGTGGAGGTGCGCGTGTGTACCGACCCGGCCACCGGGGATGTCCACCTGGCCGGGAACTACTGCCCCGAGGAGACGGTGAGCACCAGGATTATGCTCAAGGGCCGGGAGCACCTGGTCATCGGCGGGCCTATCCTGGCCGAGGACAGCGGCAATCATATGTCCTACTTCTCCAGCAAGGGGACGTGTCCCATCCACGATGAGAACTACGTGCCCGAGCCGGGCCTGCCCGGCGAGGAGGGTGAGACAGGGGATGGCCCGGGCGTGGAGCCCGGCGGTCTGAATCCCGGCGACACCTCCACCTGGCCCCAGGGCCCCTGGACGCCGCCGGACACCCAGAAGCCCGACACGCCGCCGGACGCGGCGGAGCCCTCCGGAGACCCGGAGCCCGGCGGTCAGACGGAGTCCCCTGAGGAGCCCGATGAGGAGCCGGACGACCGGACCGGGACGGGTGAGCCCCAGGAGCCTGACGAGCCCAACCTGCCCGACGAACCCGCAGAATAGCCCCCGCCCGGCCTGCCATAAGGCGGGCCGGGCTGCTTTTCCGGCGAAAAGAATAACTGGCGGAGGAGACTCCGGAGAAATCCTGTTGAAACTCACCCAATCTTCCGCTATAATAGAGGTGACATGATTGAGAAAAGAGGCGAAACAGCGTTTCGCCCAAGTTCTTTTTGACTCTTTTTCTTTCAGGAAAAAGAATGAACACAGACAAGGAGACAGAGACATGGCCACATTTACGGTAAACGGCAGGACCGTTTCCACGGAGAAGAATCAGAAGCTGATCCGCTTTCTGCGGGACGAGCTGCGCCTCACCTCTGTCAAGGACGGGTGCAGCGAGGGTGCGTGCGGCACGTGCACGGTCCTGATTGACGGCAAGGCCGCCCGGGCCTGCGTCTTCACCACGGACAGGATGGAGGGCAGGAGCGTGCTCACGGTGGAGGGGCTCAGCGAGTTTGAGAAGGAGGCATACGCCTACGGCTTCGGGGAGGCGGGGGCGGTCCAGTGCGGGTTCTGCATCCCGGGGATGGTCATGGCGGCCAAGGGCCTGCTGGACCAGAACCCGGACCCCGCCGGCGAGGAGATCAGGCACGCCCTGCGCACCAACATCTGCCGGTGTACGGGGTATGTGAAGATCATCGAGGGCGTGGCACTGACGGCGAAGATTCTGCGGGAGGGCCGTTTGCCGGAGGACGAGGGCAGGCGGGCGTGGAAGGTGGGCGAGCGGGTCCACCGGGTGGACGCGGCGGAGAAGGTCCGGGGCACGGGCCTCTATCCCGACGACGTGTACCTGGAGGGGATGATCTACGCCTCCGCCGTCCGCTCCGCCCACCCCCGGGCCATCGTCAAGGCCATTCACGCGGATGAGGCCCTGTCCCTGCCCGGCGTGGTCGGCGTGTTTACGGCGGAGGACATCCCGGGCGAGAACAAGGTGGGCCATCTGGTGAAGGACTGGGACACCCTCATCCCCGTGGGCGGCATGACCCACTATCTGGGCGACGCCATCTGTCTGGTGGCCGCCGAAACCCAGGAGATCCTGGAGAAGGCCAAGCGGATGGTCCAGGTGGAGTACGAGGTGCTCCAGCCCGTCCGCTCCCCCCAGGAGGCCATGGCCCACGACGCGCCCCTGGTCCACCCCTCCGGCAACCTGCTGGCCCACAAGCACATCCAGCGGGGCAACGCCGCCCTGGCCATCGCCCGGTCCAGGCACGTGCTCACCCGGCGCTTCACCACGCCCTGCACCGAGCACGCCTTCCTGGAGCCGGAGTGCGCCGTGGCCTGCCCGGAGGGGGACGGGGTGCTGATTCTGTCCACGGACCAGGGCGCCTACGACACCCAGCACGAGACGGCCCCCATGCTGGGCCTGCCGCCGGAGAAGGTGAAGGTGAAAAACCTGCTGGTGGGCGGCGGCTTCGGCGGCAAGGAGGACGTGACGGTCCAGCACCACGCCGCCCTGGCTGCCTATCTGACCAAGCGGCCGGTGAAGTGCAGGCTCAGCCGGGCGGAGAGCCTGCTCATCCACCCCAAGCGCCACCCCATGGAGATGGAGTTCGCCATCGGCTGCGACGAGAACGGTCTCATCCAGGGCGTGGCCGCCAACGTCATCGCCGACACCGGGGCCTACGCCTCCCTGGGGGGCCCTGTGCTGGAGCGGGCCTGCACCCACGCCTCGGGGCCCTACCACTACGAGAACTTCCAGATCGACGGCTACGCCTACTACACCAACAATCCCCCCGCCGGGGCCTTCCGTGGCTTCGGCGTGACCCAGACCTGCTTCTGCATAGAGACGCTGCTCAACGAGATGGCGGACATGGTGGGCATCTCCCCCTGGGAGATCCGCTGGCGCAACGCCATCCGCCCCGGCGAGGTGCTGCCAAACGGCCAGATTGTGGGCCCGGAGACGGGGCTGGCGGAGACGCTGGAGGCGGTGAAGCCCTACTACGACGCCGCCAGGTACGCCGGGCTCGCCTGCGCCATGAAGAACGCCGGCGTGGGCGTGGGCATCCCGGACACCGGCCGGTGCCGGCTGGTGGTGGCGGAGGGGAAGGTCCACATCCAGGCCGGGGCCTCCTGCATTGGCCAGGGCCTGGGCACGGTGCTGACCCAGATGTGCTGCGACCAGCTGGATATCGGCAGGGAGGACGTGGTCTACGAGCGGGCAAACACCTTCGAGGCCCCGGACTCCGGCACCACCTCCGGCTCCCGTCAGACCCTGATTACCGGCGAGGCCTGCCGCCGGGCCTGCGCGGAGCTGAAAAAGGCGATGGCGGGCAGGCCCCTCTCCGATTTGAACGGAACGGAGTACTACGGCGAGTATCTGGCGAAGACGGACCCCCTGGGGGCCGACGTGCCCAACCCGGTCAGCCACGTGGCCTACGGCTACGCCACCCAGCTGTGCGTGGTGGGGGAGGACGGCAAAATCGAGCGCATGGTGGCGGCCCACGACGTGGGCCGGGCGGTAAACCCCACCTCCTGCGAGGGACAGATTGAGGGCGGCGTGGTCATGAGCATGGGCTTCGCCCTCACGGAGGACTACCCCCTGAAGGACTGCCGCCCCACGGCGAAATTCGGCACCCTGGGGCTCTTCAAGGCCGACCAGATCCCGGACATCAAGGCCATCGTGGTGGAGAAGCCGGGGCTGGACGTGGCCTGCGGCGCCATCGGCATCGGGGAGATCACCTCCATCCCCACCGCCCCGGCCATCGCGGATGCCTACTACCGTTACGATGGGAAGCGGCGGTATAGCCTGCCCCTGGAGGGGACGCCCTATAGCCGGAAGAAATAGAGCGAAGGCAGCCATTCTTTTTTCTTAAAAGAAAAAAGAATCAAAAAAGAATTTGAATGGGGCCGGGGCATTCCGCCAGTTTTCAAACAAGCCCCAATAAAAAATTGACAAACACCACAGACTTTTGCCTGCGGTGTTTGTTTTTTTGCGGTTTTTTCGAGAGCTGGCAGATTACTCCATGACAAAGCCGCCGCATTTTAGAAATCGCGTCAGAGAGTATTCTGCATCGAAAAACACAAAGTAATAGTCGCTGTCTGCAAAATTCGACGGCAAATTTTTGGAAAGGGGTGGTGATATGGATGATTGGACAGAAACGGCGGCGCCGGCTGGCTTTTTTTCTTAGCGGCCTGCTGTGCGCCTCCTCCCTGCTGGGCGCGGGGCAGACGGCCCGGGCCGCCGCCCTGGAGGCGGAGCGCCTGATTCCGGTGGGCCACACCATCGGCATCAAGCTCTTCGCCGAGGGCGTGGTGGTCATCGGCCTGGCGGAGGTGGACGCCCCCGGAGGCGTGTCCACGCCCGGGGCCGACTGCGGACTGCGGGTGGGGGATGTCATTGAGGAGGCCAACGGCAGATCCGTGGAGAGCTCGGAGCAGTTCGCCTCTCTGCTCCAGTGCGGCGGCAAGGTGGAGCTGAGCGTGTCCCGGGACGGGGAGGAGCTGACGCTGGCGGCGGAGCCCGTGCTGGGCGAGGACGGCACCTACCGGCTGGGGGCGTGGATCCGGGACAGCATGGCCGGCATCGGCACCGTCACCTTCTACGACCCGGCCACCGGCACCTTCGGCGCCCTGGGCCACGGCATCACCGACATCGACACCGGGATGCTGATGCCCCTGGGGGACGGCGCGGTGATGGACGCCTCGGTGAAGGCGGTGAAGCGGGGCAGCGCGGGAAACCCCGGGGAGCTGAAGGGAAACTTCGATCTGACAAGCGACATGGGGAAGCTATACGCCAACACGGACCGGGGCGTCTTCGGCACCATGGAGCGCTGTGACTTCGCGGGGAGCGCGGCGGTGCCTGTGGCGGCCCCCGGCGAGGTCCGCTCCGGTCCGGCGGCGATTCTGGCCAACGTCAGCGGCGACGGCGTGGAGGAGTACGCCATCGAGATTGTCCGGGTGCTGGAGGGATCGGAGGTGCAGAACCTGCTGATTCAGGTGACGGACCGGGAGCTGATTGAGCGGACCGGCGGCATCGTGCAGGGAATGGTAGTGAGTTATAATAGGGACAACACAGGAAACCCTTGATTTGCAAGGCTTTCTGGTGCCTACCCTAAATTCCGTTGACCAGGAAAACAGGGCGGAACGTCAAGCGCAGGCGTTCAACGGCTAATTTCGCCGGTATAGACATTTTGCTTCCGGGGCAGAGTACGTCTAATACATAACAGAAAGAGGTGGCAAATATGGCGGGGGTGCAGCTTATTGCTGCACCCCCGCAAGTAATGAAAATCAGGACCTGATAGATTTTATCAAGCAAGTGACTGCAAGGAGAATTGTATATGTCAGACTATCAGCTTGAAATCAAACAAGTCGTGGACTACCCACGCTGCCGCATCTACCGAGAATTTGTCCAAACCCTGATCGCTGACCGGAGCATCCGAACCAACGGAGGCTCCGGTCTTTTTTATTATACCGTCCTCTGCTCCTACGCCAATTTCCGAACCTCGTACCGCCGGCTGGATGGCATCACTTATACTGTTTACCCCGGCGAGTGGGTCTGCCGGGTCAGTGAGCTGACGGCTTGTTTTCGCGTCCGGTTCCAGCACAAGGCCCTGTCCATCCTGAAGGCCCTCCAGGACCGGCAGCTTATTACCTTTACCCAGCTGGGGCATGGCCGCCTGGTCAAGTATAGCATCAAGGGTTGGCGTAAGCATAACACTGTGCTGGACTATAACTGCCCCTGTCAAAAGGAAAGCGGCTTTTTCTTTATGCCCATCGCCGTCGCCACGGAATTGATCAGCTATGGCAAGGCGTCGGAGATGGACGTTGTGCTGGATCTGTGGCTCTCCGCCATCTATAAGGACAGCCAGGTGCTTGGCTCTGAGGTTGGCCCAGTGGTTTATCTCCGCAACGGCACAGGCAATCCGCTGTTGAATTACTCCGATTTGGCCCAGCGGTGGGGCCTCTCCCGTTCCACGGTTGGACGGCTGCTGAAAAAGCTGGCTGACCTGGATTACCTTACGCTCATGTCCTTCCCAGGCCGCACCGGCAGCGTAATCTATCTGAACAGCTATCTGTCCACCATGTTCCAGGTGTCTGATGTAATGGTGGACAAGGACGAGGTTGCCATGTCCCTGAATATTAAGCTCCATATCCCGGAGGACACGGACGCGGCGGAAAGCATCCCGGACGATCCCAAGGTCTGCGTTTCAGACCAGCTCATTAGCGTTTCAAAATCGCAGGTGGAGCACATTATCCGAAAAGTGGCGCAAGTCCTTGAGACGCAAGGGATTTCCTGCTTTAACTGCCCCAAATCCATTGTTAAGTTATATCCCTTATCCGGCGACTGCACGGAAGCAGTTAAGAGGAGCGGCGAAAAATCGAATGTTCTCGGAATCGGTATGGTGATCCAATGTGGAAACAATCATCCGATTTACAGCTTTGAACTTACCATGACCCCAATATCAACAAACTTTTGAAAGGAGTATTCCACAATGGCAAGGAAAAAGGTTGAGCGCAAGGTGACGGAGGACCCCCGTTACCACAACACCTGGAAGCTGCTCAAAAAGTACCGGGATGTGGTCTGGAGCCTGGAGCTGTCCGTCCAGCAGGTCAGGACGCAGTTTCAGATCGAGTATGATACCAGCATTGAGGACTTCCTGGAGTCCATCTATCTGGCCGGTGCGGATTTGAGCGGCACGGACATTGAGCATCAGGCCCGGTGCATTGAGCGCAGCCACAAAATGCTGACGCTGGTGCAGAACGCGGTCGATCTGCTCCGCACCCGGCACAAGAACGGGGAGGCGTACTACTGGCTTCTGCACTACACCTATCTGTCCCCCCAGCAGCTCAAAAATGTGGAGGAGATCATTGATCAGCTGCGCCCCCACATCCACGACATCAGCTTCCGCACCTACTACCGCCGCCGGAAAGAGGCGATTGAGGCGCTGTGTTCTGTCCTGTGGGGCTATACGGCGCAGGACAGCTTGCAGGTTTTGGAGCAATTTTTCCCCGCAGAGGCGAGTGGCAGGTAATTGGCACAGTTTTGGCGCGATATTGGCATGGTTTTGCTATTGAAGCGTAAATCCTTATATGTTAAAATAAGTATGCTCAAAACTGTAAGCAAAACTGAAAACAGCCGCAGAGGGACGCTGAGAGCGTCTTTTTCTTTGCCCGTCTGCGGCGGTTGAGGCAGCATCCGAAGTCTCGGGTGCTGCCTCTTTTTCAGGACAGAAGCCAACGAAAAAAGGAGGTTTTCCATTGAAACAAGACAAAACGCCATCCCCGCACACTCCCCGGCGCAGGTTTGACCCTGGACGCGGCGCGTTCATGGCCTATCTGGGTGTCTGCACGCCCACGCTGCTCTGTCAACCGGCTTTTGCGGCCGACACGATCTGGACAAAGGCCAGCGAGGTCATGAAGGACGTCTACACCCAGATCCTCGCCATTTCCACCATCGCCGCCATCGTGACGGCCGCCGTTGCGCTGCTGATGATGAACTTTTCCCGCTCCGGCCGGACGGTGGACGAATCCCGGGCGTGGCTGAAGCGCATCGTCATCACCTGGATCATTTTGAACTCTCTGGGATTCATCATGAGCTACGTCACGCCCTTCTTCTCCGGCGGACAGTGGACAGCGCCGTAACCGCCCATGGGCATTTTAGACGGCATTGTAGCATGGATCGCGGAACAAGTCATGCACGGCCTGGACTTGATCAACACATCAGTTTTGGGCGCTCTGGGCTGCGATATGGCTGTGTTCCTGCGCTACTTCCCGGCGGCGGAGACAATGTATAACGTCTTTGTGGCTCTGGCAATCGGGCTGATTTTATTGATCTGGGTGTGGAACCTGTTCAAGAACTACGGCCTGGGCGTGGGAGCGGAGGCGGAAGACCCCGTTAAGCTGACCATCCGGGCCATCCTGTTCATCGGCCTTGCCTACTATGCGGATTCCATCGTTGATATGGTGCTGACTATCGGTGGGACGCCCTACGACTGGATATTGACATCCACACTCCCAAGTCTGGACTTTGCCAGTTTCAATTCGGTTCTGCTCACCATCATCGGCGTCTGCGCCAATGGAGCGGTGACATTGATCGTCTTGATCCTGGTGCTTGTGCTGGCCTGGAACTACCTGAAGCTGCTGTTTGAGGCGGCGGAGCGGTATGTGCTGCTGGGTGTTCTGGTCTACACAGCGCCGGTGGCCTTTGCTATGGGCGCGTCCCAGGCTACATCCAGCATCTTCAAAAGCTGGTGCCGGATGTTCGGGGGGCAGGTATTTCTGCTCCTGATGAACGCATGGTGTCTGCGGCTGTTCACCAGCATGGTGGGGACATTCATTGCCAACCCGCTGTCATTTTAGGAGGCTTTATGAGAAGATCCAAAAAAATCTTGAAATTTGTGCTGCTGGCGGTGCTGGTACTTTCGTCCCTGTGCGTACCGGCCTTTGCCCTTGATGAAAGTGAGGTAGAGGCTGCGGTGGCGGCATCCAGCAAGGAGGCTGTCACCGGGAATGTCCTGATCTGGTTCCTTTGTGCGGTGGCCTTTTTGAAGGTTTCGCAGAAGATCGACAGCTTCATGGCAAGCCTGGGTGTCAACGTGGGCCGTACTGGAGGTTCTATGCTGGCCGACGCCATGGTAACATTCCGGGCTGTCACAATGGCGACCGGAGGCGCGGGCCGAATCCTTGGCGGTGGACGGCGCGGCTCTGGGGCTTCCGCATCGGGCGGTTCTTCCAGCGGCAATTCCAGCTCTGCCGGGCCTGCCGGATTCTTCAAGGGCGGCTTGATTGGCATGGCTGGCCGGCACATCACCAACAGCGCGGTCAAAACCGCCACCACCCAGACCTCCGCTGTCCACACGGCCCAGAAGCAGGGGGCGGCTGCCGTACATACCGCCAGCGAAAGAATGTCCGCTTCGGAGGCCCACACCGACAGCACGGTTCATTCCGGCGGCATTGTCCACATGGACGCTGTTTCCCATACCGACAGCACAGCCAGAAGCGACAGCGCATTACAGCAGGAAGGTATCATCCTCACCGGGAACGACACTCCGCCTGCCGCGCCGATTCAAACAGGAGGCGGCGCTCCGCCTGCCGGCAACGCGGTTCCTGTGGGGCCTGCGCCTGTTGACAGCGGTATTTCCTCCGGGCCTCCTCCCCAGGAAAACGGAATTATTCTGACTGGGACCGATATTCCGCCTGTGACATCTGCTCCTGCGGATATGGTTACACCAGCGGATAATATCTCAGCTCCAGACGTTGGAATCCCGCCCACCCCGGCTGTGCCGCAGGAAGAGACGGTCCTTGCCGGCGGTGAAGTCCAATCCTCCAGCGTCATTCAGACGGAGGGCCAGACTGACAGCGTATTGCGGCAGGACGGCGTTATCCAGACCGGCGGTGAGCAGGTTGTCCACAGCTCCAGCGAAAAGGCCCATTCGGAGACTGTCCGGCAGGGCGGCGGGGGTGACAGCATCAGTGAGAGCCATACGGTCAACCATACCCGAAGCGTGGAAAACGTCCATCGCAGCACACACAACATGTTCCCTGTCCGTATGCCTACGCTGGGTGGTGCGGTTTTCTCTCATTCCCTGCAATCCGGCGGTCAGTTCGCTAATGATGTGATTGGCATGGTGGCCCGGGGCGATATGCGCTCCACCGGCTCCATCACCGGAGATCTGGCCGCTCAGTCCCTCCAGTCCTACATGGGCCACACCGCACTGGGGGCAAGTGCCGCCGAAAAAGTATCCTTCTCCCAGGTGGAGATTGGCGGCGGACGCATCACCGGCCGGGAAGTGACCCCGGAACATCCCCAGGGAATTGAGTTCGCCATGTACCATGTGGACCAATATTCCAGGCCGGAGGGGGATTATCAGAAGGTATTTTCCGCGGATGGGGCGGCATGGTACAAACAGCACGCCGTTGATACGGTGGTCAAGACCCCCTTCAAGGCCCCGGACGGCGAGATCGACTACCAGAAGGAGATCGTCAAGCGGCTCCCCACCCCGCCGAAGCGGAAAGACCGTATGTAAGGAGCGAATTGTATGGAACACGAACAGCGGGACAGCTACCTGATCCCACCCAATTTTATTGAGGGCGGCACCTTGATGGGCGGAATGTTCAAGACCCGGAACGTCATTGAGGCCGGCATCCTGGGCGCCGCTGTCGGCCTGCCGGTTATGAGCCTGGGCCTCTCCCTGACTGCCCGGATCATCATTTTGTGCCTGACAGCCCTGCCCCTTGTCCTCCTGGCCTTGATTGGAGTCGGAGGAAGCAGTCTGTCCGGCTTCATCCTGCTTTTCTTCAGCTATCTGCGCAACCGCCGCGTGCTGTCACAGGACGCCCCGGCGAGGGGGAGGGACGGCAAAGAGCTGTCCATGCTCCCCACCTGGTCGCGGGGCAAAAAGTCTGCTCCCGATACCGGAGAGGACGAAGCCCAGCTGAAAAGCCGCAGCCGGTTCCAGGTCGATCTGAAGGAGCGCAAGGTCAACCAGTTCAAGACCTTCCTGGACCCGGAGGAAAAGGTACGGCCCCTCAACCCTCTGGCAGACTACATCCCCATTGAGAAGGTCGCCAACGGCATTATCTACACCAGAGACCACCGCTATGTCAAGCTGATCGAGGTGGTTCCGGTCAACTTCCTGCTCCGCAGCGCCCGGGAACAGCGCAGTATCATCTATTCCTTTATCAGCTACTTGAAGAT
>CAJUQS010000095.1 GCA_910588365.1 uncultured Oscillospiraceae bacterium | reverse complement strand
CATCGAGGGGTCATGCACGATTATTCTGCACAGGCGCTCGATGCGCCTGTTGCAGAATCCTGACGGATTGCAAGGATTTTTAACGCAGTCAGGGCGGAAAATATGCCGCCAAGGCGGGCGCGGGGAGATGTTAAACAGGCGCTCAAGGGTTTTTACCCCTTGAGCGCCGTTTTGGCATCCTTTTTGTGCGCACAAAGGGGAGCGTACCCGGCCGGCAGGCCCCACACAGAAAAAGGAGGTACCGACCATGCCCTTTGAGGAAGAGATTCTCTCCCGCCAGATGCCCCACTCCCTGGAGGCCGAGCAGGCCGCCCTGGGCGCCATGCTCATTGACGCCGACTGCATCAAGGATGTCATGGACAAGCTCCAGCCCGATGACTTCTACGTCAAGCAGAACCGGGACATCTTTGAGACCATGTACTCCATGTTCAGCTACTCCAGGGCCATCGACGGCGTGACCGTGGCGGAGGAGATGCAGAAAAACGGCACCTACGACAATCAGACCACCCGGCCCTACCTGGTGCAGCTGATGGAGCTGACCCCCACCAGCGCCAACGTGATGGAGTACGTGGGGATCATCCGGGACAAGTCCCTGCTGCGGGGCCTTGCCAAGGCCGCCGGGGAGATCACCGCCATGGTCCAGGAGGGCCTGGGGGAGGCGTCCGCCATTCTGGAGGCGGCGGAGCAGAAGGTCTACGCCGTCCGCCGGGGCCGCAGCGCCCAGGAGCTGGTCCCCGTGGCACAGCTCATCAAGCCCTTTCTGGACCAGCTCAACGATCTGGCCTCCGGCAAGACCGGCCTGCCCGGCCTGCCCAGCGGCTTCTCCGCCGTGGATCAGAAAATCCACGGGCTCAACAAGTCCGACCTCATTCTCCTGGCCGCCCGCCCCGGCGTGGGCAAGAGCTCCTTCGCTCTGAACATGGCGCTGAACGTGGCCCGGCAGAGCCAGAAGACCGTGGCCGTCTTCTCCCTGGAGATGAGCAGGGAGCAGCTGCTGGTGCGCCTGATGGCCAGCGAGGCCCTGGTGGACCTGTCCCGGCTCCTGACCGGGCGGCTGAGCGCCTCCGACTGGGGAAAGCTGACCCAGGCCGCCCGCACCCTCCGCCAGACCGACATCCGCATTGACGACAACCCCATGCTCACCGCCGCCGACATGAACGCCAAGTGCCGCCGCCTGGACAACCTGGGGCTGGTGATCATCGACTATCTCCAGCTGATGAGCTCCTCCGGCGGAAAGGGCTACGCCGGCGAGAACCGCCAGCAGGCGGTCAGCGACATCTCCCGTATGCTGAAGATCATGGCCAAGGAGCTGGACGTGCCCGTCATCTGCCTCAGCCAGCTCAGCCGCGCCAACGAGAAGCGGGAGGACAAGCGCCCCATGCTCTCCGACCTGCGGGACTCCGGCGCCATTGAGCAGGACGCGGATATCGTCATGTTCCTCTACCGGGAGGACTACTACCGGGAGGACACGGAGAACCGGAACATCGCGGAATGTATCGTGGCCAAGAACCGCCACGGCGAGACCGGCAAGATCCCCCTGCGCTGGAGCCCGGAGTATACCACCTTCAGCACCGTGGAGATGCGGTTCGACGAGGAGTAGGCAGTCATACTTTTTTCTTGAAAGAAAAAAGTATCAAAAAAGAACTTTATTGAATGGGAAGTTCAGATAGGAGGACGGCATGTTTTATTACTTTTTGTTTCCGGCGCTGTATCTCTATTTTGTCTGGCGGCTGGTGCGGGGCATCCGGCGGCGGGGGGAGATCCGCTCTGAGATTACGTGGCTGACCTTTCTTACGGCCTTTCTCATGATCAGATTTGTCTTCTGCTGTCTGGTTCCCACCATTAGCCGGCAGGCGGCGGCAGCTGTGCTGGTGCTGGCGCTCCTTGGGATGATCGGCCTCAATCTCGGACTCTTCCGGCGCTATGACCGGTGGATCGAGGCGCAGGGGAAAAAGGAATGAGCGCCGCAGGCTTCTGCAGGAGGATTTTTTGATGCTGTATTTAAGACAAGTCTCTTTAGACGACGGGCGGGACATCTACGACATGCTCCAGCGGATTGGAGCCAACGAGAACGGGTTCGTCAACAAGGTCCATGGGATGGACTACGGCGAGTTCCCCGCCTGGCTGGCCAAGCATGTGGACATGGGCCGGGGGATCGGATTGGAGGACTGGATGGTCCCCGCCACCACCTTCTGGCTCATGGACGGGGACACCCCCGTGGGACAGGGCAACCTCCGCCACCGCCTCACCGACGCCCTGCGGCAGGCCGGCGGCCACATCGGCTACGCCGTGGCGTCGGACCAGCGGGGGAAGGGCTACGGCCGGGCCCTGTTGGGCCTGTTGCTGGAGGAGGCCCGGAGGATGGGCATTACGGAGGAGATCCTGGTGACGGTTTACCTGGGCAACCTCCCCTCCCGCCGGGTGGCCGAGAGCTGCGGCGGCGAGCTCCGCCGGGAGACGGAGGAGCGGGCGTACTATTGGTTTAAATAGCCCGTGGACTACATTGACCGTTTAACCGCCCTGCGGGAGGACCGGGACGTGGGGCAGAAGGAGATTGCGGATATTCTGGGCTGTCAGCAGTCCGCTGTCTCGAAGTATGAAAAGCGCCGGGCCAAGTATGAGATTGACGATCTCATCCGGCTCTGCCGGTACTACCAGGTGTCGGCGGACTATATCCTGGGTCTGCCGAGGGGCCTGCCCTACCCGGAGCGGTAGCGGCCGGAGGCCCGAACAAGGAAAAAGGAGTGCTTCTATGGAACCCATTGCCGCCATCTCCACCGGGAACGCCCTCTCCGCCATCGGCATCCTCCGCATCTCCGGGGAGGGGTGCTTCGACGTGTGCGACCGGGTGTTCCGGCCCCGGAACGGAAGGCCCTTCTCCCGGCAGAACCCCCGCGAGATGGTGCTGGGGAACCTGCTGGACCGGGAGGGCCGGACCATCGACGCCTGCCTGGCGGTCCGCTTCCCCGGCCCCCGCAGCTACACGGGGGAGGACTGCGCGGAGTTCCACTGCCACGGCTCGCCGGTGGTGCTGGACGAGGGCCTGCGCGCCCTCTTCGCCGCCGGCGCCCGGCAGGCGGACCGGGGGGAGTTCACCAAGCGCGCCTTTCTCAGCGGAAATCTGGATTTGACCCAGGCCGAGGCGGTCATCGACCTCATTGAGGCGGAGACTGTCCAGGCCGCCCGCAGCGCGGCCGGACAGCTGGGCGGGGCCCTCCGGGAGCCCGTCGAGGCGGTCCGCGGCAGCCTGCTGGATATCACCAGCCAGTTCTGCGCCGTGGTGGACTACCCGGACGAGGACATCGAGGATCTGGGGCGGGAGGAGATTCTGCGCACCCTGGAGCAGGCGGAGCGCACCTTGTCGGAGCTGCTGGCCGCCGCCCACCGGGGACAGCTCCTCCGCCAGGGGGTGCCCACGGTCATCCTGGGCCGGCCCAACGCGGGCAAGAGCTCCCTGCTCAACGCCCTCCTGGGCTACGACCGGGCCATCGTCACCGCCGTGGCGGGCACCACCCGGGACACCGTGGAGGAGAAGGCGGTGGTGGGCGGGGTGCTCCTGCGGCTCATCGACACCGCCGGCATCCGGGACGCGGAGGACGAGGTGGAGCGCATGGGCGTGGAGCGCTCCCGGCAGGCGGCGGCCCGGGCGGAGCTGGCGCTGCTGGTGCTGGACGGCTCCCAGCCCCTGGCCGGGGAGGACCGGCAGGCCCTGGCGGCGGCCCGGCTGGCGCCCCGGCGCCTCGTCCTGCGCAACAAGATCGATTTGCCCCAGGTGCTGGATTCCGGCAGCCTGGAGGGGGAGCGGACGCTCCCCCTGTCCGCCAGAACCGGCCAGGGCCTGGACGGGCTGGAGGCGGCGGTGGCGGAGCTGTTCCCCGCCGGGAAGACGCCGCCGGGACGGATGCTGGCCAACGCGCGGCAGGCGGAGGCCGTCTCCCGCGCCCTCCGGTTCCTGCGCGGGGCCCGGGAGGCCCTGGAGAGCGGCCTGACCCCGGACGTGGTGCTCACCGACGCCGAGGGGGCGCTGAACGCCCTGGGGGAGCTCACCGGGCGAACGCTGCGGGAGGACCTGACGGCCCGCATCTTCGAGCGCTTCTGCGTGGGGAAGTGAGCGGAGCCGACGTGCGCGGGGAGATGTTAAACAGGCTCTTAGAGCCTGTTT
>CAJUQS010000094.1 GCA_910588365.1 uncultured Oscillospiraceae bacterium | reverse complement strand
GCACTTGAAAATCGGTAAAGATCGGCGGTCAAAATGATACGGGGCGGCGTTGTCGTCTTTGGCGGGCGTCAGCCCGCCTGCATCCTCCGCCTTGCCCCGCGTCATTTTTCCTCCCCTCCTTTTTACCTCTTCTCAAGTGCATCGACTATATTTATGTACGGCCGCCGTTCTGAAATGCGCCCCGCCAGCCGCAGGAGGGGAGCGTAAATTGGGATATTGCCGGCTACCCTCTCTGGCGGCGCAGGATAAAGTCAATCAGGAAGCAGGCTCCGGCGGTGATGGCGGTGGTCACAAGGCCGGTGTAGTTGGGGTCGAGGCCGATGATCATGCCCAAAATCGTGTTGATGGCAGCATCCAGGACACAGCCCAGCAGGAAGCTCCAGCCAGCGGCCAGCCACATCCGATCCCACAGAAACCTCCGGCAGATGAAGTACACCCCCCACAAATAGGCTGCGGAGATGATCGCGATCCAGTAGGCCCAGAAAGGAAAGCCCCCCGGAAATGACGCCAGGAAGGGCACGATAGCGAAGGTGAGGATCGCCAGGAAATTCCGCACCGGGTGCCGCTGGGAGCGCAGCAGGGGATAGCACACCGCCCAGCCGAAGCCCACGCATTTCAGCGCCAGGAGCGCGTATATGTTCCCCCCGGTGGCCAGGCAGACGATCCCCAGCACCAGGGCCGCGATGAGGCACCCCGCGGTGAGTGCCACAAAGGTCCAGAACCGCCAGCCGCCGTTTTTCCGTCGGGCGGTCTCGGCGTAGCGGACCGTGTCCAGCACCACGTCCTCCACCTCCTGGGGCACCAGGGAGGGCTTGGGGTCCAGCTCCCCGGCCAGGAGCTCGGACACGCTCACCTCCAGCGCGTCCGCGAGCTCCCGCAGCAGGGTGATGTCCGGATAGCTGACGCACCGCTCCCACTTGCTCACCGCCTTGTCGGTGACGCCCATCCGGTCCGCCAGCTGCTGCTGGGTCATGCCCAGTGCCAGCCGGCGATCCCGGATAAACAGGCCGATCTGTTTTTCTTCCATGTGTATGTCCTCCTTGCGTGTTGGGGCTATTGTAGACCGCGCAGAGGGGAAAAACAACCGCTAATCGGTTGAACCGGCAGGTAAACCAGTGATTGAGTCCGGTTTTGGTGCCTCCTCTGCCGCCTGCCTCTCCGCCCGCAGCTCCTCGCGGACCTCCGAGAGCAGCCGCCGGTCCTGTTTGGTGCCCATGAAGTCGGACTCCCGGAACATGTCCGGACGGCGGCGCAGGGTGCGGAGCATGGACTGGCGCCTGCGCCACTGGGCCACGTTGGCGTGGTGGCCGCTGAGCAGGACCTCGGGCACCTTCCGGCCGTGCCACTCCTCGGGGCGGCTATACTGGGGGTATTCCAAAAGGCCGTTCCAGTGGCTCTCCTCCTCGTAGCAGGCCGCCTCCGGCAGAACCCCGGGCACCATCCGGCACACCGCGTCCGCCACCGCCATGGCGGGAATCTCCCCGCCGGTGAGGACGAAGTCCCCCATGGAGATCTCCTCGTCCACGCACTCCTCGATGAACCGCTCGTCAATGCCCTCGTAGTGGCCGCAGACCAGAATGAGGTGGTCATAGTCCGCCAGCAGCTGCCGGGCCTTGGCCTGGCAGAAGGTGGTCCCGCAGGGGGAGAGGTAGATGGTCCGGCTTTTTTCCGTGCCGAAGTTCTCCTTGATGTGGGTCCAGCAGCGGTAGAGGGGGTCCGCCTGCATCACCGCCCCCCGGCCCCCGCCGTAGGGGTAGTCGTCCACCTGCTTCTGCTTGTTGACGGTGAAGTCCCGGATCTGGTGGGCATCGATGCGGATGTACCCACGCTCCTGGGCCCGGCCCAGAATGGACTCGTTCATCATGTCCCCCACCGTCTCGGGGAACAGCGTCATAATGTCAATTCTCATATCCTGCTCCTATTTTGAGGTATCCATACTTTTTTCTCGAGAGAAAAAAGTATCAAAAAAGAGCTCTGCGGCAAAGCGATGCTTTGCCTTTTCTCTCCCGGCTGAGCCCCGGAGGATCACAGGCGAAACGGCAGTTTCGCCGCAAAAGTTCTTTTTGATTCTTTTTCTTTCAAGAAAAAGAATGGTTACCTTATGAATGCGTACCCAGGCCCTCGATCATATGGATCTCCACCGTGCCGCCGGGGAGGTTGACAGCGGCGATGAAGGCGGGCACGGCGGGCACCAGGTACTCGTCCTTTCCGCCCCGGACCGCGTAGATCTTATGGGCGGGGTAGGTGAGGACCTGGTCAATCTTTCCCAGCTCCTCCCCGGTCTCCGCGTCCCGGGCCGTGAGGCCCACCAGCTCCTCGTCAAAAAACTCCCCCGCCGGCAGGGGGGCGTCCGCACGGCGGATAGAGACGGTCTTTCCCTTGAGCGCCAAGGCGGCGTCCATGTCGTCCACGCCCTCGAGCCGCAGCAGCAGGCAGCCCTTGTGGACGCGGCGGGCGGCGGGGGAGAAGGGCCTGCCGCCGATATAGAGGGGATCGCACTGAGCCAGGAGGTCCGGCTCCACCCCCTGGGGCAGCAGCTTGACCTCTCCCCGGATGCCGTGGGTGTTGACGATCTGTCCGGCGGTGATGAATTCCAGTTCCATAGAGGATTCTCCTTTGCGGGTGGTGTTTCCGGTCCATTTTACTATAGTTTCCGGAAAAGGGCAATGGGGAGGGCGAAGGAAAATTTGCGGGACTCCCCAAAAACTTTCTGAAATGCGGGGATTCCCTCTTGCTTTTCCTGCCGTCATTTTGTATAATAACTTTCAACCATTTTTGGATAAGATGGAAAAATTATCACTGTAAGGAGTGTGACGACATGGCCGAGGAAAGCAAGGCTCCCATCACCGAGGAGGCCGAAAGCAAGCATTTCATCCATCAGTTCATCGACGAGGACATCGCAGAGGGGGGCCGGTTCCAGGGCATGACCGTCCATACCCGTTTTCCCCCGGAACCCAACGGCTACCTGCACATCGGCCACTGCAAGGCGCTGTGCATCAACTTCAGCACCGCCGAGAAGTACGGCGGGCTCTGCAACCTCCGCTTTGACGACACCAACCCCGCCAAGGAGGACGTGGAATTCGTGGAGGCCATCCAGGAGGATATCCACTGGCTGGGGTTCGACTGGGGGGACCGGCTGTTCTACGGGAGCGACTACTTTGAGAGGACCTACGAGCTGGCAGAGGGCCTCATCAAGAAGGGCCTGGCCTACGTCTGCCAGCTGACGCCGGAGGAGTTCAAGGAGTACCGGGGGGACGTGAACACCCCCGCCCGCTCCCCTTGGCGGGACCGGCCCGTAGAGGAGAGCCTGGACCTCTTCCGCCGGATGCGCGCCGGGGAGTTCCCCAACGGGGCCATGACCCTGCGGGCCAAGATCGACCTGACCAGCGGCAACTTCAACATGCGCGACCCGGCGATCTACCGGATCAACCACACCCACCACCACCGGCAGGGAGACAAGTGGTGCATCTACCCCATGTACGACTTCGCCCACCCCATCCAGGACGCCCTGGAGGGCATCACCCACTCCCTGTGTTCCCTGGAGTTTGAGGCCCACCGGCCCCTCTACGACTGGGTAATCGCCAACTGCGACCTGCCCGCCAAGCCCCGGCAGATTGAGTTCGCCCGCCTGGGCATCAACTACACCGTCATGAGCAAGCGCAAGCTCCGCCTTCTGGTGGAGGAGGGCCGGGTCTCCGGCTGGGACGATCCCCGGATGCCCACCCTGCGCGGGATGCGCCGTCGGGGCTACACCCCGGCCTCCATCCGCAATTTCTGCGAGCGCATCGGCGTGGCCAAGGCCACCAGCACCGTGGAGTACGCCTTTTTGGAGCACTGCCTGCGGGAGGATCTCAACGAGACCGCCCGGCGGGTCATGGCGGTCATCCGTCCGGTGAAGCTGACCATCACCAACTACCCCGAGGGCCAGAGCGAGACCTTCGAGGTGGAAAACAACCCCAACCGCCCCGAGGACGGCACCCGGACCATCACCTTCTCCCGGGAGCTGTACGTGGAGGCGGAGGACTTCCTGGAGACGCCGGTGCCCAAGTACAAGCGCCTGTGCCCCGGCGGCCTGGAGTGCCGGCTGAAGGGGGCCTACCTCATCATCTGCACCGGCTGCAAAAGGGATGAGGCGGGCAATCTGCTTGAAATTTTTGCCACCTATGACCCGGACAGCCGGGGTGGCAATCCCGCCGACGGCCGCAAGGTAAAGGGCGCTACCATCCACTGGGTGGACGCCGCCACCGCCGTGGACGCGGAGTGCCGTCTCTACGACAACCTTTTCACCGACCCCGCACCCGATGGGGCGGACAAGAACTTTTTGGACTGCCTGAACCCCGCCTCCCTGGAGGTGGCTGTGGGCTGCAAGCTGGAGGCGGGGCTGAAGGACGCCGTCCCCGGCGACCGGTTCCAGTTCATGCGGGTGGGATACTTCTGCCTGGACAAAGACAGCACCCCCGGCCGTCTGGTGTTCAACCGCAGCGTGGGACTGAAGGACAGCTTCAAGATGTAAGAGCCTGTTTAACATCTCCCCGCGCCCGCCTTGGCGGCATATTTTCCGTCCTGACTGCGTTAAAAATCCTTGCAATCCGTCAGGATTGCTGCGGTTTTTTGCCTTGCAGGACATAAAATCTATCTCGCCAATCCGCACACGCTGAGATATTAAACAGGCTCTAAGCCACATATAGCATGGTATGTGTTCCGGCCCTGGCTCCATATAAAAGGGAGGCAGGGCCGGAAATACAGAGAGCCTGACAGCTGGCCGGAAAGATACTGCTTATGGTCAAGCGGGTTCAAGCGCCAAGCTGATGCCTGAAGCGGTGCTGGTGGCATCACCCTTGCAGAGACAAGATTTTTCTGGTTTTTGCGGATTAGTCCTTGCATAGCTGCGGAGAATATGATAAAATATTTAACATGAGTATGTATAGTATATGGAGTCCTTCTTAAATTGGAGGTTCCTAATCTGTACTCTGGAAAAAGATAACGGGCTGACTCGAAATCGTGTAGGCCGGTCGGACGCTGTCCGGTGGAACGCCTTGGTAACACTGGGCTTTTGAAATTAATATACGGCTTTCAATGGCGTCATATCTGCGGTTTTTCTACAATTTATTTATGTTTTTCTATGCGGTGTCTGCTCGTGTCGTGATCGGGCAAAGCATTGAAAGTACAGTATGCAGCGGTATCGAAGTGGTCATAACGGGGCTGACTCGAAATCAGTTTGGGAGCAATCCCACGAGGGTTCGAATCCCTCCCGCTGCGCCAAAGTAAATGCCCACTTTAGATGCCGTAGGCTGAAAGCCTACGGCATCAGTGGTTTCCGGGGTTTTTGACCCTCAAATTTTCAGCAGTCAAACTGGAGATGTAAATGCGGTTTTTTAAGCAACTGGCGGGATTCGAACCCTCGTAACAGGCAATTGAAAAAGGGCGCTACAGTTGTGAAGCGCCGGTTTTGAGCGTCGATTCGTTGGCTGAAGCAGCCATTCGGTCGGCGCTTTTTCTTTTCCAGAAAGATACCACAAAACTGTAAGCATCCCATAACGATATCCCCGGCGCCCGTTTTGAAAATAGTCGAAATTAAAAAGGGCACTGAATTTTCCGGATCAAAAAGTTGCAATTACACGAAAAGAACAGGAGGATCAAAATGAACACAGAAGCGAAAAACCGATACTTCCAAGAACTGACCCTCAACCTTCAGCATGAGGGCTTCGCCGTGAAATCGGAAACGGAGGATGGCCTTCTGCCGGTAGAACTGGACGGCCAGCGCCTCTGCCTTGCTCTGGATACCGGCGCGGTAAGGTATTGGAAGGAGGATGTGGCGAACGACGCCAGAAGCGCAGCCTTGGACAAGGCGACCGACGTCATCAGGATCACCGCCGAGTATATGAGCCAGATGGAGACGGCGCCCCAATTGACAGCCAGCGGCCTGACGGGAGACTACAGGCTGCTGGCTGATTTCAACGGCGTGGTTCTGGCGGGCCACCCCACCCAGTATGGTGTCCAGTTTATCACCTGGGAGCGAGTGCAGGAACGTACTGGACTTAACCAGGGAGATTACTACGGTCCCCTTGGCGGTGTGGACTGTTACATCACTGCCAAGCAGAACTTCGCCACCCGCTCTGGCCTCGTTTCCCGCAGCGCCCTCTTTAGTCCGGAGCAGCTGACGGAGGTCTATCGCAGTATCCACGAAACGCTGGAGAACTCTTACCCTATGACAGAAGAGAGGCAAAAATGCCTGGAATCCACCGCAAAGCAAATTGAACACGGCATCCCTGATTTGGAGGCTCGGGTGGAGATATCCAACCAGAAGGAGATGGAGTTTGCCGCTATGGAGTGCCCGCAGGATGGCGGAATGCAGTTTAGCTAAAAATCAATAATTGTTTCATTTTAGGCCGTTTCCCTGAAAAAAAGGGCAGCGCCTTTTTTCTTTTTGTCCTTTTTTCGGGAACCGCAAATAAAAACAGGAGGACAAAAAGAATATGCCGAGATATTTCATGGGTGATACCCGTCTGGCGGGATTGGAGCGGATGATGATGGATTCGTCCAGAGCTCCGACCACCCGCACCGACATTCGGAAAAAGACGCCCCGTAAGAAGCCTCCCCGCAGCCGGCCCGCCAAGCAGAGGCCCCGCGAGTGGGAGATCAAGGAGGACAATGGGGAGGGCGGCGTATGAGCTGCGTGATCCAAGCAGTTCTGAGCAACCCACGGCGTCCAGAGTGCGGGCAGATCACTATCCCCTTCCCCTTCCCCATTCCCGTGGACCAGTACGATCAGACCATTGAGATGCTCCAGAAGGTCGGCCTTGGCTTTTCCGTGAACCGGGACTGCACTGTGGATGAAGTGAACAGCCGGTACAACGTGCTGAACGCCTTGGTGGGTACATTGGTCAACATCGATCAGCTGGACTATCTGGCGAAGCGGCTGGACAGCTTCTGCTCCGGCGAGGTCAGCCAGTTTGAGGCTATGGCCCACAAGCTGGGGTTAGCTGACATCAAGGACTTCATCAACCTGACGTACTGCTGCCAGCAGGCAACGGTCATCACCGACTTTTCCAATTTGGAGAAGATCGGGAGGGACCATGTTATGACGCTGAACGGCGGCGGGATGCCGATGGACCAATACGAGGCAATCGACGGCAAAAAAGAAGCCCTCCAGCTCATTCAGGGCGGCGGCGGAGTGATTACCCCTTACGGCGTGGTCTATAACAACGGTATGGTGCTGGAACAGCAGTACAATGGACATCAGTTTCCTGCGTATCCCTATGACAGCTGCTTCATGGTACTGGAAATCACACCGAAGCATGGCCTTGCGGAAGGAAAAAATCCGGAATACTTGTATCTCCCCGCCGCAGAACACCAAATTGAAAGAACACTGCTCCGTGTTGGCGTCACCGCGTTACACGACGCGCAGGTACGCCTCGACTTCGACGAACTGCCAGAAAAAGTGGCGGAAGCCCTGGATCTGGAGCATCTGAGCGGCGATGATCTCCCGGCCCTTAATCGGATGTGCCAGGCTATCGTGCCGCTGAAGGACGCGGACATCGAAAAACTGAACGCGGTGGTGCTGATGACGGAAGCCTCGGAGGCTGAACCGTGTATGATGTACTGTGAGATCAAGGCGGTCCTGAGCAACGCCCGGCACCCCGAGCGCGGACAAGTCACCGTCCCCTTCCCCATCCCCCAGGACGCCTATGAGCGAACGATAGAGGCGCTGGAGGCGCTTGGCATCGGGAACGCCCTGGAGCGGGACTGCCGGGTGGACGAGCTGGACAGCGGTTACCCCGTCCTTAAGAGGCTGGAGGGAACGGAAGTCAACGTGGATGAGCTGAACTACCTGGGCGAGTGGCTGGACAGCGAGGAAGAGGCCGCGCAGTTTCAAGATATGGCCCACAAGCTGGGCCCCTTTGACATCCAGGACTTCATTAACCTGACCTTCCGCTGCGGGCAAGGCGGCGCAGAGCCGAAGCGGCAGTATGACGGCCGCTATCTGCCGCCCTACATCCATGAGCCGCCGGTGGCGGTGGTGGAGGTGGTCTCCGAAGAGCAGGGCGTGACCAGAGCGTTTTGCCTGCCTATGTCGGAGCTGCGGCTCCAGCGTACCCGGCTGCAGGCGGGGGCCGACAGTCTGGGCACGAGGCTGCGGTTGGCGGCGGACAAGATACCGGAAAAAGTGGCGGAGGTGCTGGACCTGGAGAGTCTGTCCGGGGATGACCTCCCCTGCCTGAACCGGCTGTGCCAGTCGATATAGCCGTTGAGGGATAAGGGCAGGGAGAAGCTGAGTGCCGTGACGCTCATGACGGAGACCTCGGGCATTATCTCCATCTGCCGTTTGGCGGAAAATCTGGACCAGTTTGACTTTGTCCCCGGCGTCCGGATCCCGGAGGAGTACGGCAGACACATGATTCAGGAGTCCGGCCATTTCGACTATGATGAAAATCTGAAGGGCTTTTACGACTACCGCCGCTACGGGGAACAGCGCATCCAGCAGGAGGGCGGACAGTTCAATGAGTGCGGCTATGTGGTATATCAGGGCGAGGTTCCGCTGGAGGAGTTGATGCGGGGTACTTCCGAGGAACAGCGGCAGGGACCGCAGATGGGAGGGTTATCATTCTGAAACTAAATGTATCCAGCGGCGGCAGAGTGATGGGACAACTGGAGCTGCCGGCGCCGCTGGACGAGTTCAAGCAGAAGGTCGATGCGCTCTGTGCGGCGGGCCAGCCCAACCTCACTGGCTGGAGAAATTCGCTGCCGTGCTGGAATACGAGGACTGCCGCACCCTGAAATTCGCCTTGGACATCTCCCAGAACCTCCACTGCTATGAGTGGGTGCCAAGCGAGGGGCTGGCAGACTTTGCGGCGGAGCATCTGCGCTCCCGCGGTATGCCGGAAGAGCTGATCCGATCCGGCGCCATCAGCCTGGACGACTACGGAGCGAACCTGCTGGAAACCTCCGGCTATATGGAGGCCAGCGGCGATATTGGCTATCTGATCCGCAATGGACGGGAATTCGTCCGCGAATACAGCACTCCTGCCGGGGAGGCGCCGGTCCAGGGCAGCATGACCATACAGTAAGGGCAGAGCGAAAAAAAGGTGGTATCAGATGGGCGCAGCCCATACCATACACATGAAATAATAAAAATGTCAAGAGTAAGGGGCCGTTTTTCCGAAAGGGATGAACGACCCCTTCTTTTTTGCGCTCTTTTTTCGGGAAAACGGCCCCGGAAAGGAGGAAACATGGAGGATAAACAGCTGGCCGAATATCTGCGGCAGTACCATCTGGGCGAGGGCTGCGCCGCCACCAGCCGAGAGCTGGAGCGGACCTTTTCCGTCCGGGGCAAGGAGCTGCGGAACGCGGTCAACCGTCTGCGGCGCAGGGGTGTTCCCATTGCCAGCAGCTCCAGCGGCTATTTTTACGCCGCCACAGAGCAGGAGGTGCGCGCCACTATCGTCCACATGACCAACCGGATCAGCGGTATTGCCGCCGCTATCCGGGGGCTGAACAAATCCCTGGAAGCGTTTGATACCGCCCAACTCCGCATCTCCATACAGGACTCCGCGCAGAGCCCGGCGCAAGCGGGTCCGCGTGGAAGAGGAGGAGCAAGGGAGCAAATGGAGTTTTCGCCGTCGGGCGGAAACGGAATGGAGCGGACTTTACGGCGACGAGAGGAGGCCGGCCCATGAACAGCTTCATGAGCTGGGTGGGCGGCAAGAAAGCTCTGCGGGAGGAGGTGGTACGGAGGTTTCCTCTGTACTATGAACGGTACATCGAGGTCTTCGGGGGCGGCGGCTGGGTCCTGTTCCACAAGCCTCCCGGCAGCGACTTTGAGGTCTATAACGACTACAACAGCTTGCTCACCAACCTGTACCGCTGCGTCCGGGATAAGCCGGATCTGCTGATGAACGCCCTGAAATACGTCCTCAACTCCCGCGAGGACTTTGACCGGGTGCGGCTGGCCCTGCGCCGCCAGTGCACTACGGACGTCCAGCGGGCGGCCTGGTTCTATCAGATCATCCGCTGCAGCTACGCCTCTGCCCTCACCAGCTACGGCAGCCAGCCCCACGATATGCGGGCCAACTTTCCCCTCATTGAGCAGGCCCACCGGCGGCTCAAGGATGTGGTGGTGGAGAATAAGGACTTTGAGAAGCTCATCCGGCAGTATGACCGCCCGGTGAGCCTCTTCTACTGTGACCCGCCCTACCACGCCACCGAGGGGTATTACCAGAACATCGGAGAGGACGGGTTCACTGAGAAGGACCACATCCGCCTGCGGGACACGCTCTTGTCCATTGAGGGGAAGTTCCTGCTCTCCTACAACGACGACGACTTTGTCCGCAGACTCTATGACGCCCCCGGTATCCAGATCGAGGCAACCACCCGGCTGAACAACATCAAGTAGCGGTACGATCCCAACTGCCAGTTCGCTGAACTGTTCATCGCCAACTACGACATGACCGAGCGGCAGCGTGCCGCGACACAACTGAACCTGTTTGATTTCGGGCAGGAAATTTGATGTAAGGAGGATCATCACATGAAATTCATCAAAGAGATCACCCCCAAGGGTCTTCTGTTCCCGGTAACTGCCGCGCGGCTGGCCGGACTCAACGCTGGCGAGAAGGTGGAGTACCACACCATGAAGGGGGCTATGGTGGTGCTGAAGGGGCGGATGACCGCGCCGGAGCTTCTGGATGCCGCCCACCAGCTTTCGAGCCTGTCGGCGCAGCTGCTCTACTGCCTGTCGGAGGTCTGCGGCCCCTGTGAGGACTGCGATAAGGACAGCTGTCCCTACAACGACTTCGAGGAGGAAGCCGTCCAGGTGAACGAGTATCTGCGGGAGGCCGCCGGCATTCCCGACGGAGCCAAGCTGTGCGCTGAGGTCGATGAGGTGTCCCATACCATCACGGTCCAGGCTGCGGAGCATCGCTGCGACCTGCGGGATCTCCCCGCCAATCTGCTGGAGACTTTCATGGTGGTGGGAACCTGCCTGGGCAAGCTGGAAGAGCATCTGATCACAGAGGATACCGTCTATGGCAGCTGAGTTCCCCTATCTGTATCCCTGCTCCCGTGCCGAGGCCAGACGCCTTGGGCAGACGCAGAGGCATGAGGACAGCTTCCGGCAGAATGTGGACTGCGCCAGAACCGTTGAGCAGACAATCCGGGCTTATTTCAATGAAGCGGACGAGTCGCTGTCCGAGGGCTGCGCCCAGTCTGTGCTGGAGCGGTTCGGCTTTAAGCGGGTGAATTTCGTCCTCGCCAACTCCCTGCAAGAACTCCAGAAATCAGTCAACTGTAAGTATTTGGTCAGCGATGAGACTTACCAGTGGGGCCGGAAGACATTGGTTCCTCCGGACGGTAAGTACAACCGCTATTTTGCGGTGGACACCGCCGCCGCTCTGCTGGAGGCATTCATTGGACAGGCCAGGGATGCGTACCAGGCTCTGGGGCTGTTCGGCCCGGAACACTGCGTTGGCGGCGACCGGCATGAGCAGGACTACAAGGGCAAAGTGCTGGTCATGAGTCCCGACACGCTCCGGGAGAGCTGCTGGGACCCCCGTGATCAGCTCTGGCTGGCGGAGGGAGGATTTGGCTGTTCGCCCACCGCCAGCGGTCGGGCGGTCTATGCCACCTGCTTGGGCGACGGAGAAAAGACCCGCTGGGACCGCTCCGACTTTGTGGGAGTGCTGGACGAGCAGCACCTGCCGGACTGGGCGCGGGAGAAACTGGAGGAGCTGCGCGGCGCACAGCAGGAGCAGGAAAGCGGACCCGCCATGGGCGGCATGACCATGAAGTAGCCCCATTTTATCATAAATTCTTATATTTTAAGGAGGACGCGACAATGAAACAGGCCCCTATCCCAGCCCCCGCCCCTCAGCGAGAGGCCCTCCCCATGCAGGTGGATGTGAAGATCCACGCTCTCCACGCCAGCGGCCCCGTCCTGGCGGACGCCTCCGTCAACCTGAATGGGTGCTTCGCCATCCGGGGCGTGAAGGTGGTGGATGGCAGCAACGGCCCCTTCGTCTCCATGCCCAGCTACAAGGGCAGGGACGGCTACAAGGACATCTGCTTCCCCTGCACCAAGGAGTTCCGCCAGCAGTTCCACCAGACGGTGCTGGACGCTTACCAGCAGGCCCTGACCCAACTCCCCCAGCGCCAGCAGGAGAGCTGGAATCAGGGCCAGGAGGCCCCGCCCGCCCCGAATATGAAAATGTAGAGGAGGAAGCGAACATGAAAAAACTGACTGCTGTCTGCGCCCTCGCGCTGGCGCTGACCATGGCCCTTACACCTGCCGCTCACGCGGCGGAGTGGGCCGACCCTGCCCAAGTCTGCTACCCCAGCTCCGTTACCCAGAGCGAGGATGGAACGGAGATCCGTAAGTTCTATGATCTGTCCCCGGAGGACAATCCCGCCGGCATCCCCCGCTCGGACTTCGAGCAGGACGGTTTTCACTATACGCTGGTGGATCTGCTCAAGCAGGAGCTTCCGGAGCATGAGAGCCGCCAGCACACGGAGACGGTGACATTGGAGAGCAAGAGCAAGGATATGGCCTCCGTGCTGGCCCTGCTGCCCCAGGAAAAGGAATTCATCACCGACGATGGTCTGGCTGGCACGCTGACCCTGCGGCTGGATACCGTGCAGGTGGAAGCATCCGGCTACGGCAGCTCCACCAAGCAGGTCTCCGCCACCCGCACGTATCCCAATCTGGCGGGGCAGGATACCCAGTACATCCCCAAGACCATCCAGGATGGCGGCAGGACGCTGACGCTCCAGAATATCAGCTGGCAGACGGACAACACCGGCAGCCTGGACGGCTACGCCCTGGGCGACCGCTATACCGCCGTAGCCACCTACACCGGCAGCGCCACCAGCAGCTATGTCAAGGGCTACACCGTCACCGCCGACTACACCGGCACGGTCAGCAGGATTGCCCTGAACAAGACCCGGTATGTGGCGATTTTTGAGGGAACGCCTCTCCAGCCTGTGGAGCCTGTGGATGAAGGCCCGGATGTCACCGCGCCGGCCTGTCATCGCCAGTGATAAAATGTAAAAAAACGCCGAGGAAAAAATGTAGTTTTGTGGCGGAGGTGAAGGGAAAAAGATAGACTCCCAATCAGGGCGAGAAAGAGCCCGGAAAGGGAGTCAGAAAATGAAAGGAGCACAG
>CAJUQS010000093.1 GCA_910588365.1 uncultured Oscillospiraceae bacterium | reverse complement strand
GCGCCCGCCTTGGCGGCATATTTTCCGCCCTGACTGCGTTAAAAATCCTTGCAATCCGTCAGGATTGCTGCGGCTTTTTGCCTTGCAGGACATAAAATCTATCTCGCCAATCCGAACACGCTGAGATATTAAACAGGCTCTTATGCGACGGCTCCCGCCGTCAAACGACAGAAAATGAGGTGCGATGAGATGATTGACATTCCCCGGGCCGCCGCCTACCGGGACAAGGTGGTCCACAACTGCGCCCAGGTGATCGTGGGCAAGGAGGACGCCATTGAGCTGGTGCTGGTCTGTTTTCTCTGCTCCGGCCACGTGCTGCTGGAGGACACGCCGGGCACCGGCAAGACCATGCTGCTGCGCGCCTTTGCCCGGACCATCGGCGGGGACTTCAAGCGGGTCCAGTTCACCCCGGACCTGCTGCCCTCGGACCTGACGGGCATCAACTTCTTCAACCAGAAGACCGGGGAGTTTGAATTCCGCCCCGGCCCCCTGCTGACCAACATCGTCCTGGCCGACGAGATCAACCGGGCCACCCCCCGCACCCAGTCCGCGCTGCTGGAGGCCATGGAGGAGCGGCAGGTCACGGTGGACGGGGTGACCACCCGGCTGGAGGAGCCCTTTCTGGTCATGGCGACCCAGAACCCCGTGGAGTCCTCGGGCACCTTCCCCCTGCCGGACGCGCAGATGGACCGGTTTTTCATGCGCCTGCGCCTGGGATACATGACCCGGGAGCAGGAGCTGGGTGTCATCGCCCGGCCCTCCACCCAGGCGGTGCTCCAAAGGCTGGAGCAGACCGTCACCTGGGAGGAGACGGCGGAGGTCCGCTCCATGTGCCAGGAGGTGGCCATGAGCCGGGACGTGCTGGACTACCTCATGGATATCGTGGAGGCCACCCGGCGGGAGGGGCGCTTCTCCCGGGGCGTGTCCACCCGGGGGGCCATCGCCCTCTACAAGGCGTCCCAGGCCCTGGCGCTCCTGCGGGGCCGGGAGTACGTGGTCCCGGAGGACGTGAAGTACGCCGCCCCCTTCGTCCTGGCCCACCGGGTGGCCCTGGGCGGCGGGCTCCACGGGGAGCGGGCGGGTATGCTGCTGGGGCAGCTGCTGGACGGGGTGCCCGTGCCCCTGGAGAGCGCGGAATGATTCTGCTGGCTGTGTTGATTGTGGTCCTGGCCGCCATACTGGAGGCCCGCTCGCTGCGGGACGGCCTGGACAGCATCCGGGAGGATTTTGGACCGGAGACCACCCTGGTGGACCCGGACGAGACGTTCCGCCTGACCGTCTCCGTCCGGAACGCCGGGCCCCGGCACATCCTGTTCCTCCGGCTGACAGAGGCCCTGCCCCCGGAAATCCGGCCCCGGTCGGAGGAGCACGTGGTCCGGACCTCCCTGGGGGACAGCCAGATTGCCGTCACCACCTGGCTGCGGCCCTGGCGGTCCGCCCGCTTTGATGTCCCGGTGTCCATCTCCCGGCGGGGCTACTACCCCCTCCCCGGGCTGGAGATCGCCCGCGGGGACTTTCTGGGGCTGCGGGAGGAGAGCCGGCGGTCCAGGCGCTTCCGCTTTGTCACCGTGGCGCCCCGGGAGGCGGAGGACGCCGGATTCCAGGACGTGCTGGGGGGCTTTCTGGGGGACATCTCCGTGCGGCGCTTTCTCCACGAGGACCCGGTGCTCACCGCCGGGTACCGGGCCTACACCGGCCGGGAGCCCATGAAGTCCATCTCCTGGACCCAGAGCGCCCGGGGGCTGGGGCTGATGGTGAAGAAGTACGACTTCACCTCCGAGCCCGCGGTGTCCGTGCTCCTCAACGCCGACGGGCCCAGGTCCCCGGAGCACAGTGAGCGGATGGAGCGGTGCTTCTCCCTGGCCCGGACGGTGTGCCGCGTGCTGGAGGAGCGGGGGATCGGGTACGACTTTACCACCAACGCGTCGTCCGCGGAGCTCTTTTCCGATGTGGCCGATCTGGGGGCGGGCCTGGGCGGACAGCACTTCTCCGCCGTGCTGGAGCGGCTGGGCCGGGCGGACTGCCGGGCCGCCTACTCCGGCGAGCGGCTGTTGGAGCGCTCCGCCGCGTCCAACTCCGGCAAGGGCCGCATCCTCATCACGCCGGGGGCGGAGTTTGGGGACTCCCCGGCCCTGGCGCGGCTGCGGGAGCTCACCGGCGGCAGCGTGCTGATTCTGCGGGCGGAGGAGGTGGGCGGGCTGTGATGCTGATGCACTTCCTCCGGGGGCTGTCGGAGCTGGGGTTCTACTACGCCCTGGCCGGGACAGTGGCCGCCGTCTTCGGGGGCTCCCTGGCGCTGTGGGCCCTTCTCGTACAGAGCGGGTGCTTCGCCCTGTCCGCCGCTCTCCAAAAGCGGGGCTGGGTCCGGTGGCTGGCGGTGCTTCCGGCGGCTGTCCCCTTTTTCCTGCCGGGGGCGGTCCGGGCGGACTGGATTGCCGCCCTGCCGGGCCTGGGATACCTTGTCTGGATGATCCGGCGGGAGGACTACGGCCTCAGCTGGAGCCGGGGGGCGGACGTGTTCTCCATGCTGTGGAAGGTGTGCATCCCCTTTGCCCTCCTCTTTTCCGTATATGGCGGTGTCAAAAGCCTGACGGCCCAGGGCCTGCCTGCCTTCCTGCTGGCGGCGGTGTCCTCGGTGCTGCTGCTGCGCTCCATCCGCCACGGGCCGGAGGTCTACCGCCAGCGCTCCTACCAGCTGCTGAACGGCGTCTCCCTGGCGCTGCTGCTGGCGCTGGCCTGGCTGGCCAGTACGGACTGGTTTTTGAACGGCCTGTGGGCGGTGTACGCCCGGGTTGTGCTGCCCGTGCTGCAGACGGTTTTGATGGCGGTCAGCCTGGCTGGCGCGGTATTGTTCCTGCTGGTCTTCGGGCTGGTGATGTGGCTGATCTCCCTGGTGTCGGAAGCTGCCTGGGTGGAGACGGAGGCCGCGGCGGCCCAGGGCGAGCTGACCAAACAGGTCCGTGAGGTGGCCGGCAGCGGGGCGGAGTGGCTCGAGCGAGTGGTCCTCCTCCTGCTGGTGGCCGCCGGGGCGGCGGCGCTGTTTTACTTCTTCCGCTGGATGACCCGCCGGCGGGCGGATCGGGCGTGGGTCCATGGGGCCGGGGACCGCCTCAGCCCCGCCGAGGCCGCCCGTAGGAGGGAGCCGACCCGCCTCCCCCGCACCTACGCCGGGCGGATCCGGGGGCAGTACCGCCGGTTCCTCCGGCACTGCCGGAAGCGGGGGATCGAGATCGAGGCCTCGGACACCAGCGAGGAGGTGGAGGCCAAGGCCCGCCGGCGTCTGGTGGACCGGGGGGCGGAGCTGGCGGATTTGCGCCTGCTCTACCGGAAGGCCCGGTACCAGGGGACGGCCACCCGGGAGGAGTACGCCCGGGTGAAAAAGCTCTGCGGGGAGCTCCAAAAGGAGCTGTAGCATAAAAACAGCAGAGGGCGGACCGCCC
Source organism: uncultured Oscillospiraceae bacterium (assembly GCA_910588365.1). Lineage (GTDB taxonomy): Bacteria > Bacillota > Clostridia > Oscillospirales > Oscillospiraceae > Pelethomonas. The sequence goes on along the minus strand of CAJUQS010000093.1, from coordinate 170 downwards.
TCTGCCGTTTCGCGCATAAATTGTCTCTTAGAGCCTGTTTAATATCTCAGCGTGTGCGGATTGGCGAGATAGATTTTTTGCCCTGCAAGGCAAAAAGCCGCAGAAATCCATATCGTGCAATGACCCCATCGAGGGGTCATGCACGATTATTCTGCACAGGCGCTCGATGC
>CAJUQS010000092.1 GCA_910588365.1 uncultured Oscillospiraceae bacterium | reverse complement strand
GAGGCCACCAGCGGCCAGCCTGTCCGCTATGTGTTCTCCCGGATCGGCAACACCAGCAACGTCATGCTCCAGTCGTTCTACTGGCGCGACACCCTGCCCGCCGCCGTCCGGCTGGATAAGGTTGTCACCGGCACCTACAATTTCCCCGGAACCTATAAGATTGTCTATAAGGTGAACAACACCGGGGACTACCGCACCCTGGCCGACAGTCTCAGCACCAGCCGGAATTACACACTGGCGGCGTCCCCCACAGCCCTGGGCCTTGCGGCCAATGAGCACGTCACCGAAATCATGTTCGTGTTCGGGCAGGTCCCCGGAGGCTTTAGCCAAGTGGAGGCCCCCATGCTCTACTGCAAGGCTGTGTCCGGCCTGACCCCCGGCAGCAGCTTTGTGAACGTGGCCGACGTGGGCGGCACCTATGACGGCGTATGGGTGCAGGCCGTGACCCGCTGGGTAACGACGGTGTACGGCAAGCCCACGCCCCTGCCCAAGACCGGCTACTAATAATTTCTTTGTCGGAAAATGCGTCTCAACTTGAGACGCATTTTCCGACCTTTTTCGCAAACCCGACGGCATGACTGATATGCCAGAAAGGAGGGAATTTTATGGCGCATTTCCAGGCGGTCCGCAGCGGCCTTGCGATCAGTCAAAGTATCGCTGATATGCTGGAACAGGCTGACCCAAAGCACTACAACGGCGCGAACCGTACACATACTATCCGGGAAGTCAACGATATTTTACAGGGCCGCTCTGATTTGTCGCTTGATATGCTCTATTCGATACTGGAGCAAAAGTTCGGTGGTGAAGGTGGGAAGGTTGAAAAAATCAAACGGGACGTAGGGACGTTTCAGGTTCAAAAATCACACCGGGCACAACCTTATGCCATGGTTGGCGCACAGAAATACAACTACGAAACATGGGACTATGACCCCAAGCGGCCCTTGAAGATCATCAGCCAGCCCCTGTTCGACCATGCGGCGGAGCATGGTTTTCCCCCGGACTTTTTCACAGAGTCCTACTTTGACCATGTGACCATCTACTGTATGCCCGACAATGTGGACTGCTCCTTTTCGCAGTTCCAGAGCTGCCAGTTTTCTGTCTGCGGCATCCGGGGCGCGGTCTTTGACAACGCCACCCTTGATGATACCGATTTTCACTCCGCGCTGCTCCAGATGGTCAACTTCACCGGGGCCAGCATCGCACACTCCCATTTCCGGGACAGCTCCCTTGTCTCCGTCTCCTTCCAGGAGGCCCGGCTGAAATCCTGCCTGACGCTGGACTGCACGCTGGACCGCGTGGACTTCCTGGGGGCTGTGCTGGACGGCAGCAGCTACGGCAGGGTAGCTGCCAGCGGCATCCAGAATCTCCCCAGCGCCACCATTACCCAGGGCGGCGCGACACAGGAGGAGGCGGAACGTCTGCGGGCGTCCGTTTTCCATGAGCTGGCCGTGCCCATGCTCCCGGTCAGGCAGCGGCCCCGGCCTGCCCGACAGGAGCGGCCGTGCGTCCCGGAAAGGTAGGGCGAGCTTATGAAGAAACAGCAAGAGGGCGGCATCCTCCCGTGGGCGCTGCTGGCGGTCCCGGTCCTGTGGGCGGCGGCAATTATGGCCTACGCCTATGAGGACGGCATGAACCTGTTTGACCTGCTGGGGCGTTTCACCGTTTTGGTGGAGCGCCCCTTTGCCATCGGCTGGACGCCCCACACCCCGAAATTCATGTTGATCGGACTGCTCCTGTACGGCTGTGCCGCCGCCCTGTTCCTCTCCACCAAGGAGAACCGGCGGCCCGGCGAGGAACACGGCAGCGCCCGCTGGGGCAGTCCCCGGCAGCTCTGCGCCAAGTACCGGGACAAGGACCCTATGCAGAATACCATCCTCACGCAGAATGTCCGCATGGGGCTCAACGGGAAAAAGCACCGGCGAAATCTCCTGCAAATCGTGATCGGCGGCTCCGGTGCGGGCAAGACCCGCTTTTTCTGCAAGCCGAATTTGATGCAGGCGAATTGCAGTTTTTTGGTGACAGACCCCAAGGGAGAAATGCTGCGGGCCGTGGCTCCGCTGCTCATTCAGAGGGGCTATATCATCAAGGTTTTTGACCTGATCGACCCGGCCAACTCCGACGCCTTTAACCCCTTCCCCTACATCCGGGACGACAAGGACGCCATGAAGCTGGTGCATAACCTGATCCGCAACACCACCCCCAAGAACGCCAGCAACAATGACCCGTTTTGGGAGAAAAGCGAAATTGCCCTGGACACCGCCCTCATCCTCTACCTGCTCCATGAAGCGCCCCCGGAGGAACAGAATTTTGAAATGGTCATGTATATGATCGAGAACGGCGGAGCCAGGGAGGACAGCGACGACTTCCAATCCCCCCTGGACCTGCTCTTTGAGGCGTTGGAGGAGGAGGACCCCAGCCATATCGCTGTGCGGGAGTACAAAATTTTTAAGCAAGCCGCCGGCAAAACCGCGAAAAGTATTCTTCTGTCCGCCGCCGTCCGGCTGTCCGCGTTCATCATCCCGGAGATCGTGGGCATCACCAGCCGGGACGATATGGAGCTGGGCCTGATGGGGGACCGCAAGCAGGCCGTCTTTGCCATTATCCCCGACAATGACGGCACCTTCAACTACCTCGTAGGTATGCTCTACACTTGCGCGTTTCAGGCCCTCTACTATCAGGCGGACAAGGTACACCAGGGGGCGCTGCCTGTTCCAGTCCGGCTGATGATGGACGAGTTCTGCAACGTCTCCCTGCCGGACGATTTTGGCAAGCTCCAGGCCACCATGCGCTCCCGCAATATCATGTCCACCATCGTCCTGCAAAACATTTCCGCCCTCAAAGCCCTGTTCAAAGACGATTGGGAGGGCCTGATGGGTAACGCGGACACATTGATCTATTTGGGCGGGAACGAGCAAAGCACACACAAGTACATTTCCGAAATGCTGGGCAAGGAGACACTGGACACCCGGAACCGCAGTATTTCCAAGGGCTCCCACGGCTCCAGCTCCACATCGTACCAGCAGACGGGCCGCGAATTACTTACGCCCGATGAAGTACGGGCCATGGACAACGCCTACGCCATCGTCTTTATCCGGGGCGAGAGGCCGGTCATGGACAGGAAGTACGACATTCTCAAGCACCCCAATATCAAGCTGACCGAGGACGGCGGGGCCGCCCCCTACATCCATCATCCCGGCCTGACCTTCGCGCAGGAGGATCTGAGCCTGCCGTTTGACGGCCTGGACAATATTCTAATCATTGACGAGGAGGAACTATCCAATGAAAAAGACCACTGAAACCATCACCGCCCGCCAGCGCCGGGCCAAGCGCCGCTACTTCACCGCTGTGCTGGCCCTGGCTCTCTGCGCCGCCATGACCTGTCCGGCCTTCGCCGCCGGCGGCGACCCGCTTACCATCGTAAATAACCTGAGTGATTTTATCTTCTCCATCATCAAGGCCGTGGGTGTGATCGTGCTGGGCTGGGGTATCGTCCAGGTGGGTATGTCCATCCAGTCCCACGACGCCAGCCAGCGCACCCAGGGCTTCCTGTGCCTGTTCGGTGGCCTTATGATAGCCTTTGCAAAGGAAATTTTGACCACCATCGGCGCGCTGTAAGCCGCCCAAGGGGGCGGGCCCCAGCGCCCGCCCCTACCTTATAATATATTGTCGAAATGCGTCTCAATTTGAGCCGCATTTTGGGAGGTGACTTTCTTTTGAGCGATAACTGGATCGTAGGGAACCTGCAATCGGCTTTCAACACTTGGAATGGAAAGCTGACAGAGATATGGTCCCTTATCACCACCACGCCGGAGACCTTCCGGGGCGGCACCGTATGGGGCACCATCGTTACCATCAACGACGCGATGAAGGCCGTGGGCTACGGCCTGCTGGTGCTGTTCTTCGCTATGAGCATTTTCCAGACCGCCGCCAGCTTTCGGGACTTCCAGCGCCCGGAATTTGTACTGCGGCATTTTATCCGCTTTGTGCTGGCAAAGCTGGCTGTCGGCTCCGCTATGGAGATCATGACAGGCATTTTCTCCGTCTGCGGCGGCATTGTGCAGACCGTCATGGGCGGTATCGGCGGTATGGCCGCCGCCAGCATTACTGTCCCCCAGGAGATCGTGGACGCCATCGAGGGCGTGGGCTTTCTCGCCAGTATCCCTTTGTGGCTGGTGTCCCTGCTGGGCAGCCTGTTTATCACCGTCATGTCCTTTATCCTGATCCTCACCGTATATGGCCGCTTCTTCCGGCTGTACTTCTATACCGCCCTGGCCCCGCTGCCCCTGGCCTCCTTCGCCGGGGAGGGGACCAGCTTTGCCGGGACCGCTTTTCTCAAAAGCTATGTAGGCGTGTGCCTGGAGGGGGCCATTATCGTACTGGCCTGCCTGATCTTCTCCGCCTTTATGTCAAGCGGCACCCCCGTGGTGGACACCTCTCTGTCCGCCGTCACCATGAGTTGGCAGTACATCGGGGAAACCATTTTTAACATGATGGTGCTGGTGGGACTGGTGAAGGGCGCGGAGCGGATCGTGAAGGAAATGTTCGGCCTGTAAAAGCATCATTTTTCTCTATGCGCGAATTTTTCCGAGTCAAATGCATAGACATCCAAATCGCCGCAGTAGCCGCATATCCCTATCCGGGGGGAATTTGTTACAGGCAGAGAAAAATCCTCAATTTCACTCTCACGGGCACAGGCTTTGCAGAGAAACGGCTCCTTATGCTTATAGATGTTATTATCCGTACTGACATAGGCCGCAGGCGCCCCGCACCTTGAGCATGAGATCAACGGCGGGATATTCCGGGCAAGAAGCCGGACGGCCGCCTTTTGCGGCTCCCGGCGTGTATGGCCCGCCACCGTGATAAGCGTCTCCGTTGTATCCCCAAAATCATACTCATGCAGGAATTGTTCTCCCGGCTCAAACGTGCTGAATTTCCGGCTGTTCTTAATCTCCTGATGGCCTTTTCCGAAAAAGGCGCTCATGTGCCCACAGCACTCCAGCCATATTTCACGCAGAAAGCGGTCGAGGCTGTCCAGTGTCGCCGTTGAAGGAATATCAAGGAACAGCCAATAATCCTTATAATAAGCCCCTTCAATTTTGAGCAGGACACATTCCTCACTGGCTTCCGAGCCATTGTGCTGATGCACAGCCAAATGCTTTTTCACTCCGGCTTTGCTGAGTTCTTTCCCGCAGATGTAACAATTTCCCCTGGCAGCCATAGTAAATCCTTCCTCACAAGCGAAATGATATGCAGTAATGTCGAAATGTGTCTCAAGTTGAGACGCATTTCAGAAAAGGAGCGACTATATGGAAATCAAAATCCCCAAGGAAGTACGCCAGCATAAGGAGACCATCTTCTTCGGCCTGTCTGTCCGGCAGTTCGTTTGCGCGGTGCTGGCCGTCGGCATGGCCGTGGGCGTGTACTTCCTTCTGAAAACCATCACCGGCCCGGAGACCGCAAGCTGGGCCTGCATTGTAGCGGCGGCTCCCGTGGCCGTCACCGGCTTTTTCCAGTACAACGGCATGACCTTTGAGCAATTCGTATGGGCCTATCTGAAATCTCAATTCCTCTGCGCCGGGCCTAGGGCTTTCCAATCGGAAAACCTCTACTGCGCGGCGCTGGCGAAAAAGGGGGTACAAGACTATGATTAAAACGCTGGCCGCCGCCAACAAGAGCGAACGGGAACCGTTCAAAATCCCCCGCAGCGTACAACAGTCCATTCCCATCCAGCGGGTGTTCCGGGACGGCATCTGGCAGACGGGCCGCAGCAGATACAGCCGGACGTGGCGTTTTGCGGACATCAACTACTCCGTGGCGTCCCATGAGGACCAGCAGGAAATGTTTCTGGCCTACTGCGGCGTACTCAACAGCCTGCCCACCGGGGCCACCGCTAAAATCACCATCAATAACCGCCGTCTCAACGGTACGGACTTCCAGCATAGTGTCCTTATGCGTATGAAGGGGGACGAGCTGGACCGCTACCGCCAGGAGTACAACGGCATCCTCACCGAGAAGGCGCTGGAGAGCAACAATCTTATTCAGGATAAGTACATCACGATCTCCGTTGCCCGGAAGAACATCGACGAGGCCCGGACCTTTTTCAAGCGGGTGGACATTGACCTGTCCAAGAGCTTCGGCAAGCTGGACAGCGGAGCCAAGCCCCTGGACAACCATGAGCGCCTGCGGATCTTCCATGACTTCTTCAGGCCCAGCGAGGAACGGGATTTTCAGTTCGACCTCTCCGCCGCCATGCGCCGGGGCCACCATTTCAAGGACGCCATCGCCCCGGACGGGATGCAATTCAAGGCTGACCACTTCGAGCTGGGCGGCAAGGTGGGCCGGGTCCTGTTCCTCCGGGAGTACGCCAGCTATATCAAGGACCGTATGATTACCGACCTGTCCGACTTCTCCCGGAACCTTATGCTGTCTATCGACATTCTCCCCATCCCCACCAACGAGGCCGTGAAGGAAATGCAGGCCCGTATCCTGGGCGTGGAGAGCGACATCACCCGCTGGCAGCAGAAGCAGAACGCCAACAACAACTTCACCGCTACCGTCCCCTATGAGCTGGAACAGCTCCGGGCGGAGAACAAGGAATTTCTGGACGACCTCAGCACCCGCGACCAGCGCATGATCTTCGCCAATGTCACCCTGGTCCACATGGCCGACACGTTGGAGCAGTTGGACGCGGACACGGAAACTTTACAGGCCATCGGCAACGAGAGCCTTTGCCAGTTCTCCGTCCTGCGCTACCAGCAGGAGGACGGGCTGAACACCGCCCTGCCCTATGGCCTGCGCCGCGTCAAGACCACCCGCACCCTCACCACCGAGAGCGCCGCCGTCCTCATGCCCTTCCGCGTCCAGGAGATACAGGACGCCGGGGGCATCTACTACGGCGTGAACGCTGTCAGCAAAAACCTCCTGATCTGCAACCGAAAGCGGTTGCTGAACCCCCATGGTTTTATCCTGGGCGTGTCTGGCTCCGGCAAGTCCTTCAGCATGAAGGAGGCCATTACCTTCATCGCCCTGTCCACCAGCGACGATATTATTATCATCGACGCCGAGCGAGAATATGGGGACCTGACCCGCGCCCTGGGCGGGGCCGTGATCGAGATTTCCCCTAACAGCCCCCACCACATCAACCCTCTGGAAATCACCAGGGGCTACGGCACAGGCGAAAACCCCGTTGCTATGAAGTCCGAGCTGCTTATGAGCATCTGCGAACAGCAGATGGGCGCGGGCCAGTTAGGGGCCTTCCACAAGTCTATCATTGACCGTTGTACCGCCAGCGTCTACCATGAGCTGATTGCCAGCGGCGGCAAGTCCCGGCAGCCGATCCTCTCCGACTGGCGCAACGAGTTGAAGCGTCAGCCGGAACGGGAGGCGGAGGAGCTTGCCCTGGCCTCCGAGCTGTTCGTGGAGGGCAGCTTGAATATGTTCGCCCATGAGACCAATGTGGATATTGCCAACCGCATCATTTCCTTTGACCTCTATGAAATGGGGGAGCAGCTCAAACCCACGGCGCTGAACGTCACCCTGGAGACCATTCAGAACCGCGTGGCCGCAAACCGGCTGGCCGGAAAGTACACATGGGTATTCGTGGATGAGGTGTATTTGTTCTTCCGCTACTACTACTCCGCGCAATTCCTGTATAAGTGCTGGAAACGGTTCAGGAAGTACGCCGCCGCCATGACCGCCGCCACGCAGAATGTGGAGGAATGTCTGCGCTCCGACACCGCCCGGCTTATGTTCGCCAACAGCGAGTTTTTGGTGCTGCTGAACCAGGCGGCTACCGACAGGGCCGAGCTTGCCAAGCTGCTGAATATCTCCACCAATCAAATGTCCTACATCACCAGCGCCGATGCGGGCCACGGCCTGATCCGCGTGGGCGGCTCCATTGTCCCCTTCGCCAACGAGTTCCCCAGGGACACCGAGCTTTACCGATTGATGACCACCACTCCTGGAGACAAGTAAAAATCCTGTCGAAATGCGTCTCAATTTGAGACGCATTATCAGCCCTTCACCGCTGCTGGTGGAGGGCTGATTTTCTATTGGTCTGCCAACTCCCGGCACGCAGTTATCTCCTGATAAAACTGCTCTGCATATTCACAGGCCAGCCGTTCTACTTCAACGGCCTGCTCCTTGTTCGAGAAGCTGTTCATGTAATATAGCGGCTGGTCTGGATATTCCGCCGCGATACGGCTGGCCGCGCAGTTGGTTAGGACATGGGCCAGCATTTCCCGCAGCACTTCCGGCGGGAGCATATCAGCGACGGGATATACAATATCCGCAAAGGCTGGAATATCCTCGAAATCAGAGAGTGCTTGATAGGCCGGAATATCCCTGGGGACCCCTTGCAGCAGCCACATATAGGCGTTGTTGTCCCGCCAGTTGTCGTAGACCGAGGCCAGGAAGGGCTTGTCCGCACAGCGCAGGCCGTAGGGTTCCAGGTGCTCCAGCAGAATAAGGCAGAGCGCACGGACCGGCGCGGCGGTCCTGTCCTGGGCATCCGGGAAATAGGGCTTTACCTGGTTTATCAGCCAGTCAAAGTCCATCTGTTTTTCCAGCCTGTGGGCAAAGGAAGTTTCCGACACCATCATTTCAAGAGTAAGGCCCAACAGAATCACCCCCATTGTCCACATTCTACCATGGCCGCACCGTTTTGTATATCTCAATTTTCATACCGGGAGTGTTATTTTGTAAAAAGGGGGAATATCATGCCGTTACCCAAGGAAAAGCCCAAAGGGGCAAAAACGAAAAAGAGCGCCGGGAAAGCTGCCG
>CAJUQS010000091.1 GCA_910588365.1 uncultured Oscillospiraceae bacterium | reverse complement strand
CCCTGGAGGCAGGAGGCGGCAATGGCTGACGTGCTGAACATCGCCTGTGGGCAGCTGGGCGTCACCGAGAGCCCGGCGGGCAGCAACCGGACCAAGTACGGCAAGTGGATGGGCCTGGACGGCCAGCCCTGGTGCATGTCCTTCGTCCAGTGGTGCTTTGCCCAGGCGGGGACGCCCCTGCCCCACAAAACCGGTAGCTGCTCCGCCCTGCTGAACTGGTACCAGAAGAACCGGCCGGAGTGCGTCGTGAAGGACCCCCAGCCCGGGGACATCGCCATCTTCACCTTTGGACATACCGGCATCGTGGAGCGGGCCCTGCCCGGCTCCGTGATGTGCATCGAGGGCAACACCTCCCCCGGCCAGTCTGGCAGCCAGGACAATGGCGGCGGGGTGTACCGCAGGCAGAGGAATCTCGCGCTGGTCCGCGCATTCATCAGACCGCTTCCGAAAAAGGAGGACATCATGACCGGGAAAGAAATCTATGACGCGCTGAGCGACTACCTGAGCAGGCAGCCCGTACCCAACTGGGCAAAGGCGGAGCTGGAGGAGGCCGTGAAAATGGGCATCACAGACGGCTCCAATCCCATGCAGCTCATCCCCCGCTATCAGGCCGTTATCCTGGCCAAGCGGGCGGCGGAGGGGAAATAATCCTTGCAATCCCCGGTGGAATCCGGTAAAATATATGAGAAAGGAGCGTGACAGCATGACGGATAAGGAGAAGATCCAGAGCTTTGGGGACATGGTGCAGGCCACGGAGAAGCTGACCAGGTCCTGGCGGCTGGCGCTGCTGATTACAAACATTCTGTGGGCTCTTGTGTTCCTGGCCTTTATCCTGCTGGCCTATCTTACCCCGGACACCAGCTATCAGGTGCAGGACTTTGAGCAGCAGACACAGACGCAGTCTGCCGGTACGGAGGTTGTCACGCGTGGTGACTGATTTTGGGCAGACAGGTACAGGTACGCAGACCCGGCGCTAAGCGCACAAAAAAGCCCCGCGCCGCCAAAGGGAAGAAGAAAAGGCGGTGACGGCTGAGTGAACAGCCAGCACCGCGCCATCCGCGCAATTTTGCAGTCGATGTCTCCCAGACGGGCTGAGGCGTATGTCCGCTCGTTTCATCTGCCGGAGGAGGAAGAACTGTTTCTTCTGGAATGTGACGTACATGAAAGAGCTACGTTCAGGCCGCGCGTGACAACGCCGCCACGCCGGAGGTCATCAAGCGGCGCAGGCGGCGGGCGTATGGCAAAATTGCGGACGAGATCAATCACAGACAAGAGGAGCGCTGGGGCTAGTCCCCGGCGTTCTTTTCTCAGTAAGGTTTTTTGAAATTCCTCTTGCATATACTAAGAGGGCTGTGCTATAATGAGCATAGCTAGAAAGCTGATCAAGACTAGCATCCCACGCAAAAACAGGCCCCCGGAGAGGTAGCTGCTCTCCGGGGGCCCTTTTGTGCTTACTTGCCCTTGCTGCGCCGGTCAAGCCACTTGCAGACATAGTAGCTAATTATGCCCGCTGCGACCGACACAAGAAAGCTGATCAAGATTTCCAACATCTCCACCTCCCCTCTGCTCCCAGAGTGGAGAAGGGCAGCATTGCCACTATACCATAATCCGGCAAAATCCGCAACGCACATTTTCTGACCAAAATATGACCAAAAGTCGGCCTTTTGATGGGCCGGTTTTCTGTTATGATACGTGCACAGAGAGGAAGTGCCGCCCATGCCCTTTGCCTGCTACAACCCGAACCCCGCCGGCCGGAGCGTGGGCGACTGCGCCGTGCGGGCCCTGTCAAATCAAAGGCCCTGGGGCAGACCTGGGAGGAGACTTACGCCGGGCTTGTGCTGGAGGGGTTCCTGCGGGGTGACCTGCCCAACGCGGACAGCGTGTGGGGGCCGTACCTGCGCAAGCACGGTTTCACGCGGCACTTGCTTCCCGACGCCTGCCCGGACTGCTACACAGTGGCCGACTTCGCGGCGGATTACCCGCAGGGTACCTATATCCTCTCCATGCCCGGGCGGCATGTGCTGTGCGTCCAGGACGGGCGGTGGCACGACAGCTGGGACAGCGGCGGGGAGATCCCGGTCTATTACTGGAGTGAGGAGCGCAGATAATGGCATACAATCCATATTCTTACGGCGGGTACCAGTCCGCCCCCAACTACTATCCCGGACCGGTGCCGGACCAGCTGTCGCAGCTGCGGCAGAACCAGATGCCACAACCGGTGACGCTTCCCCAGCCTCAGCCGATGCAGACCAACATGGGCCCGGCAGGCGCTCCGCAGAACGGCGGGATTATCTGGGTCAGCGGCAAGGCGGAGGCGGACGGCTATCTGGTAGCGCCCAACAGCGCCGTGGCGCTCTGGGACGCCAACAACCCTGTCATTTACCTCCGCAAGGCAGACAGCACCGGCAAGCCGGCCACCGTGGTCTATGACCTGGAGGAACGGACGGACAACCCTGCCCCCCGGCAGGCCGCGCCGCAGGTTGACTTGAGCCAGTTCATCACCCGCGACCAGCTGGAGGATATTCTGGCAGAACGTCTGAAACGGCCCGTGAAGGCCGCAAAAACAAAGGAGGATACGGACAATGGCTAATCCCTTTCGTGAGGCGATGGGCGGCGCAAACGCCCGTCAGGCAGGACAGCGAAACCTCGCGCCCGCGCTGCTCCAGCATATTCAGGGGTTCCAGGGGAATCCCATGGAGCAGCTGCAAAGCAAGCTCAACAGCGGGGAAATGACTCAGGATCAATACAACCAGCTCCGGGGCATGGCGGAGAACATCGTCCAGCGGATGATGGGCGTGCTGCCCCGCAGATAATCGTGCATACAGTCTGGCCAGACTTTGCAAAAATACATCAAAAAAGGAGAATACAATATGTATGGGCATAGAAAAAGCCGCCTTTTCTATGCAGAAAAGACGGCCTATCCAGTCAGGCGATATGTGATTTTAGAGGGTAGTTCAAAGGGCAGCACAAAACCGTATGTCCGCATTTCCCGGTGTTTCGTCGTGTCAAAGCTTATCCCCTGGGTAGTAAATTACCGATAATTTTCATCGTTTTTTGTGGTCGAAATTAGCAAGCAATTAGCTGAGAAATTGAAAAGGCGTCAGATAAAGGGAGCCATCATAGTATGATATTGGCTCCCTTTCTTAGTTTTGACTTGATGGTAATGGCACTATATCGGAATCTGATGACAAGTCAAATTGGTAAAGGGAAATCTGTCGAAACAACGGGAAAAAACAATGTGCGACTGTCAGAATCCAGTAGAATAGTGTCGAAAAAGCGAAGAAAGACACACCAGATATTTTATGGAGGAATCGCACAT
>CAJUQS010000090.1 GCA_910588365.1 uncultured Oscillospiraceae bacterium | reverse complement strand
GTCTTGGCGTCACACCTGTTACCGGGAGCAATCTCGCGTGGCAGGCTACTTTGAAGGACCTGCTGGAACATGGAAAAAGTGTCGTACTGGCCCGGCCTGGCCCCGAACGCGGTCCGGATGCCCCCTATGAGATCATCAAGGAGCGGGACGCCGCCGACTATATTCCCATCGGCATGGAGCTGACTGTTGACGGCCACCGCATGAAAATTGACAGCGTGGATTATACCAGGGGCGAGGTCATGCTGCTGGATATGGAGATAAAAGGCTATATGCCTACGTTTTCTGTCCAGCCTGTACCCTATGTGCGGCAGTTTGTAGAGGAACAGCAGGACCGTGACTTTGAAGCCAACATTCAGCGAGAAATGGAGGCACTTACCTCCGGCTCATTGGAGGAACAGGACCGCGCCGAGGCTGACGATCTGGAAACCGCAAAGCAGCTTATCAGCGACTTTTGCGCTGATGAGTACCAGGTTGAGGAAGTGGACTTCTCCAACCCGGAGCATATCGGTATCGCCTATACCACCACCGAGGATGAGAAGCACGAAATCCAGGTGGAGGTCAATCTGCTGGATTTCAGCGTCAGCCAACTTGTGGATGATGTATGCGTGGAGAAGCGCAGCTATGACAGCCTGCGGGAACTGATCGACAATGAACTGACGGCCTTGGACTTTGACGAGCTTGTCCGGCTGAAACATGACCTTCCCCCGGAGCCTGAACGTGTGGAGATGGACGGCGGTAAAGTTACCCCAACGCCGTCCCCTGTCACCACAAAGGTGGTGGGGCGTGTTGATACGGGGGCTTTTGAGGTCATTTTTGAGGAAATGCGCTTCGGCCCGGAAAAGCACAATTTTCACATCACCGATGATAACCTGGGCGTAGGCGGCGACAAAACCAAATATCAGTACAATGTGGCGGCTATCCGTACCTTGAAGCAGATCGAGGCGGAGAGCCGCCTTGCTACGCCGGAGGAACAGGAGATTCTCTCCCGCTATGTGGGCTGGGGCGGTCTTGCCCAGGCGTTTGACCCCGACAACGAGAAATGGGCCAGGGAATACGCCGAACTGAAGGAGCTGCTGACCCCGGAGGAATACACCTCCGCCCGGACTACCACGGTCAACGCCCACTATACCAGCCCCACGGTCATCAAGGCTATCTATCAGGCGGTGGAGAACATGAACTACCAGCCGGGGACCGTGCTGGAGCCGTCCATGGGTATTGGCAACTTCTTCGGCCTCCTGCCAGAGAGCATGACGGACGCCAAGCTCCACGGCGTGGAGCTGGATGATCTGACCGGGCGGATCGCCAAGCAGCTATACCAGAAAGCGGATATTGCCATTGACGGCTTTGAGAACACCGACCACCCGGACAACTACTTTGATCTGGCTGTAGGCAATGTGCCCTTCGGGGAGTACAAGCTCCACGACCGCCGCTATGACCGGCAGAATCTTCTTATTCACGACTACTTCATCACCAAGACGATGGACAAGGTGCGTCCCGGCGGCATTGTGTCCTTTGTTACCACCAAGGGCACCCTGGATAAGAAAAACAGCAAGGTCCGGGAGGCTCTGGCGCAAAAGGCCGACCTGCTGGGGGCGATTCGCCTGCCTAACAACGCTTTCAAGGCCAACGCTGGCACCGAAGTCACCACGGATATTCTCTTTTTCCAGAAGCGTGACCGCGCTCCGGAGAAGCTGCCGGAGTGGGTGGAGAGCGGCCTGACGGCGGATGGCGTACCCCTGAACCGCTATTTCCTGGACCACCCGGAGATGGTGCTGGGCAAAATGTCGTTCTGGAAGAATATGTACGGCAACGAGACGGAGACGGCCTGCCTGCCCATTGAGGGAGCGGACCTCACCCAGCAGCTTGCCGAGGCTGTCCAGCACATTACCCCGCCTGACCGGGAGCTGCTGGAAGTGACCCCGCCGGAGCAGGAGAACGGCAAGGAGATCGAATCCATCCCCGCCGACCCCACTGTACGCAATTTCAGCTTTGCCCTGTCCCATGGAAAACTGTACTTCCGCGAGAACTCCCGCATGAACCAGGTAGAGCTGGGCAAAGTGCCCACCGAGCGCGTCAAGGGCATGATCGCCATCCGGGACAGTGCCCGGAAGCTCATTGATCTGCAACTGCATGGAGCGAAGGACAGCGAAATCCAGGCGGAGCAGGCCAATCTCAACCAGCTCTATGACCAATTCACCAAGAAATATGGTCTGTTGAGCAGCACCGGAAACCGGCTTGCATTCCGAAAGGATTCCTCCTATCCGCTGCTGTGTTCGTTGGAGGTTCTGAACGACAAGGGTGAGCTGATCCGTAAGGCAGATATGTTCACCAAGCGAACCATCCAGCACCACCAGCCCGTCACCAGCGTGGATACAGCGGCGGAGGCCCTGGCTGTCTCCATTGCGGAGCGGGCCTGTGTTGACCTGGGCTACATGGCCTCTCTCATGGGCGGCGGGGACAAGATACCGCAGATCGTGGAGGATTTGAAGGGTGTCATTT
>CAJUQS010000089.1 GCA_910588365.1 uncultured Oscillospiraceae bacterium | reverse complement strand
TTTCTTGTAGCCGTAAATAGCCTGATTGGTGGTCGGCTTGCCGGATTCACCTTTGACTCTGATGGCGGTACGCTGCTTCCGGCTCAGATCGCGCAAGTACCACTCGGACATGATATTGACAAAAGGGGCAAACTCACCAGAGCTGGGATCGTTGCTGTCAATGCTGTTCCCGACAGCAACGAAGTGGATACCATAGCGTTTGAAAACGACCTCTGTGTAAAAGCCCGTCTGGAGATAATCTCTCCCCACCCGACTAAGGTCCTTGACCAGAAGATGTTCTACCTTCCCGGCCTCAATGTCGGCAATCAACTGTTTCCATGCGGGACGATCAAAATTGCCGCCGGACCATCCGTCATCCGTGTAATGGACGATATTACCATAACCATGGTCAGCGGCATAGCCCTCCAGGTATCGTTTTTAATTGATGATCGAATTACTGTCCCCCACTGACTCATCGTCACGACTGAGGCGTTCGTATAACGCCGTAATTTTCGTTTCCATCTGTCTGGCGCTCATGATGCGCTCCTTTCAGACTGACGGTTCATTTGTGGCGCATTCATCATACCACAATTTGTCGGTGATGCCAACCCTTCATGTTGGATCAGCCGCATAATTTTGTCCTCCATAGTCTCGTTTCCGCCCTCTTTAGTAAAAATGTTCACTTTGAAAACTGTGCTTCCAATTCGCCGGGTCATGGTGGTGCTGGTGTTTTTTGTCATTGTACCTCTCTTTCCTTGTTTGTAGGCGGATCCTCCGCCGTTATGCCGTTGCCCCTATTCAGTTGTTGACGCAGAAATGCCGCCCCGACAACTTGGGGCGGCATTTCCACAAAACCCGCTATAACATCCGCTTCTCCTTTCCACATTGATTCGAGGCGTTTTAACCTCTGATACCAATATACGGAGAAAATGGTGCCGACCGAAAAAATATGGCGTTATTGCAATTTGGAACGAATTGGACAGAGGAAATTGCAAAAATGCAAGATACAAAATTCGACTTACTTTTTGTGGTAGAGTGTAGTATAATCGGGTATCATGGGGAGGGGTGTCGAAATGGAGCAGGCATACTTACCGGGAACTGTGCGGCAGAGGCTTTGACGTCAAAAATCTGCGCGGGACAGACGGTTATTTGTTTCTGGAAAGCATCGTGATTTCCCCCAAAAAGCCGCCTATGGCCCGTCTGGAATTTGAAATCGGCTACGACAAGTCCATCAACCGGGAAACGAGGCTGCTGGGTGTGGATGACGATCTGTTTGCCCTCTCCAAAAATATGGAGCAGTATCGGGGCTTTCGCATTAGTGAGATTGATCCCATCCGCAGAACGGTGTCCTTTACCAATGGCGAGGTAATCCACTCCGGTGAAGTGACAGGCGATGTGTCCGAGGCCGACCTGCGCCGGGTACAGATACGGGAAACCATTCGCTCACACTTTGAGAAGGAGAAGGAACTGTTTGCCCGGGGCGTCAAAACGCTTTCTCTGTTTTTCATTGATGAAGTAGCAAAGTACCGCAAATATGGCGGCGATGGCAATGAAACCAACTTCGAGTATGGCGAAATTTTTGAGCAGGAGTACACCGACATTCTGAACGAATACCTGACGCTATACAACACGCCCTACGAGCAGTATCTCCGCAGCATTGAGGTTTACCAGACCCATGCCGGATACTTCAGCATCGACAAGAAGGGCCGCAAAGTGGACAGCTCTCTCAAACGCGGCAGTGATGAAAGCGACGATATTTCCGCCTATGACCTGATTTTGAAGGACAAGGAGCGGCTGTTGTCGTTTAGTAACCCAGTGCGGTTTATCTTCTCTCACTCTGCCCTGCGGGAGGGGTGGGACAACCCGAATGTGTTTCAGATTTGCACCCTAAAGCACGGCGGCAGTTCCCCCACGCAAAAGCGCCAGGAGGTGGGACGCGGTCTGCGCTTGTGCGTCAATCAAAATGGCGAACGGATGGATGCAGATACCCTCGGTTCCCAGGTACAGCAGGTCAACCAGCTTACGGTCATTGCCTCGGATGGCTATCGAGATTTTGTCGCAGACTTGCAGCGCGGCATCCGTGAGGACCTCTATGATCGGCCTACCAAGGCTACGAAGGAGTATTTTACTGGCAAGACAATCGTTATCAATGGTAGCGATGTAACGGTCACGGAAAAGCAGGCCAGCGATATCTATCGCTATCTTATCAAGAACGACTATATTGACGAGGACGACCATGTTACGGACAAGTACCGTGCCGATCTGGAGAACGGTACGCTTGTACCTGTTCCGGAAAGCTGTGTGGATATTACGGAAAGCGTCCATGTGCTGATCCAAAGCGTCTTTGATGAACATATCTTTGATGATATGTTCCATAACGGCCATGATACCAAGATCCAGGAAAATGCCCTGAATGACAACTTCTACAAGAAAGAATTTCAAACGCTCTGGAATTACATCAACCACAAGTATGCCTACACAGTCGAATTTGACAGCGAAGAGTTAATCCGAAAGGCAATCGCGCATATTGATGATAAAATGTTCGTTGCGAAACTCCAATACACTGTCACAACGGGGGAGCAGGGCCAGGACTGGGATTCTGAACAGTTAAAAGGCGGAACTGGATTTGTGGCAGGACACAGCAAAACATTTACCTTGGAGCGAACGGCGGGCAGTTCTGTCCGGTATGACCTGATTGGAAAAGTTGCGGAAGGAACCAAACTGACCAGGAGATCCGTTGCCAGCATCCTTACCGGAATTAGGCCCCACATCTTTGCTATGTTCAGAAATAATCCAGAGGAATTCATTACAAAAGCGATCCGGCTTATCAACGAGCAGAAAGCTACTATGATTGTAGAGAAGATTTCCTATAATCAAATCGATGGCACATATGACAGTACGATTTTTACGGCAGAAAAGAACAGCGATTTTTCACGGGCCTACCGAGCAAAGAAAAATGTGCAGGATTATGTATTCGCAGACGGCTATGCAAGGGATGGCCGAAGTATTGAGCGAGAATTAGCTGAAAATATGGATCTGGCTGATGAAGTATGTGTATATGCCAAATTACCGCGAGGATTTTCAATTCCGACACCAGTAGGTAGCTACTCCCCCGATTGGGCAGTTGCGTTTTATAGTGGAACCGTGAAACATATCTTTTTCGTTGCCGAAACAAAAGGAACAATGGAGACATTGAATTTGAAACCGATCGAAAAAGCGAAAATTGATTGCGCCAGGAAATTGTTTGAGAGTTTGTCCAACACTGGTATTGTATATGATGTTATTACAAATTATCAAGATTTGCTGAACATTATGGAAAAATAATAAAAAGCAGGGCTACCCAGCTTAGTTTAGTGGGCAGTCCTGCTTTTAGAAATTTCCCCTTGACAAAAGCTCTCTGAGGACAATGTATCGGGTAAGCTGACGGATGAACGCTTTATGAAGATGTCTCAGCGGTATGATGAGGAACAGCAGCAGCTCAAAAAGGACATTGAGGAATTGCAACGCCAGTGTGACAGGGAAAACGACCGGGCCTTCTGCAAGGAGCAGTTTTTGAAAGCGGTGCGGAGATGAAAACGCTGACGCCCACCATCCTCCATGAGCCTGTGGAGCGCATCGACGTGTACCAGACCCAAGGCAGGAGAAAGAACCGGACGCAGCACATCGTGATCCACTACAATTTCATTGGCGTCCTGGATTTGCCGGAGGTAGAGGAATACCCGGAGAACGTAGTGCTGGACAGCCGCCAGGGTGTGGCGATTGAGTATCTTGTCGGCAAAGCCGGGTAAAGAAAACGGAGCGGCCCGAAAGCCGCTCCACCGGGGCAGACCGCCCAACAGAAATAAGAGAGAGCAAAGGAACAGCCTTTCGGCTGTTCCTTTACATACGAGTGTTCAGTTGCATGGAAGGTACAACAGGCAACATGCAAAAGTAAACAGGAATAGCAAGCAAGGCGGGAATATCCTCAAACGATGTTCCCGCCGTTGCCTACATATTGCGGAATATTTGATATTAGGGTAAAATATTTGCAACCATTTTAAGAAAAACCGTACTTATATAGTGAAAGCGGTTTTCAGATGTCGATGTCATAACGGAGGCCAGCCTATGGAAGATGAAAAAATTATTGGGCTTTATTGGAATAGAAAGGAGCAAGCTATCCTTGAAACATCAACGAAGTATGGTAAACTATGTTTCTTTATTGCAAACAATATTCTTGCAAGCCACGAGGACAGCGAAGAATGTGTAAATGATACATACCTTGGGGTATGGAACGCAATTCCTGAGCAAAGGCCATCCCGCTTTTCTGTGTTTGTTAGTAGAATTACCAGAAACCTTGCTTTGAAGAAATACGAGTATCTTCACGCAGCAAAACGAAATCCGGATGCCGTATGTTCATTTGAAGAACTTGACGAATGTGTTTCTGGGAAAGAGTCTGTTGAGAACGAATTGGAAAACAGGTTGATTGAACAGACAGTTGATGCTTTTCTGTGGCAGCAAGAAGCGGAAAAACGGAACATTTTTATACGCCGTTATTGGTATTTTGAGTCCATTGAGAACATTTGCAAACGTACCGGTTATAGCCAGAGTAAGATTAAATCCTTGCTTTTTAACATGAGAAAAAAATTGCGGGACTATTTAGAAAGTGAGGGTATTGAAGTATGACCTCAAAACAGCTTTCGGACCGGATTGGGAATATTGATGATCGCCTTGTCCAGCAGGCAGAACAAGGTCCCAATAATGGCGGACAATCACAAATACAAAAAAAGGAGACAGTTATTATGCGTCAGAAAAAAGGGTTCAAGAGTTTGGTCGCAGTTGCAGCCGTTATCGCACTAATGGTTTGCAGTTTCTGCGTAGGGGCGGTGGCATTTGCAAAGGAAATTGTGGTAGAAGTACCCGTGGAACAGGAAACCATTGAAATTGAAGAAATTGGGCTTACGCTGATCTTGCCAGATAGCTGGAAAGGCAAATACGCATTTGAACAGGACAACGACTTTAAGGAGTATTATATTTATAACCCCGCCATTCGAGAGGCAACGGGCGGAAACAGCGAAAATCTTTTAAGCGGAGGTGCGCTGTTTTATATTAAGCTATGGGATGAGCAGCTTACAAAGGATCAAGTGGACGCTGGCGGAGAGTGGAGTTACGCCCATTGCGAGTATATCATGACCACTCAAGACGGGACATACCTGCTTTATTATGCCAGCGATGTACAGTTTACGCCGGAAACAGAGGCAGAATATCGGCAAATGGAATCTGAGATTGCCAATATTCGATTTGTGGTGGACAATGCGCTTAAATAAAAACAAACAGGCAACGGCGGGGTATGAGGCCCCGCCGTTACTATCCTAATAGATATTTTCAATAGAAATGATAAATCCGAACACATTACCCACCTGGATAATGTAGTTCGGATTATCATTGTTTGCATCTGTGCTATAAAAACGATATTTGCTCAATCGTTGCGCTACAATGGTTTTACGTCTAGCAGAGCAGAAAACACCTTGAATTGCTCTATCAGCTTATCTTCTCCTTGAAGAAAGATGTAATTTGTTGAATTTCTTCACCAACATTCTCCTCTTTCAATACGCTACAATCCACAGTTTTGATGGCATTGGTCTTTACAATCTGGTCAAATATTACAGAAAACTCAGAGGCTACCTTGCTTTCCCGTACATGGAGGGTAGACGCAATTAGAATCTCTGGCCGGTCGGCACGCCGAAAGTGAATAAAAGCCTCTCCATCATCAATCACGACAATTTCAAAGCTATACTCAATATCCGTAAAAATGATAGTCAGGTTCTTCCCTACATTGTTTGTTACCAACCGGTTCGCTTCTCGCAGTTTCTCTGGACTGTTAATTGCAATGATTCTATGGAGACCGTTCCGTAGCCTTCCTGTAGCATCTTGCATTGCTGAGAAGAACTCATCGTGTCGCCCAACCACCGAATAGGGGGAAAACCTAGTTGTTTTTACCGATGTCTGCGCCTGTTTAATCGCATTTGTCAAGGCAGTAAAAGCTCGCTCTTCGCCATCAATGAAGACGGCATTGAAGTTCTGTTCCCCCTTTTTAATATGTGTAAAGATGTCGTTGACGCTCTTTCCTATGTCGTCCAACTTGCCACAAAGATCGTCATCCATCCGATCTACTTTTTTCCCGAGGGAGAACTCCGTATCCTTTACTTTCTCCCCAATATACTCCTCAAGTTGCCCCAGTCTTTGAGCAAGTTCCTCGTGCTTCCCAATATAGGGCAAAGCTCGCTTATATACCAGTGTATCTGGATTTGACAATGCATCTTGAATCTTCCTTTTCAAGGTTCCTTTCAATTCTTTTAGGATATGAGCACTCATATCCTCATCAATCCCATCCGCGTAGCGAATTTGGGTCTGATGCATTATATCAAAGGGCAAATTATTGAGACTGTCAGGCGCAATATAAATGGGAGCAATCCCCCACGCCAAAGCAATCCCAATCTCATGAAGAACATTCGGATTCAGTCCCCACAAATCTGCCACCAGAACCTTTGAGTGGGCAATGTAGTTGTAAATTTCCTCAATCTTCTCTGGATCAGATGCTGTTTCATCGCCGCGGATAGGTTCCAACCCCAGTTCCTTCGCAACAGGCCGCAGAACTTCCCTCATCATTTTATCCGAATGCAGACGCGCGTCAGAGTCTTTCCCGCCAATAGGCGAAATAAAGAAAATTGTTTTGTTGAATTCCATGCGTTTTTTCTCCCGTTTATGTTATTTATATCTTCACTAACTCCAGCTGATAATCTATGATTTATTATAATGCACAAAATGGAGAAATGCAAGGAATTTTGTCGAAAAAATAATTAGTGAGGCCGCCATTTTTAATTTGTGTAGCACGGGTGCTGATGGTTCTCTGGAGTATCACTTGCCCAGTGTATTTTTATTGGAGGAGCGTATCAATTGCATCACAGTTCTACGGCGTCTTGCTTGTAGGGGAGAGAGTACTCTGCCACTCTAAATCGACAGCAATTTTTCCCAGGCTGTCACTAGAAAGATATCGTTCACATGTCCAGCGCACAACTTTGACGTCGTTGGTATTCACCGTCAGGGCCGACATAATATCCATGGCATTTGCGATGAGCCATCTTGGAATTGCCATCCTGAAAACCTTTTTGAAGGCTGACTTTGATTACTTCGCTTTTTGCATCACATTCATTACAGTTTCCCTTTCACGACAAAAATACCGCAGTGAAGTCACTGCGGCACAAAGCGTTTGCTACATTGCTTTATATAAAAGTTGACAAACCATACCCTTGGTGGCCTGTCAACTTATCTTGGTCCGAGTGACAGGATTCGAACCTGCGGCATCCTGCTCCCAAAGCAGGCGCGCTACCAACTGCGCTACACCCGGATATTTTTTTATATGGCACTTACTCCCCTATTATACATATTTTTTCCCATCTGTCAAATGCTCAAATGGAGCGCTTCGTCTGAAACCCCGCCAAACATCCGGATATGCCGGCGTTTTTCAGGCGTGACCACGGCTTTTTCAGGGGCTTTTAAGCGGATAAGGGCCGGTTTGAGGGAGAATTCTGTCAAAACAGCGGAACAGGCGCGGCGACTTTTGAGCCGCCGGAATTTTTATGGTGACTTTTTCCCCGCAATGGAGTACAATACCCTTATCACCACGATACTGGAGGAATTTTCCTTGAAAAAACTGAACGACGCCATCAATCGCTTCTGCGCCATGCACCCGAACCTGGCCATCCCCGGCCTGATGCGCTACATTGTCATCTCGAACGCCCTGCTCTATATCGTGAGCATGTTTGACCAGTCCGGGCTTCTGTGGGGGTTCCTGGCCATGGACGCCGCCGCTGTCCTCCGCGGGCAGATCTGGCGTCTGGTGACCTATGTGCTCATCCCCGTCGGCGGTACGCCCCTGTCCGTGCTGCTCTCCCTGATCTTCTACTACTGGCTGGGAGAGTCCATGGAGCGGCTGTGGGGCAGCGCCAAGTTCACGTTCTACTATGTCAGCGGAACGCTGCTCAGCGCCCTGGCCTCCATTCTGGCGCTCTTCCTGGACGGCTACGCCTTCCGCCTCTATGGGGCGGTCTACGTCAACGCGGCCCTGTTCTTTGCCTTCGCCCTGACCTATCCGGAGGCCATGGTCCGCCTCTTCTATATCATCCCCGTGAAAATGAAGTGGCTGGCGATTCTGGAGGCCGTCCTCTACGGCGTCAGCGTGGCGCAGGGCATCGCCGCGGGCCAGTGGGGCCGGGCGCTGACGCCGGTCATCGCCCTTTTGAACCTGTTCATCTTCTTCTCCCCGGACTTCCTGCGCAGGGCGGAGCAGGTCCGCGCCCATAACCGCCGGGAGGCGGTCCAGTTCCGCAGGGCCGTGAAGGAGCAGAAGAGGGAGAAGGGGTACAACCACAAATGCACCGTCTGCGGCCGCACCGACACGGACTGCCCCGATCTCCAGTTCCGCTACTGCTCCAAGTGCGCCGGCTACCACTGCTACTGCGAGGAGCACATCTTCAACCACGTACATTTTACGGAGTAACCGCCGGCGCGGCCCTCACTCCCAGCTCTCCCACACCTCCGGGCAGTAGCCGATGGTGACGAACTTCCCGTTGCGGACAATGGGGGTGTTGAAGAGCTGGGGGTGCTCGAAGAGCTTCTCCTCCGCCGCGTCGGGGGTGATATACGCCATGTAGAGATCCTGATAGGCTTTGCATTTTGTATTCACCAGCTGGTCAAAGCTCAGCCGCTGCCGCACGGAGCGGTACTCCCCGGCGGAAAAGCCCTTCTTCGGCAGATCGATATACTGGTACTTCACCCGCCGCTCCTTGAACCACCGCTCCGCTTTTTTCGTGTCAAAGCACTTGGAGGAACCGAAGATCTGGATATTCATGATTCTATGCTCCTTCATCGTAAAGTGTGATAAACTGAGAACCTGTATTCATAGCCGGGGAATGCTGGATGGGCGAGGATTTTTCCCGCCAGACAAGGAGATTTTTCGCAGCAATCCTGACGGATTGCAAGGGAAATCGACGCAGTATGACGGGAAAAAGACTGGACAGACAGCGTTCAACGGTTGTGAATACAGGTTCTGAGAATTGATGGGAGGAAACAGCCATGACGGAATCCGTCAGGAAACTGAAGGAATGGGTTGACCACAGCGAGAACATCGTCTTTTTCGGCGGAGCCGGGGTGAGCACCGAGAGCGGCATTCCGGATTTCCGCAGCACCGACGGGCTCTACCACCAGCAGTACGACTATCCACCGGAAACCATCCTCAGCCACAGCTTCTACGAGGCGAACCCGGAGGAGTTCTTCCGCTTTTACCGCAGCAAGATGCTCTGCCTGGACGCCCAGCCCAACGCCGCACACAGGAAGCTTGCGGAGTGGGAGGCCGCCGGAAAGCTGAAGGCGGTCATTACCCAGAACATCGACGGCCTCCACCAGAAGGCGGGCAGCCGGAACGTCCTGGAGCTCCACGGCAGCGTCCTGCGCAACTACTGCACCCGCTGCGGCGCGTTTTACGGCGTGGAGGCGGTTCAAAACAGCGCCGGCGTGCCCCGGTGCCGCTGCGGCGGCGCGATCAAGCCGGACGTGGTCCTCTATGAGGAGGGACTGGACCAGGACGTCATCGCCCGGTCCGTTTCCGCTATCCGCCAGGCGGACATCCTCATCATCGGCGGCACCTCCCTCACCGTCTACCCGGCGGCGGGGCTGATCCAATACTACCGGGGCGGCAGGCTGGTGGTCATCAACAAGACCGCCCTGGGCGCGGGCGCGGATCTGACCATCACCGAGCCCATCGGGCAGGTGATGGTCCAGCTCTGACGCGCCCTCCCCTGTTTTTCCAGGGCTACAGCCGCACCCGCTCGGTCAGCAACCCCCCCGCCGCGCCGATGGCCGCGCCCGCCGCGGTTCCGGACACCAGCAGGGGCGGCAGGTACCACGCCAGCCGGGCGGTGCCCAGCACGGCGATGGCCACCAGGATCTGTCCCAGGTTGTGGGCCGCGCCCCCGGCGATGCTGACGCCCAGGATGGAGAAGCGCCCCGTCCTCTTCAGCGCCGCCATCACCGCCAGACTCAGGGCCGCCCCGGCCAGGGAGTAGGCCAGGGAGTAGGCGTTGCCGAAGGTGGCGGACACCAATATCACCCGCGCCAGGGAGACGGATGCCGCCTCCCGGAGGCCCAGCCGGTACAGGGCGAAGATGATCGCCAGATTGGGCAGTCCCAGCTTCATCCCCGGCGCCGCCGCGGAGAGGGGGATCGCGCTCTCCAGCCAGGAGAGCACCATGGCCAGCGCCGTCAGGAGCGCATAGCGGGCCACGCGTCTGCTCATCCCGCCGCCCCCCCTACCGTACCACCCCGTCGAAGGGCGCGGCATCGCCGCCCTCCACCCGGACGGTCAGATGGTGGGGCAGGCACACGATGACCTCCCCCTCCCGGGAGATCTTCCCTGTGCGCACGCAGGTGTGATCCCCGCAGTTGGCCTCCGCCACCGCCGCCGTCCCGCCGGCAATCTCCAGGACGTTGTAATCCGCCTCTCCGATGGTGACAGTCCTGTTCGCCGCGAGGGCGTAGCGGGCGATCTCCGTCCCGTCTATCTCTACCACCGCCCAGGCGCCCTCGCCGCCGGGCCGGAACAGCAGATACAGTGCCAGCGCCGCCAGCAGCACCCCGGCCGCCAGCAGGATGTCCGATTTTTTCATCTTCGCCCCTCCCGCCCGGGGACTCCCCCGGCTCTGATGCCACCCAGTATAGCACGCTCCGCCCGCCAAGTCCATAGCCTGCGGGGCGTTTGTTTCGCGCGGGGCCGGGCGGGAAGCGGGGAAAGATTTTCCCTGATTCTGGTTGCGCCGGCGCGGCCGCCTGTGATACACTGATGAGAAGAGGGCTTTTGCGCATACTATCCCCTATATTCGTATGGACCGTAAATGATCTTGCGACAGGAGTGTAAACGATATGGAACGAATCTACGTCACAGGACACCGCAACCCGGACACGGACTCGGTGGTGTCCGCCATGGCCTACGCGGCTCTGCGCAGTTCTCTGGGCGAGCGGCAGTACACGGCCGCCCGCCTGGGCCAGATCAGCGATGAAACCCGGCTGATTCTGAACCTCTTCGGCTTCGAGCCGCCCCTGCTCATCAAGAATATGCGCACCCAGGTCCAGGACCTGGACTTTGACGTGCCCCCCATCCTCCACGAGGCGGTCACCGTCAACAGGGCCTGGTCGGCCATGGAGGAGGACAAGCAGATCTCCGCCATCCCCGTCACCGACGACGAGGGCCGCCTGCGGGGGATGCTCACCGCTGGGGACATCGCGGGCTTCGACATGGAGACCATCGAGGCCCCGGATCTGCGCGCGGTGCCACTGTTCAACATCCTCAGCGTGCTGGAGGGCCAGCTGCTGGGGGAGACGGAGGACGTGGTGAACACCATCTCCGGCGAGGTGATCCTGGCGCTGCCCCAGGCGGGGGAGCTGCCCCCCTTCCGCCAGAAGGAGACCATCCTCATCTGCGGCAACCAGCCGGACATGCTCCGCCGGGCGGTGGAGTTCGGCGTGGCCTGCATCATTCTCTGCCAGGCGGAGCTGCCCGACGACATCCGCCGGCTGGTGAAGAACACCTGCATCATCTCCACCCCCTTTGACAGCCTCCGGGCGGTGCGCCGCATCTTCCAGGCCATTCCGGTCAGCCGTCTGGCGCAGAAGGGGGAGATCACCTCCTTCCACCTGGAGGACTATATCGACGACGTGCGGGAGATCGTCCTCCAGAGCCGCTACCGCAGCTACCCCATTCTGGACAGCCAGGAGCGGGTGGTGGGCACCCTCTCCCGCTACCACCTCATCAAGCCCCGTCGCAAGCGGGTGGTGCTGGTGGACCACAATGAGGCGGCCCAGTCGGTGCCGGGTCTGGAGCAGACGGACATCCTGGCTATCATCGACCACCACCGCCTGGCGGACATCCAGACGAAAAACCCCATCTACTTCCGCAACGAGCCTGTGGGCAGCACCTGCACCATCGTGGCGGGGATGTACCAGGAGCGGGGGCTGATGCCCTCCCCCAAGCTGGCGGGCCTGATGGCGGCGGCCATTGTCTCGGATACGGTGATGTTCAAGTCCCCCACCTGCACCCCCCGGGACCGGAAGATGGCCGAGCGGATGGCCTATATCGCGGATCTCAGCCTGGACGAGCTGGGGCGGAAGATCTTCTCCGCCTCCACCCCGGAGGACAAGCCGGTGGAGGAGCTGTTCTTCACGGACTTCAAGGAGTTCCACATCGCGGGCCACGACTTCGGCGTCAGCCAGATCACGTGTGTGGACTCGGACCGCCAGCTGCTGCGCAAGGAGGAGTTTCTGCGCATCATGGAGAATGCCAGAACGGAACACGGGTACAGCATGGTGGTGCTGATGCTGACGGACGTGCTGCTGGAGGGGAGCAAAATCCTCTGTGTAGGCGGGGAGGACACCTTCCGCCAGGCGTTCAACGTGGAGCTGAAGGACCACGAGGCATTTTTGCCCCGGATCATGAGCCGGAAAAAGCAGATTATCCCCATGCTGTCGGCGCTGTGGGGATAATCCCAGGAATAGGCTTGCTGTCCTTTGCGGGGCCTCCCCGGCCCCGCGCCCCGGGTGCCTTTTTGTGCGCACAAAAAGGTACCAAAAAGCCGCCGGGGGAGTCCCCCGGCCCCCCGGCATCGCCCGGAGGGCGATACTCCATTTGTTTTTTATTTGCCCTCCGTTGTAGCTGGATTGATTCTACCGGCGGTGCATACCCTTCGTCTGCCGCCCTTCTGCGTCTACCCACGAGCCCTAACGGGGCCCCTGCTGTGGCACATCGGTGCGGTGCAGATTTGCTTTGCAGCGATTCGGAGGGATCCCCTTTGCAGGCTCTATCCCTTTAAGAGGCCGGCAGGCGGAGTGCTTCAAGCACCAGACCACTAGATCAGAACCCCGTAGGATTTACTTGTTCACGGGGCACCGCAGCTCTTCACTTGCGAGCGTGTCCGAAAAACCCCCGCCGAGGCAGGCCGTCCGGCAGCGCAAGCGCTGCCTGGGACGGCCCCGAGTAAAGGAGTCCAGAACCATGGGTTCTGGCGGCTTTTTGGTTACTTTTTGGCCGTACAAAAAGTAACCGCGGGGTGTGGGGCCGCGTAGGCCCCATCTGGCTCGCGTCATTGGGCGTTGCGCCGGGCAACCGCTCGGGCGGTTCACGCCCCGGGACCAAAGTCAAAAAAAGAAAGGACCAGCTATGGAGGTCGTCAACAACAAAGAGGGCAAACCTCTGGAATTCTATCTGGAAAAATATAGAGAAGGCTCCCTGGCGGAGATGGCCGCCCGCTGCGGCCTCCCCCTGGACGGGGAGGCGGGCACCGTGACCATGGAGCTGCTGGGGGAGAAGTTCACCGTCTCCCACCCGGATTTTACCATCGTGGGCCCCTCCCCCCTGAGCAACGGGGAACGCATCCTGTTTCTGCGCTACCTGCTGGACGGGCGGTACGCCATGCCCGGCGGGCAGTACCTCACCTACCGGGAGTTCCCCTGGGGGGAGGTCTACCTCCGGCAGTTCACCGGCCGGTGCATTAACCGCTTTGCCTTCTCCTACGGCGCAAAGCCGGAGCTCCTCAATCAGATTATGGAGAGGCTGCCCGCCAAAAAGCTCTCCCGCAGCGACTGCGGCTGGGAGGTGGAGCTGATGCCGGGGCTCACCATCCAGCTCCTGCTCTGGCTGGGGGACGACGAATTTCCGCCCAACGCCCAGATCCTGTTTTCCGACAACTTCCGCTACGCCTTCACCGCTGAGGATATGGCGGTTATCGGGGACATCGTGCTGGGCCGGATGAAGCGGATCGGGTCGGCGCTGCAGGGGGCGTAAATTTCCCGGAAAATCTTTGTGAAAGAACTTGCAATCCGCGTCCATATGGTGTATGATAGCCCTGTTGCTGGGACGGGGGTCCCGGCGGCGGAATCGAATAGGATTGGTAGAGTAAGCATATCGCGTAAAGTGGCAAGCGGCTGGGAAGTTGCCCTTGCACGAAAGGCCCCCGCGAAATAGGGCCTACGATGGTATGCTGCATCCGCTACCAGGCGGCGTTCGCGCCGCCGGGACAGCCGTTGGGCCGGAAGGGCGATGGCTGTTCCCACAGGGAAGTTGGTTGCGCAGCGGTTCGAGCGGCTGCGTCCAGCACCCGGATGGTATCCATGCCAATCTTGGCCGCCTTGGGCGGCTTGGATTGGCATGTTTTTTTCGGGCCCCCTGTGCGGCAGCCCTACTTTACCTCCTAAACATCAGCCCTTCGGGGCGGAATTTTAAGGAGGAACGCGAAATGGAGCGTACCAACAAACCCGAGAACACCACGACCCCCAAGAGAGGCAAGCTGCTCACGACCCGCAACCTGGTCATGATGGCGGCGCTGGTAGCCATGCAGATCATCCTCGCCCGCTTTCTGAGCATCCAGGCCAGCGACACTCTGCGCATCAGCTTTGAGAGCATCCCCGTCATCCTGGCCGGCATGTGGCTGGGACCCGTTCCCGGCGCCATCGTGGCAGTCATCGCCGATTTCCTGGGTACCATCCTCAGCGGCTACGGCACCTGGTTCCCGCCCCTGGTGCTGGGGCCCCTCTCCGTGGGCATCCTCAGCGGCGTGAGCACCAAGTATATCTTCCGCAGCCCCCTGGCGGAGACCAGGGATACCTGGAAGGTGGCGGCCATCGTCATCGTGGTGGGCTTTCTGAACAGCTTTGTGTTCGGCCTTGTCGGCAGCACCCTGTATAGCTGCATGATGGTCAAGCAGGATATGACCATTTTCTGGATCCTGCTGGGGACAAATTTCCTCCAGCGCCTGGCCACCAAGCCGCTGACCATCGCCGTGAACGCCGCGGTGGTTACCGTTGTCAACCGCGCCGTCTACAAGCCCGTGGTCAGCCATATCCTCCGCAGGGCGTGACCCGGCAACTCATAACATACGAAATCAGGTAAAAGCGATATGACCTACGAAGAAGCACTCAAGTATATCCACTCCGTCAACTGGGTGGGCAGCAAGCTGGGCCTGGAGCGCACCCGGGAGCTGCTGGAAAAGCTGGGGAACCCCCAGAAGGAGCTGAAGTTCATCCACATCGCCGGCACCAATGGCAAGGGCTCCACCGCCGCCATGCTCTCGTCCATTCTGGAGCGGGCCGGGTACCGCACGGGCCTGTACACATCCCCCTTCATCAACCGCTTCAACGAGCGGATGCAGGTAAACGGGGAGCAGATCCCCGACGGCACCCTGGCGGAGCTGACGGACCACATCCGGCCCTATGCCGACGCCATGGAGGACGCCCCCACCGAGTTCGAGCTCATCACCGCCCTGGCCATGGAGTACTTCCGCCGGGAGAAGTGCGATATCATCGTGCTGGAGGTGGGCATGGGCGGGGAGCTGGACTCCACCAATGTCATCGACACCCCCGAGGCGGCGGTTATCGCCGCCATGGGCCTGGACCATGTGAAGGAGCTGGGCCCCACTATGGCTGACATCGCCCGGGCCAAGGCCGGCATCATCAAGCCGGGCTGCGCCGTGGTCAGCTATGGCGGCAACCCGGAGGCGGATCTGGTATTCGAGCAGGTCTGCCGTGAGCGGGGCGCGGCTCTGCGCAGCCCCGATTTCTCCGCCATCGTGCCCGGGGAGTTCGGCCTGAGCGGCCAGAGCTTCACCTACGGCGGATGGACGGACCTGTGCATCCCCCTGGTGGGACGCTATCAGCTCAACAACGCCGCCGTGGTGCTGGAGACCGTGGAGGTCCTCCGGTCACGGGGCTGGCAGATCCCCGACGGGGCCGTCCGGCAGGGCCTGGAGCACACCCGCTGGCCTGCGCGGTTCGAGGTGCTGCGCCGGGATCCGGTGTTCATCGTGGACGGGGGGCACAACCCCCACGGCATCCGAGCCACCGCGGAGAGCCTCACCCGGCTGTTCCCCGGGCGGAAGATCACCTTTGTCACCGGCGTCATGGCCGACAAGGACGTGGAGTCCATTCTGGGGCTCATCGTCCCCCTGGCGGAGCAGTTCTTCACCGTCCGGCCGGAGAACCCCCGGGCCATGAAGGCGGAGGAGCTGGCACAGCGCATCCGGGCCCTTGGCGCCCGGGCCACGGCCTGCGGGAGTGTGGCTGACGGCGTGGCAAAGGCCATTGCGGCCGAGGGCGCCGGCGGCGTGGCCTGCGCTCTGGGATCGCTATATATGAGCGGAGAGGTGCGGGAGTGCTTCCGGGATGGGAGAGCGTAAGTGGACGCCCAATGACGCGAGCTAAGTGGGGCCTGCGCGGCCCCACACCCCGCGGTTCCTTTTTGCACGGGCAAAAAGGAACGTCCGCCCGTCTCCCGCAGGGGGGCGCAAATCCCCTCTTGTGACCTTGCACAAGGAACTGTTAAATAATTGTCAAACATGCCAATTGTATATTCGGCAAAAGTTTGATATTATTTTAACGAAAGATAGGGCTGTCAGATTTCCCCGTCTTTCCGCGCGGCTGGGCCGCGCACGAATCTCGTTATTGGCGCCGGGGTCGCGGACGTATTGAAGCGCGGCGTCAAAATAAATATTTTCCCGGGGGTGGTGAAATATCCCGGGGAACAAGGAGGATTCCTATGGCAATTGAATTCAAGGACGGCAAGTATGTGGACCCGGAGACCGGGCGCGTAACCCTGGACCCCACCGAGTACAAGGATTGGCAGATCGCTGAGGAAGCGGAGCGCACCCTGCCCCCTGTGGAGGAGTTCCGGAAGAAGCTGGGCCTGCTCCCCGAGGAGATCATTCCCTACGGCAAGACCCCCAAGCTGGACTTCATCAAGATCATGAACCGGCTGAAGGATAAGCCCGACGGCAAGTTCATCGAAGTCACCGCCATCACCCCCACCCCTCTGGGCGAGGGCAAGTCCACCGTCTCCCTGGGCCTGGTTGAGGGCCTGGGCAAGCTGGGCCTGAACGTGGGCGGCTGCCTGCGCCAGCCCTCCGGCGGCCCCACCATGAACGTGAAGGGTACCGCGGCCGGCGGCGGAAACGCCCTGCTGATGCCCATGACCGAGTTCTCCCTGGGCCTCACCGGCGACATCAACGACATCATGAACGCCCACAACCTGGCCATGGTCGCCCTCAACGCCCGTATGCAGCACGAGCGCAACTACGACGACGAGCAGCTGGCCAAGCGCGGCCTCAAGCGCCTGGACATCGATCCCAAGCGCGTGGAGATGGGCTGGGTTCTGGACTTCTGCGCCCAGGGCCTGCGCAACATCATCATCGGCGTGGGCGGCAACAAGGACGGCTACCTGATGGAGTCCAAGTTCGGCATCGCCGTGGGCTCCGAGCTGATGGCCATTCTGGCCGTGGCCAAGGATCTGAAGGATCTGCGCGAGCGTATCGGCAAGATCGTCGTGGCCTACAACCGCAAGGGCGAGCCCGTGACCACCGAGGATCTGGAGGTCGCCGGCGCCATGACCGCCTGGATGCGCAACTGCATCAACCCCACCATGTGCTACACCGTGGAGCATCAGCCCATGCTGATCCACGCCGGCCCCTTCGCCAACATCGCCATCGGCCAGTCCTCCGTCATCGGCGACCGGCTGGCGCTGAAGCTGTTCGATTACCATGTTACCGAGTCCGGCTTCGCCGCGGACATCGGCTTTGAGAAGTTCTGGAACGTCAAGAGCCGCCTGAGCGGCCTGACCCCCAACGTCTCCGTCCTGGTCGCCACCATCCGGGCCCTGAAGATGCACGGCGGCGGCCCCACCGTTGTCGCCGGCCGTCCCCTGCCCGAGGAGTACACCAAGGAGAACCTGGAGCTGCTGGAGAAGGGCTGCGAGAACCTGTTCCACCATGTGGAGACCATCAAGAAGTCCGGCATCGTGCCCGTGGTCTGCATCAACCAGTTCTACACCGACACCGAGGCGGAGATCGCGCTGTTGCGCCGCCTGTGCGCCGAGAAGGGCGTCCGCTGCGCGCTGAGCAACCACTGGCGTCTGGGCGGCGAGGGCGCCATCGAGCTGGCCGAGACCGTCGTGGACGCCTGCAAGGAGTCCAACGAGATCAAGTTCCTGTATCCCCTGGAGATGCCTCTGCGCGAGCGCGTGGAGAAGATCGCCAAGGAGGTCTACGGCGCGGACGGCGTGGACTGGGCGCCCCTGGCTCTGGAGAAGGCCAAGCGCTTCGAGAGCGATCCCAAGTACGCCGACTACTGCACCATGATGGTCAAGACCCACCTGTCCCTGAGCCACGAGCCCAGCTGGAAGGGTGTGCCCAAGAACTGGCGTCTGCCCATCCGGGACATCCTGGAGTACGGCGGAGCCAAGTTCCTGTGCCCCATGGCCGGCACCATCTCCATGATGCCCGGCACCAGCTCCGATCCGGCCTACCGCCGCATCGACGTGGACACCGAGACCGGCAAGGTTTCCGGCCTGTTCTAATCTGAGTTTTCCGGTTTTCAATCCCGGCGGCGATTCCGCCGCCGGGATTTTCTTAGCTGTACGGATAGGAGGCGTCTATGATCCTGTATGACCGCGCGGATATCTACGATCTGCGCTTCGACCAGCGGGGCTGGGACCTCTTCCGTGAGCACTACCGGGTCCTCTTCGATGGTACGGGGGTAAAATCCGTGCTGGACTGCTCCATTGGGAGCGGGA
This sequence comes from uncultured Oscillospiraceae bacterium, assembly GCA_910588365.1. GTDB lineage: Bacteria > Bacillota > Clostridia > Oscillospirales > Oscillospiraceae > Pelethomonas. The sequence continues at coordinate 7,932 of CAJUQS010000089.1, read as the reverse complement.
ACCTGACGCTGGAGCTGGCGGAGCTGGGGTACCGGGTGACGGGCTCCGATTTGAGCGGGGCCATGCTGAAAAAATGCCGGGAAAAGGCGGAGAGCCGGGGGCTCGCGGTGGAGCTGTTCCAGTCGGACTTCCGGGAGATCGACAGGACCGCCCCGGGGACCTACGACTGCGTGATGAGCACCGGGAACTCCCTGCCCTACGTGCCCAATGAGGACGCGGTGAAGACGCTGGCGGCCATGGACCGGCTAGTGAATCCGGGCGGGTACCTCTATTTGGATATGCGCAGCTGGGATAAAATCCTGGAGGAGAAGCAGCAGTACTACTTCTACCGCCCCATGTTCCACGGGGATCTGCGGGTGGATACCATCCAGTTCTGGGAGCACCACCCGGACGGCACCATCACCTTCCATATCGTCTTTACATTGGAGAAGGACGGGAAGACCTTTCAGCACGAGACATTCCAGGAGCACTATCACCCCTTGAAGCGCGGCATTGTGGAAAACACGCTGAAGGAGCTGGGATACCGGATCGAGCGCTTTGCGCCCCATCCGGTGCAGGCCCCGGTTCCGGCGGAGCAGGCGGAGTGGTACTGCATTCTGGCAAAAAAGTCCTAGCGGATCATCTCCAGCATGAGGGACACCCCTAAACGGAATCCCTCCCGGAAATTGACATAGTCCCGGACGCTGTCCGCCTCGCAGATGGCGTCCCAGTGGCGCTCGATGAGCTCGATACCCACCCGCTTCTCCACCTCCTCATAAAACGCCCATTTTCTGTCTAGCAGCTCTTTGGGTATCTTCCGGAGCGGTTCACATGGCTCGTATGTTTCATGATAGATTTCATGCAGAATGCTCATTGAATGTACCTCCTTGCTTGTGTGTCAGTTTTTCTGACATCTCAAGAGTGATTATATCAGAAAAACCGACATTGTCAAGGAGCTTTTATGTTTTCAAAGGAATTGTTTGGTCAACGTATCCAGGAGATACGCAAACTGCATCATGAAACGCAGAAGGAGTTGGGCGCTATCATCGGCACACGGCCGAACAATGTCAGCGACTTAGAGAGCGGAAAGCGGACAACGACCTCCGAGAACATCGCTAAAATCTGCCGCCACTACCACGTCTCCGCGGACTACCTGCTGGGCCTGTCCGACGACCCGATGGGGGGCTGTGAGCGGTGGGGGGAGGAGGCGTCCGAATCCGGGAGTAAAACCGGTGATGGGGAAACTTCCGTAGAAGCGGCGCCGCAGTAAGCACCCCCGGCAGGACCCGTGGACAGACGCAGGGGGCGGCGGGGCCTGCGCCCGGACTGTCCATAGCGTGGAGAACCCCCGCTGTGCCCCATAAAATCCCCCGTAATCAAAGGGGGCCGGACCCTTGGTCCGGCATGTTTTTGGTTCCTTTTTGCACGAGCAAAAAGGGGCAGAGCCCTGGGGCGCGGAGCCCCGGGATTTTTCTAATAAAGAAAAAGGAGAAATGACAATGGATTTCGCACAGGCATCCTGCACTGAATTTGTAACCGTCCTGGCCTCCAACGCGCCTGTCCCCGGCGGCGGCGGGGCCTCCGCCCTGGTGGGCGCCATCGGCACGGCCCTTGGCAACATGGTGGGCTCTCTGACCGTGGGCAAGAAGAAGTACGCCGGCGTGGAGGAGGAGATCATCGCCCTGAAGGGGAAGTGCGACCAGCTCCAGAAGGACCTGCTGGACCAGATCGCCCTGGACGCCAAGGGCTTTGAGCCCCTGGCCAAGGCCTACGGCATCCCCAAGGACGACCCCAACCGGGACCAGATCCTGGAGGAGGCCACCATCGTGGCCTGCCAGGTTCCCGTGAAGATCATGGAGCTGTGCTGCGAGTCCCTGGAGGCCATCAAGGTCTTCGCGGAGAAGGGCAGCCGCCTGGCCGTCAGCGACGCGGGCTGCGGCGCGGTGTGCGTCAAGGCCGCCCTGCAGGCCGCCAGCCTCAACGTGTTCATCAACACCAAGACGCTGAAGAACCGGGCCCTAGCCGACGAGATGAACGCCAAGTGCCTGGGGATGCTGGAGAAGTACGGCGCAATGGCCGACGAGATCTTCGGCACCGTCAAGGACGGCTTCTTCAAGTAAAAGCGACAGCCCGTCACCGTGTGCGGATTCCGGGAACCGCTGAATCAACCAGCGCGCGCTGATCGATTCGGAGCTCTCTCAGGTACTGCCCTGGCTGAAGAGCATGGGGACCGTCAATGGGCGGATCGCGTCACTGGACCTGCGGCCCAACGGCCGGTCCGGCAGCGCAGGCGCTGCCCAAGTTCTTTTTGATACTTTTTCTTTCAAGAAAAAGTATGATAACATGAAAAAGAGGATACGACTGCTATGGCTAAACAGCTTTTAGGAAAAGAAGTCAACGCGGAGCTGAACGCCCGCATCATCGCCGACTGCGAGGCCGTCAAGGCCAAGGGCGTGAATCCCACTCTGGCCATCGTCCGCTGCGGCGAGCGGCCCGACGATCTCAGCTATGAGCGGGGCGCCACCAAGCGGGCCGAGACCCTGGGCGTGGCGGTGGAGAAGATCCTGCTCCCCGAGGACGTGAGCAAGGAGGAGCTCCTCAAGGTCATCGACGACATCAACGCCAACGACAAGATCCACGGCGTGCTCCTCTTCCGCCCCCTGCCCAAGCACCTGAAGGCGGACCAGGACGAGATCTGCAACCGCCTGGACCCCCGCAAGGACGTGGACGGCATGACCGATCTGAGCAATGCCGGCGTGTTCATGGGCAAGCCCATGGGCTTTGCCCCCTGCACCCCCGCCGCCTGCATGGAGATCCTCAGCCACTACGGCATCGACTGCACCGGCAAGAAGGCCGTGGTCATCGGCCGCAGCCTGGTGGTGGGCAAGCCCCTGGGCATCATGCTCATGGGCAAGAACGCCACCGTCACCACCTGCCACACCCGCACCAAGGACGTGCCCGCCATCACCCGTGAGGCGGACATCCTGGTCTCCGCCGCCGGCGTCCTCAAGAGCCTGACCAAGGAGTACGTCCGCCCCGGCCAGATCGTGGTGGACGTGTCCATCAACTGGGACGAGGCCAAGGGCGGCATCGCCGGCGACGCGGTGTATGAGGAGGTGGAGCCCATCGTGGAGGCCATCACCCCCGTGCCCGGCGGCGTGGGCGCCGTGACCACCTCCGTACTCATCGGGAACGTGGTTGAGGCGGCCAGGCGCACCCTTGGATGATCGGGGGCGGTTTTATTGGCTAACCAGAAAACCGACTCAGTCAAGATCATCCGCTTCTTCCTGATGGCCTCCTCCGCGGCTTTCCTCATCGCCGCGGGGCTGGCGCCGGACCGGGGGGAAATGATAACGGGCCTGGCACGGATCCTCATGTCCCCGGCCCAGCTGACCAAGGACTATTTTGCCGTGGGCAGCGTCTCCGGCGCGTTCCTCAATGTATCCCTGGTGGGATTTGTGTGCGCGGCCATGACCTGCCTGCCCGGGGCGGCCGTCAACGGCCTGACCGTCGCCGCCTACTTCCTCACCACCGGGTTCTCCTTCTGGGGCATCAACTTCCTCAATATGTGGCCCTTCTTCCTGGGGGTCATGCTCCACGCCCTGGCGCGGAAGGAGCCCTTCCCCAAGTACGTGAACCTGGCCATGTTCGCCACGGCCCTGTGCCCCCTGGCCAGCGAGCTGCTGCTGCGCTACCCCAATGACGCGGAGGTCCACGGCGTAACCCTCACCGGCGTGGCGCTGATGCTGGTGGTGGGGGGGCTCATCGGCTTCCTCACCCCGGCCATGGCCGCCCACTCCCCCAGCGTCCACAAGGGGTACGACCTGTACTCCGCCGCCCTGCCCGGTGTGCTGCTGGGCCTGATGGCGGTGGCGGTGCTCTACAAGAGCCTGGGCAACACGGTGCCGGAGATCGCCGCCACCCTGGACGGCAGCCATCCCGGCGTGGTGTGGGGCTTCTGCATCATCTTTTTCGGGCTGTGCGTCCTGGCGGGCTTCTGGCTCAACGGGAAGAGCTTCAAGGGGTACGGCGCGCTGCTGAAGGACACCGGACATAAGGCGGACTTCACCGCCAAGTACGGCCCCGGTCTGGCCATCATGAACGTGGGCGTCTACGGCCTGATGATCCTGGCCTACTACATCTTTGTCAACGCCATCCAGGGCGACGCTCTGGCGGGCTTCAACGGCGTGACCATCGGCATCGTGTTCTGCATGGTGTGCTTCGGCGCCAACGGGGCCCATCCGGGCAACGTGTGGCCCATCATGGTGGGCTACGTGGCCTTTTCCTACGCGGCAACCCTCGGCTTTGGCGGCGTGTTCCCGGTGAACGCCCAGGCCATCATGGTGGGGCTGTGCTTCGCCAGCGGTCTGGCGCCCATCGCCGGGGACTACGGCTGGTGGGCCGGGATCCTGGCCGGCGGGATGCACTACCTGCTGGTGACCTCCATCCCCGCCATCCACGGCGGCTTCAGCCTCTACAACGGCGGCTTCACCGCCCTGGTGATCGCCATCATCCTGGTGCCCCAGCTGGAGACCTTCTGCAAGAACCGGGAGCAGCGGCTGAACGCGAAACATCATGCGAGCAAGCAGTAAGGAGCGATTGCAATGACAAAGGAAGCCATCCGGGCGGAGATGGCCGGGCGGGTCAAGAACCTCTCCCCGGTCTACTGCCGTGAGGCGGACGCCGCCATCTGCCGCTGGGTAGAGCAGTCCGAGTTCTACCGGGAGGCCCGGACCGTCTTCTGCTACGTGGGCGCGAAGTGGGAGATTGACACCACGGCCCTGCTCCGCTCCGCCCTGCGGGACGGCAAGCGCCTGGTCCTGCCCCTGTGCACGCAGCCGGGGGTCATGGAGGCCCGGCAGATCGGGAGCCTGGGGGATCTGGTCAGCGGGAAATTCGGCATCCTGGCGCCCAAGCTCCAGTGTCCCCTGGTGCCGCCGGAGGAGATCGATCTGGCGCTGGTCCCCTGCTGCACCGGCAACGCCGGCGGACAGCGGCTGGGCTACGGCGGCGGGTACTACGACCGCTTCCTGCCGCGGACCGGCTGTCCGGCCCTCCTGCTCTGCCGGGGGCAGATGGTCCGGGAGGACCTGCCCATGGACGGGCACGACGTGGTGATGGATTACCTGGTGACCGAGAAGGGAATCACGGCCTGCAGGTAGGAAACCCCGTCCGGCGGCCCGAAATCAAGCGATGAACAGAAGGCACCCCATTTGGCGGGCCGCGGCGACGCGGTCCGCCGGACGGGGTGCCTTTTTCCGCATCTCCGTGCCGGGGCCGCATTTTCTCATTGTATCCGCGCCCCTTTTGTGGTAGACTGTAGGGGACTGATTCTGAGGAGAGGGGAGATGGGGAGTATGAAGCGCTGGCGCCGCCGTCTGGCGGTTCTTCTGCTGGCATTGGCGGCGCTGCTGGCCTGCGTCCCCCCTGCCGGGCAGGCGTACCTCACCGACGTGTACCTCACCGCGGTCAACAACCAGGTGCTGGAGATGGACAGCGCCACCATGCCCTTCCGCTCCGGCGGGGTGTGGTACGTGTCAAGCCGGGTCTTCGAGGGGACGGATCTGGGCGTGTCCTACGTGCGCAGCGATCTGATGGGGCTGGCCATGCTCTACACCACGAAGATCGACCTGCGCTTCGATCTGGAGGCCCAGCAGGTCTACGACAAACAGGGCAATATCTACAACGGTTCCGCCATAGAAAAGGGCGGCGTCATGTTCTTCCCCGTGGCGCTGGTATGCCGCTACTTCGATCTGCGATGGAGCATCAGCGAGACGGAAACCGTCCCCCTCATCCGCATCCGCAGCGGCGAGGACAGCCTGGACGACCGCAGCTTTTTAGACGCGGCCGCGCTCCAGATGCGGGAGCGGTACCTGGAATACGAGAAGTCCGTCACGTCGCCGGCGGAGGAGCCCGGCCGGCCCGACGTTACGCCGCCTCCGCCGGAAAACCCGCCCCCCGTCCAGGCGGCGGAGGGGCAGAAGGTCTATCTGCTGGTGGATGTCCGGTCCGCGGAGGAGGCCCGGGCTGTGCTGGAGAAGCTGGGCTCCGCCCAGGCCACCTTCCTGCTGAGCGCGGAACAGATGGGGGAGGGCGATCTGGTGCGCTCTCTGGTGGCAGGGGGACACGCCGTCGCGCTGCGGGCCGCAGGCACGGCGGAGGACGAGGTGGAGGAGGAGATCCTCCTTGCCCGGGAGCTCCTGTGGCAGTCCGCCTGCTGCTGGCTGGACCTGGTCTTCTGCGAGGGCCGGTCGGATACCGGCAAGCTGCTGGAGGACCTGGGCTGCGCCCAGGTGAAGCGGGATCTGCTCCTGGAGGCCTACGCGGGACCCGGAGCTCTGCTGCGGGCCATGGGCGGATACCGGGAGGATCTGTCCGTGGGACTGGACGGCGGGAGCACGGAGAGCCTGGAGGAGCTTCTGGAGGGGCTGGAGGAGGCCCGCTACAGGCTGTGCGCCTGGCGGCTTACGGCCTGACGCGCCAGAGCCTTTTGAAAAACGGCGGCCCACCCGGGATTCCCGCGTCAGGCGGGCCCTGTCCGGGAGCGGGATTTCTCGCCGCCGGCCGTATTTCCGCTATTCAAACAGCGCCTAATTTACAGAATGTTCAAGAAAAAATCCCCCTATCGGGTATAATTTTGTATGATTATCATAGAAAGTTCCCCGCTTTTCCCCGCGGGGCAGGAGGATGCGCATGGCGAGAAAGATTTTGGTAGTAGAGGATGACCACAACATCTCCGATCTGATCCGGATGTATCTGGAGAAGGAGGGGTTCGAGGTGCAGGCTGTGTTTGACGGCGGCAGCGCGGTGGAGACCTTCCGTTCTATGCAGCCGGACATGGTTCTGCTGGACATCATGCTCCCCGTCATGGACGGCTGGGCGGTGTGCGGGAAGATCCGGGAGAGCAGCCGCACCCCCATTATCATGATTACCGCCAAGAGCGAGGTCTTTGACCGCATTCAGGGGCTGGAGATGGGGGCGGACGACTACATTGTCAAGCCCTTTGAGATGAAGGAGCTGATTGCCCGCATCAACGCGGTGCTGCGCCGCACGGAGATCCCCGAGGACACCCGCAAACGGCTGGTCTTTGACAAGCTGGAGATCAACCTGGACTCCTACGAACTGACAGTGGACGGGAGGAAGGTGGACACGCCCCCAAAGGAGCTGGAGCTCCTCTACCATCTGGCCTCCACCCCCAACCGGGTGTACACCCGCAACCAGCTTTTGGACGAGGTGTGGGGGTTCGACTACTTCGGCGACAGCCGGACGGTGGACGTACACATCAAGCGCCTGCGGGAGAAGGTGGAGAACGTCTCCGAGCAGTGGGCGCTGAAAACCGTCTGGGGGGTCGGCTATAAATTCGAGGTCACGCCCCCAAAGGGGAAATAAATTCTCTGTACGGGGGCGCTCTGTTACTTTTCCCTCGCCGGAAAAGTAACCAAAAGGGCGCTCAAGGGGTCCCCCCTTGAGAATCCCCAATTTTGTTTTTAGCTGCCCTTTGCTGTAGCTGGGCTGATTCTGCCTAAGTGCTTGCCCTTCGTCTGCCGCTGCCTATCGTCTACCCACAGGTTCTATCGTAGGCGAAGCAGCGGGAGGGTGGGGAGTGCGGTGCGGTTTTACATTGCAGCGATTCGGAGGGTCCCCCGTTGCAGGCTCTATCCCTTTAAGAGGCCGGCAGGCGGAGTTGGTTGAGAGCCAGACCACTATAGCAAGCTTCAGAATTCGTGACAAAAAAGGAGGGGCGGGCAAAGCGTGCAGAGCAAGGCGGAGGACGCAGGCGGGCTGTCGCCCGTCAAGGACGACAACACAGCCATGCGCACTTTGTACCTCCGAACTTTTGCCAGGAATTCTGATGATTGCTATAGATTAGAACTCCGTAGGATTTACTTGTTCACGGGGCACCGCAGCTCTTCACTTGCGAGCGTGTCCGAAAAACCCCCGCCGAGGCAGGCC
>CAJUQS010000088.1 GCA_910588365.1 uncultured Oscillospiraceae bacterium | reverse complement strand
GCGTGTCCAAGGACTCATTGAGGATTTCCTCACCGCTGATTACCACTGCGGTTCCGGTTAATGTCACATCGCCAATCACCTTGCCGTAGACAGAACAGCGGCCGGTGAGAATGGGTGCAGCTTTGGTCGTGGGGGACTGGAGGACCATGCCGCTGCCGGAGACTCGTGCGCACCGGCTCAGTCTGGCTCCCCGGATGTAAGCGTCATCCTCGGCTCTGGAATCGCCGGACATTTCCGTGCCGTGGGAGGCATAAGCACAGCAGCAGACAATGGCCCTCTCCCGCAGGACGGAGCCTTTGTCCACACAGCCCTCTCCGGCAGCGATGGCATCGTCAAAGATCCAGGCGTCATCTCCCGTCTCAAAGGACAGGTTGCTCTCGCACTCCACAAAGCCGCCCAGGTCTCCGGCCTTGACCTCACTGCCGATGTCCCGCAGGGCGCGGATACGGTGGAGAAAAGGATATTTTTCGTGGGCAATGTCTGTGATCTCGTATTTTGTGTTCATCGTGTTTTTACCTCCTACCATTGCAGGTGTTCCTCCGCCCCGCAGCGGCGGCAGGACAGGGTGCTGGTCCCGTTCTCCGGGTCGGCTGTTTCTTTCCACAGATGGCCCTTGGCCTCGCAGACCATCATGGTCTCCAGACACTTCCTGGCCTCAGCGGCGGCCTCCGCCCGGAGTTGTTCCATCGGTGGCACGGGAAGCCCCTGGGCCTTATAGTCGCGGATCAACTCCCCAATATCCATTTGAAACAGTTCCAGTTCCATATATTGGGCCAGACGCTCCTGCAGTTTTGCTTCGTCCACCACCGGCTCTGTGGGGGACTGGGGCAGTTCCAGGCCGCAGTCCGCCATGGTATCCAGAAGCTGCTGGCGCTCATCGCCGCTCAGACTGCCGTCCTGACAGGCGGCCTCGATCTCTCCGGCGATCTTCAACAGTTCTGCTTTCTGTCCTTCTGACAGGGTAAAACCGATCATGATCTTGGTGGCCTCAAATATTTGAGCGTCAAATTCCTGGTACTTGCTTATGGTACACACCTCCCTATGATCTGCGGCAGCAGGGGAGCTGTCCAATCGGACAGTCCCCCTGCTGCGCAAGATCGTGTTTTCATTTGCCCGCGGACTCCACCGGCCCGTTCCGATCCAGCCACTCATCGAAGTCCAGGGCGTCCGCCAGCAGGAGCGCCATCTGGTGGATGGCGGCCCGTTCCTGGGCATCGTCCAGCCGGACGGCGGTCTCGAACAGGCCCCAGATCAGTTCGGCGGTCATGGGGCCATCGTAGCACTCCAGGAGCTGATCGTCCGGCAGGGCGGCCTTGCCGCTGGCGGTTGCCAACAGCTCCTTCTGGTGCTGGATCAGGGCGGTGCTGCTCTCCAGCAGCTCCTGGGGCAGCCCCCAGGCTTTGACCGTCAGGGCCGCGCCTGTCTCCAACAGGGATACGTCCGCGGGCTTATCCTGGGTACCCAGGGCCAGCAGGTTGACGGCCTCCGTAGTGATCTGTAAAAGCAGCTTTTCCGGCGCGGGGTGGCGCTCGTATCTCGTCATTTCGCTCGTCCTCCTCATCATGATTTTGTGGCTGTGCCAGCAGCAACGATACCAGCTTTTACCGGGAAAAGCTATTCACGATACCCAACAAGAATGGACTGTGAAAACCGGGCAATACCAACAATTCCTGGCTATGCCGCCGCCTGTGCGGTTTCCTCGTCCTCCTGCCGGAACATGGCGTCGATGTCGGAGAACTTCTGGGTGCGGTTGAACTTTTCCGTTGTCTTGCCGGGAATGGCCTGCAACTCCAGCATCCTGGCCCACAGGTCCGGGTGGCAGTCGTAGAGGTGGCGCAGCTCCGCCCGCTTGGCGTTGGGGCAGAACCAGCACCCGCCCCGGTCGGTGAATTCGTAGACAGGAGAAAGCAGCCCCGCGTCCTCGCAGAGCTGCCATGCGTCCTGTTCCGTAAAATTGTACTTAGCCAGCAGAGAAACCTGCCTGCCGTTCTCCAGACGCAGCAGGCGTTCTGTTTCATCCCGCGCGATGCCGATATATTTGACTGTCTCTGGCGACAGGGTTTTCTGATACCGCTGGATGGGCCGGACCTTGCAGTCCCGCTGAACAGCGCACCGCCCACAGATGGGGAAGGAGCGCACCATGCCCTTCTTCGGGCCGCGGGTCACCCGCCCGGTGAACAAGTC
>CAJUQS010000087.1 GCA_910588365.1 uncultured Oscillospiraceae bacterium | reverse complement strand
GCTCCTGGCCGACGAGCCCACGGGCAACCTGGACGGGGAGAACAGCCGGAACGTGGTGGAGCTGCTCACCCGGCTGGCCCACGAGGAGGGGTACTGCGTGATCATCGTCACCCACGACCCGGCCATTGCGGAGGCCTCCGATCTGGTCTTCCGCATGGCGGACGGCGTGCTGGAGCAGTCCGCCTGAAGAGCATACCGCAGCGCGCTTCCCGCGGAGCCGCAGACTCTAGCCCGTCTGCGGGATGGCGGCGGTAGCGGCTATGAGCGGGATGTTCCAGCGCAGGGAGGCACCCGCAGAATAGCGAGAAAAAGGGCTGCGGCTCAAAAGCAGATTTGCGGAAGTTTGTTAGCTGGCTGTTAGGCGCTGTTTGAAAAATGGAAAAATGACCAAGGGTGAGAAATTTTGCCGCCAGATGAAGCCGGTTTGACGCAGGAATCCATATCGTGCAATGACCCCTCAATGGGGTCATTGCACGATACGGATTCCTGCAGCTTTTTGCCCTGCAGGACAAAAAATCTATCTCGCCAATCCGCACACGCTGAGATATTAAACAGGCTCTTATAAACTTTTGAAAAAAATTTTGCGATAGCCGCACATTTTGTCATTTCAGCCGTTAAACATGATAGAGAACGTGAAGGGAGGGAGACTGTGGCGCTGGATATTGAAGAACAGTATGAAAAGATATACCGTTATTGCTTCTACCGGCTCCGCAGCCGGGAGCAGGCGGAGGACATCACCCAGGAGACGTTCCTGCGCTGGTTCGCCAGCGACACCTACCGGGACACGAACCAGGTGCTCCAATACCTCTACACCATCGCCCGCAACCTCTGTATCGACGAATACCGCCGGTCTGACTGTGACCCTCGACCGGCAGAACCGCCCTGCCAGGAAACCGACCCGCTGCTCTCCATTGCGCTCAGAGCAGAGTTGGACAAGCTGGATGTGGAGGATCGGGAATTGATATTGCTGCGGTATGTCAATGAGGTGCCGGTCAAGGTGCTGTGCGGGCTGTATCAGCAGTCACGATTTTCTCTGCATCGGAGAATGAGGCGCATTTTGAAAGTGCTTCGAGAAGCCTTGGACTGAATGGAGGGTTGAGATGATGAACAGAAAACTCAAACAGGCCCTGTCGGATGCGTTCTACGCTCCGCCTCCTGCCCGAAAAGCGGCTTTTTTGAAGCGGCATCGCCGCCGGGAACTGGGCCGCTGGGAGCTGATCACGCTGCAAGTCAGGTATATTCGCTGGTGGGTGTGGCTGCTGTCGCTGGTGTTGTCCAGCTTTATTCTGATGACAGTCACTCTTTCGGCGGAGTCCACCCCCTGGTATATCGCCGCACTGACCCCGTTTCTGGCGCTGCTGGTGATAACGGAGAACGGGCGGGCGCAGTTGTACCAGATGGACGAGCTGGAACTGGCCTGCCGGATGTCCCGGCAGAGCGTCATACTGGCCCGCATGGTGGCGCTGGGACTATTTCATCTGGCGTTGTTCGGTCTGCTGACACCTTTGCTGGCAGTCTGGAGCACTGTAGGGGCAGCCCAGGCCGGCGTATATCTGCTGATGCCCTACCTGCTCACGGCGGCGCTGGGGATGGAGGTGACCCGCCGTATCCGTGGCCGGGAGGGATTGCTGGCCTGCGGCGCCGTGGCGGCGGCAATCAGCGTTTCGGGGCCGCTTGCGGTGAATATCAGACCAGCCCTGTACCAGCCGGAGAATTTGATCTGGTGGGGAGCGGCACTGGCGGCGGCAATGATAGCTGCGGGTGTGGAGTTCACGCTGAATGTAAAGAATATGGGGGAATTGCAATGGAATTGATGATACGGGATCTGACAAAGCAGTATAAGGACAAGCGTGCCGTGGATGGCGTGTCGCTGCGGCTTACGGAGGGCATCAATGGTCTGCTGGGGGCCAACGGCGCGGGCAAGACCACCCTCATGCGGATGCTGTGCGGTATTTTGAAGCCCACAGCGGGGAGTATTTCGCTGGATGGGGTGGATGTGACCAGCGAGGACTACCGGGCCGTATTGGGCTATCTGCCCCAGGACTTCGGCTACTACCCCGACTTTACAGGGCTGGACTTCCTGCTCTATCTGGCGGCGTTGAAAGGGCTGTCCCGGCCTCATGCGAAACGCCGGGCCGGGGAACTGCTGGAACTGGTATCTCTCCAGGATGCGGGGAAAAAGGAGATCAAGACCTATTCCGGCGGCATGAAGCAGCGGCTGGGGATTGCCCAAGCCCTGCTCAACGACCCGCGCCTGCTGATCGTGGACGAGCCTACGGCGGGATTAGACCCCAAGGAAAGAGTGCGCTTCCGCAACCTGATCGCCGGGCTGGGGCAGGATACCATTGTGCTGCTGTCCACCCATATCGTGTCCGATGTAGAGAAGATAGCCGACCACATGCTGATGATGTCCGAGGGCAAAATCATCTTGAACGAACCGTGGGACAAGGAACGGACAGACCTGGAGCAGCTTTACATGGAGGAGTTCGGAGGGGAAGCGGAATGAAAAATCTGGGTACGCTTTACTGCTACGAGCTGCGGAAGTTGCTGACAAAGAGAATGGCATGGGTGACAACATTCCTGCTGGCGGCACTGATGATTTATACTGCCTGCCCACCGTCCTCCGCAGGTATTGGAGCAACCTTTACGTTGACAGACAGGGAGGGGCATACCACCAGCCAATATCTTTCCATGGCGGAACAGGGTAAAATCAACCGGGAGGGTGATCTGCCTATCCGTGGATTGCCGATGGACGAAGAGTTTTTCCGCCAGGTGCGGGAGCTTCCGCTGTTCAGCGGCGAATATCTCCTGCCGGATCGTTCCACGGCACACAGTTATTTCATGGCAGTAGATCCCCGGTTTTCATGGGCCAGCAGCATGATCGAGGACATCCCGGATCTGGATGCGGCGACGGTCACTGCGGAGCGGTTTTATGCGGGCCGCCAGCAGCTTTTGGAGCGTGTATGGCAGATGGAGGGATTATCTGAACAGGATACCGCATACTGGCAGGCGATGGAAGCAAAAGTGCCAAAGCCATTTGTTTACCAAAACATCTGGGGAAGCCGGGATATGCTTGACGCACGGCCTGCCTTTCTGGCTGAGATCATCCCCCTGGCTGCCGCGGTGTTCCTGTGCGGTGTGTTCGCAGAGGATAAACGCGCCCGAACAGATACACTGATTTTCAGTAGCAGATATGGCTGGCTCCCTCTGTATCTGGCTAAGGTGCTGGCTGGCTGCACAGCGGTTCTTGCGGGCTGCGGAATGATTATGGGAGCTGTCTCTGCCGCGATTTCTCTTAAGGGGAATATGTCAGGGCTTGACGCGGCAGTCCAGTTGCGATGCCTGAAAAGCAGCCTTCCCATTACCTTGGGACAGGCGATCCTGATCCTGTGGGGGCTGCTGTTGCTCTATAGCTTGCTGTGCGGCGGGGTGACAATGCTGATTTCCGCATTGACGAAGAACAGCACCGCCGCGCTGGTTGTGCCTGCCCTGCTTGTGCTCATCCAGATGCTGCGCATCCCTGCTCCAGAGAGGATCACGGGGTATATGCCGAACTGCATGTTTGATTCCATATCCGTATTGAGCGATGTCCACCTGGTCCATATTTTAGGTATGACCTTCAATAAGCTCCAGTTTGGTTATTTGTTGTATGGATTGCTGACAGTTCTTCTGCTGGCCTTGTGCTGGCTGGGCTGGCGGCGGAGCGCAGCAGGCAGAGCATAGGTCGGCTTTAATGAGAGATTTGGAGAGAAGATGGTATGAAAAATTTCGGCACTCTGTATTGGTACGAACTGAAAAAGCTGTTGAAGCGCAAACTGGCATGGATCATGGTGCTTGTAATAGCTGCGTTTATGGCCTATACCGCCAGACCGGTCAGCAATTCCGACGGCGCAAACTTCTCGCTGACAGACCGGGCCGGGAATACCATAAGCAAATACGTCTCCGCGGCGGAGCAGAGGTAACGGATATTCGAGGGAAAACAGAGCATCAACGGGCAGGTCATGGATGAACGGTTCTTTCAAAATGTGCGGGAGGCGTCCAATGGAAACGGCCTGTATATCATCAAGGAGCATTTGGAGCAGGAAAGCTACTTCTGCCTAGTCGATAGCAATTACTATGATCCATACGGCATGATTGCATATCAGGCGGAGCTTGACCCGGCGGAAACCTCTGCGGAGGATTTTTACCGGAACCGCCAGGAAACGATTGAAAGACAATATGGCGGACGCACCGATAGAGAGATTGCCTATTGGCAGAACATGGAGGCACAGGTCGAAAAACCGTTTGTTTATCGTTACATCAGCGGTATCAGGATATTTTGGCAGACGTTTTCGGGCTGTCCAATGTAAGAAGTTGTACCAATCGGTGACGGTATGCAGATAGGCGAGAAAAATTTTTGCTTGGCAAGGAAGAAACTTGCAGGAATCCTGACGGATTTCAAGAGTTTCTGACGCAGCCAGACGAAAATTTTTCCGTCAAGATGCGTGTCGGCGCCTATTGGTATAGCTTCTTAGACCGTTGTTTCGATATTTTGCTACAAGCTGCGTCACATATGCTGCATGAAATCCTGTTGCTGCTGCTACCTCGTGGGCTTTGGCTCCTTTGGCACGAAGCTCCGGCGCTTTCAATCTGGCTTCCGCTCGTTTATCCTTATTTTCCTTGCGTTTTTGCTCTATCGCTTTTATTTCTTCCTCACTAAATTTATATCTGCCAGCCATTTTCATCACCCAGATTTGTTTTACCATATGTATTCAAGGCTTTTCACAAATGGCAATGAAAAGAAAAATGATTGTTGACGATGAAGAATACCACGAACCGAACAAAATTGTTTGGACTATCGTTGGCGTTATTGCGATTGTTGCCATTCTGCTTTCTATCGGCACATATTTTTTGATGAAAGCGTAAAACTGTTATGAGGAATGTGGCAAAAAACTTAGGAAAGAAGCGGGATTGCGACAAGAAGATATGGCAAATAAGTTAGGCGTAAGCTGACAAACAATTATAGCGATTGAGAATGATAAATACAATCCCACTTTTGAGCTTGCAATGAAAATCGCCAAACTATTAGACGCATATTTCATAGACCCCTATAAGCAATACCCGGTTATGATATGCGGTCAGAGGGTTATTCTCACAAATGGGGAGCTTGCCGAAGCCCTGTCCTCTCTGCCGGAAAAAAAGAGGGAAATCATTTACCTTTACTTTTTTGGGCATTACACACAACAGGAAATTGGGGAAATATACGGACGCTGCCGGAGTACGGCATGGCATCATATACACAGCGCCTTGCAAATGCTACGCGAAGAAATGGAGGTGTTTTTAGCGGAGCACGTCCGGCAGACGCTTGAGAATCTCCTTCATAGCAACCTCCATATCACTCGTTATTTAGCATAATGTTACGTAATGTTTTATCTGTATTATGGATGATAGCAGGTTTTCTGTCAAGAAAAGCCGTGCCGCCTGGGAGCCTGCCCGGGCGGCACCGCGCAGGTCCCCGCGGGAAACTTTGGCCCGCCTCTTGACTTTTCCGGGAAATGGGATAAGATAAAATCAAGAGAAATACTCTGCACACAGGTCCGCGCCGGAGAAGTGACGATGGAAACGATCTACCGCTATGATGGAACCTTTGAGGGCTTCCTCTGCTGTGTCTTTGACAGCTATGTATATAAGGAGTACCCTGCGGGCTTCCAGGACGGGGACAGCCTGGAGCCGTCCCTGTTCCCGGCCCGGCAGGTGGAAACTGACCCACGCCGCGCGGAAAGGGTTCTGGTGAGCCTGGGGAAAATCGACCCCTACGCCAGGGAACTGGTGGTCAAGGGGTTCCTCACCTGCGCGCCGGAGAGGGAGAGGATCCTCTACCGCTTCGTCCGCGCCCTGTATAGCAGGGGCAGGCCCCTGCTGCGCTGCCTCAGCGACGACGCGGTGCTCCCCCTGCTCAAGGCAGTGCGCCACCTGGACGGAGAGGTCCACCTGCTCAAGGGCTTTACCCGCTTCTCGGAATTTGAGGGGATGCTGGCCGGGGAGATCCAGCCCAAAAACCGGGTGCTGCCCCTGCTGCGGCCCCACTTCTGCGACCGGATGTACAACGAGGTCTTTATCCTCTATGACCGCACCCACCGGGAGGCCCTGGTCCATCGGCCCGGCCAGTGGGCGATTGTGCCGCTGGAGTCCTTTGAAATGGCCGCCCCCTCGGCCCGGGAGGCCCAGTACCGGCGGCTGTGGAAGCGGTTCTACGACACCGTGGAGATCAAGGAGCGCCACAACCCCAAGCTCCGCCGGACCCACATGCCCAAGCGGTACTGGGGGACCATGACGGAGTTTCAGGACGAGAGCTGTTTCCAGGCCGGGGCGGAGGCGCTGCCGGAGGAGGAGTCACTGCCCGAGCACCCGGAGTCCGGCTGAAAAATTGGATATCTTTTTGCCAAAATATCATTGACATTTCGACACAAAAACGCTATAGTGATCTTGCCTGTTTTTCCGGGGGAAAAGTTCTCAGGGAAAACAGGCGATTTTCTATGTTCCGCGTCCTGCGCGGGGCGGTTCCAAATCAAAAATTTTATGAAAAGAACGGGGGAGGATAATGTCCAAAAAGTTGATTCGCCTTGCGGATTGCTGCATGGCGTTTGACGGCGAGCTGGTTCTCGATCACATCAATCTGTATATCAAAGACAGTGAGTTCCTCACACTGCTCGGACCCAGTGGCTGCGGCAAGACAACCACCTTGCGCATCATTGGCGGCTTCATCACGCCTACATCCGGTGAAGTTTTGTTCGACGGGGTGAGGACCAATGATATCCCGCCGAATTTGCGGCAGGTTAACACGGTCTTCCAGCGGTACGCCCTGTTTCCGCACTTGAATGTCTTTGAGAACGTGGCCTTCGGCCTGCGCATTCCCAAGACGGCGGAGGAGGGCGGCCGAAAACGGAAGATCAAGCTCCCGGAACAGGAGATACGCCAGCGGGTGCTGGAGATGCTGGAGGTGGTCAGCCTCAAGGGGTTTGAGAACCGGCGCATCACCGAGCTCTCCGGCGGGCAGCAGCAGCGCGTGGCCATCGCCCGCGCCCTGGTCAACCGGCCCAAGGTCCTGCTGCTGGACGAGCCTCTGGGAGCCCTGGACCTGCGGCTGCGCAAGGATATGCAGAGTGAGCTGAAGCGCATCCAGCAGCAGATGGGCATTACCTTCGTCTACGTGACCCACGATCAGGAGGAGGCGCTGGCCATGAGCGATACCATCGTGGTCATGGACCAGGGCCGCATCCAGCAGATCGGCACCCCGGAGGATATCTACAACGAGCCGCAGAACGCCTTCGTGGCGGACTTCATCGGCGAGAGCAATATCCTGGACGGCATCATGCACGAGGACTACCTGGTGGAGTTCTTCAACCGGAAGTTCAAGTGCCTGGACAAGGGCTTTGCCCCCATGGAGCCGGTGGACGTGGTCATCCGGCCCGAGGACATCGACATTGTACCCGCAGAGAAGGGCCAGCTGAAGGGTACGGTGACCAGCGTCACCTTCAAGGGCGTCCACTATGACACCATCGTGGACTTCAAGGGCTTCAAGTGGCTCATCCAGACCACCGATTACCACCCG
Organism: uncultured Oscillospiraceae bacterium; assembly: GCA_910588365.1. Classification (GTDB taxonomy): domain Bacteria; phylum Bacillota; class Clostridia; order Oscillospirales; family Oscillospiraceae; genus Pelethomonas. Next base: position 56,984 of record CAJUQS010000087.1, on the reverse strand, counting down.
GAGGGGGAGACCATCGGCATCATCCTCAACCCGGACGACATCCATATCATGCACAAGAGCCAGTACTCCGGCATGTTCGGCGACTACTCCTCCTACTCCGAGGAGTACGACGAGCTGGAGGACGTCAGGCTCCTGGAGGAGGACGGGGAGGGCGGAGATGAGGAATAAGCGCTCCCTGTTTGCGGTGCCCTACGTGGGGTGGATGGCGCTGTTCGTGGTGGCGCCCATTGTCATGGTGGTCATCTACGCCTTCTCCTCTGCGGAGGGGGGCTTCACTCTGGAGAACTTCGCGCGCATGGGGACCTATGCGTCCGTGTTCACCCGCTCCTTCTGGCTGGCGCTGCTGGCCACGGCCATCTGCCTGCTCATCGGCTACCCGGCGGCCTACCTGATCTCCCGGGAGGGGCCCCGGTTCCAGCGTGTGGCCATGATGCTCATCATGCTGCCCATGTGGATGAACTTCCTGCTGCGGACCTACTCCTGGATGTCCGTGCTGGAAAACAACGGGCTTCTCAACCGCCTGTTTGCCGCTATCGGCCTCATTGACCTGGTCAACAGCATTTTTGGCACCGCCTATGAGAGCTTCCCCATGATCAACACCCAGGGGGCGGTGGTGCTGGGCATGGTGTACAACTACCTGCCCTTCATGATCCTGCCCATCTACTCGGTCATTGAGAAGATGGATGCCAGCCTCCTGGAGGCGGCCCGGGATCTGGGCGCCAACGGCGCGCGTGTCTTCCGGAAGGTCATTCTGCCCTTGAGCCTGCCCGGGGTGCTCTCCGGAGTGACCATGGTATTCGTCCCGTCGGTATCCACCTTCGCCATCTCCCGCCTGCTGGGCGGCGGAACCCAGATGATGCTGGGCGATCTCATCGAGCAGCAGTTTCTGGGCGGGGCCTACAACCCCCACCTGGGGGCGGCCATCGCCCTGGTGATGATGGTCATTGTGGTGGTGTGCATGGTGGTCATGAACCACTTCGGCGAGGGCGAGGAACAGGCGGTGATGCTATGACCTGCTTTTTCCTGCCTTACTTTTTCTTGAAAGAAAAAGTAAGCAAAAAGAACTTTAATGCGCTCTTTTCTGCCTGTTTTGTCTCGGATTACTGCACGGTGACGGGAGATGCGGAGCCGGCCGGGAGAAAGGCCCTTCGGTTTCCTGCGGTGACGGGAGGAGGGTGCTGACGTGAAGAAAACAAACCGCGGCGGCAGCCGCCTCCTCATCGGCCTGATGTTCCTGTTCCTCTATCTGCCCATCATCCTGCTCATCATCTTCTCCTTCAACGCCGGGGACAGCAGCGCGGTATGGAAGGGCTTCAGCCTCCACTGGTACCGGGAGCTCTTTGGAAACCGGCTGATCATGGAGAGCCTCTATATCACGCTGCTGGTATCCCTGCTGGCCACGGCCATCTCCACCGCCGCGGGCACCTTCGCCGCCATCGGCCTCTACAGTCTCAGCCGGCGCAAGCGGGACGCTCTGCTGGTGGTCAACGACATCCCCATGATGAACGCGGACATTGTCACGGGCGTGAGCCTGTGCCTGTTCTTCGTGGCCTTCTTCCAGGGGTGGGGGGGCTTCGCCCGGTGGTTCAACAGCGTGCAGAGCGCGGTCGAGCTGCCCGCCCGGCTGACCCTCGGCTTCGGCACCCTGCTGCTGGCCCACATCGCGTTCAACATCCCCTATGTGATTCTCAACGTGGCGCCCCGTCTGCGGCAGATGGACAAGCATCTGGTGGACGCGGCCCAGGATCTGGGCTGTACGTGGATGCAGGCGTTCTGGAAGGTGATTCTGCCGGAGATCAAGCCCGGCATCGTCTCCGGGGCCCTCATCGCCTTCACCATGAGCGTGGACGACTTCGTCATCTCCTACTTCACCGCCGGATCCTCCATCTCCACCCTGGCCATGGACATCTACGGCATGACCAAGCGGCGGATCACCCCGGAGATCAACGCGGTATCCACCCTGCTGTTTCTCACGGTGCTGCTGCTGCTGGTGATTGTCAACGTCCGGGAGGCCCGGCAGGAGCGTCGGGCGGTGCGGCGGGAGCCCCGGCCCCTGACGTGGGTGGAGAAGCTGGCCGTGCGCACCGACACCCCCCGCTGGCGGTGGGTGAAGCGGGGCGCGGGGGCCGCCATGGCCTGCTGCTTCGTGGCGGCGGTGGTGTTCCTCACCGGCGCCACCAGCTCCCGGCCGGTGGTCAACGTGTGCAGCTGGGGCGAGTATATCGACACGGACCTCATCACCCGGTTTGAGGAGGAGACCGGCATCCGGGTGAATTACCAGACCGTGGAGAGCAACGAGACACTCTACTCCCTGCTCAAGAGCGGCGGCGCGGACTACGACGTGGTGGTCCCCTCGGACTATATGATTGCCAAGCTGCTGGAGGAGGGAATGCTGGAGGAGCTGGACTACTCGAACATCCCCAACTTCTCCCTCATTGACGATCGGTTCAAGAATCTGAGCTACGACCCGGAGAATAAGTATACCGTGCCCTACACCTGGGGCACCCTGGGCATCATCTACAACACCACCATGGTGGACGGGCCCGTCACCAGCTGGTCCGCCCTCTACGACGATGCCAATGCCGGTCAGGTGCTGCTCATCAACAACTCCCGGGACGCCCTGGGCGCGGCCCTGTGCTGCCTGGGCTATTCGGTGAACACCACCGACGAGGCGGAGATCCGGGCGGCCTATGAGCTCATCCGGGACGCCAACAGCCGGGGCGTCTTCCAGGGCAAGGTGATGGACGAGGTGTTCCAGAAGATGGAGGGCGGCAACGCCGCCATCGCCACCTATTACGCCGGGGACTACCTGACCATGGCGGAGAACAACGAGGATTTGGCCTTTGTCATTCCGGAGGAGGGCTCCAACTGGTTTGTGGACGCCATGTGCGTGCTGAAGGACGCCCCCCACAAGGCGGAGGCGGAGCAGTGGATCAACTTCATTGCCTCCACGGAGGCCAACTTGGCCAACATGGACTTCATCTGGTACGCCTCCCCCAACCGGGAGGCCCTGGAGCAGTATCCCGCCTACTACGAGGAGCTCTACGGCGAGGAGCTGGATCCGGAGACCTATGCGATCATGGCCGCCCCGGCCGAGGTGCTGGAGCGGTGCGAGGTCTACGAGAACCTGCCGCCTGAGACACAGAAGCTCTACTCCCAGCTGTGGGTGGAGCTGGGGATCTGACGCGTTCCTTTTTCCTGAAGGAAGAAGGAGCCAAAAAGAACATTTGCGGCAGAGGGCTGCTTTGCCGCTGCTGAATCCATTGGTACAGGGGGCGCGTCTGCGCTCCCTGTATTTTTGGCGCCGGAGGGTTGACAAATATATCGGGATATGATATATTAAACATATCGTTAGACGATATATCAAAATTTGATAGATTGGAGATCGTATTATGAATTCGCTGAAAAAGAAATTTGCCGCTGCTGGGGGCCTGCTGGGCCTGCTCTACCTGGCGGCTAACAACTTGCTGCCCGGTATCCCGGACTTCCTGATGGGGTTTGTGCTGGGCATAGCGATGGTATTTCTGCTGGCAAGCCTGCTGCCGGATACGGCTATGGTGCGGATCCGAGACTGGAAGCGTAAGTGGCTGCGCTGTGGAGAGTAAGAACCAGCCTCTGACCGAGGCTCTGTTTTACATCCTTCTGGCGGTCCGAAAGCCAGTCCACGGATACGGCATCATACAGGAGGCGGCGGAGCTGACCGGCGGGCGGGTGAACCTGGGGCCCGGGACCCTGTACGGGGCCATCAATTCCCTGCTGGACAAGGGCTGGATCCGGCTCTACAGTGCCGAGGCCGGCTCCCGGAGGAAGAAGGAGTACGTCATTACCCCGGAGGGCCGGGCGGTATTCGCCGCGGAGCTGGAGCGGCTGCGGGAGCTGGTGGCAAACGGCGAAAAAATGGAGGAAACGTCATGATTCGATGGAAATTCACCTTTGACAAGGATGACGAACAGGACTGGATCAATGAGTACTGCCAGCAGGGCTGGGCCATGGCCGGCTTTTTCGTCGGGGTGGTTACCTTTGTCCCCTGCCAGCCGGGAGAGTACATCTACCAGATCGACCTGCTGCCGGGGGCGGGACTCCGGGCGGACGACTACGAGGGCTACGTGGAGTTCATGCACGACACCGGGGTGGAGGTGATCCAGCGGTGGGGCCGGTGGGTCTATCTCCGCAAGCGGGCGGAGGAGGGGCCCTTCGAGATCTACACGGACTTAGACTCCCAAATCGCCATGTACCGGCGGATACGGGCCCTGTTCACCTGGCTGCTGGTGATAGAGCTGTGCGCCTCCGTGAGCGGGTGGACCAATCTGCTCAGCTTCCCCGGCAGCCTGTGGGCCCGGTGCCTTGTGGGATTCTACATCGTGTTCATCGCCGTCGTTCTGCGGGCCGTCTGGCGCTGCTCCTGGAAAATCAAGGAGCTGGAGCGGCAGAGGGGCTGAGGCAGTCATACTTTTTTTGAAAGAGAAGTATCAAAAGAACTTTATTGGAGGAATCATCATGAAAAGATTTGAAAAAGTTTACAGCCAGGGGACTATTGAGGTGACGGAAATCTGGGTGGACCGTGAGACGGGCGTCAACTACGTGTTCCACAGGGACGGCTCGGCGGCGGCGGGCTTCACGCCGCTGCTGGACAGCGAGGGGAAGCCGGTCATAACGCGGTAGGGAGTGGAGAAAAAGGAGCAGAGCCGCTGACGGCATAGATAAAGCACCTGGGGCCGCTGTCCAAATGGACAGCGGCCCCAGGTGCCTGCGGGGATTGAATCAGATTATCCTTATACGATTCCCCATTAAAACGCAAAAACGTTACCGGGCAGGAATGCAGGGATAACAGAGCTTTAAGTCCCGATTTTAACGTTCTTTTGATACGTTTTCTTTCAAGAAAAAGTATCAGAGGTAGGTCAGCAGGAACATAGCCGCGAAAGCCACGGAGAGGACGTAGATCAGCACGGGGACCTCCTTGGCCTTCCCCCTCGCCAGCTTGATCAGGGAGTAGGAGATGAAGCCGAAGCCGATGCCGTCGCCGATGCTGTAGGCAAAGGGCATGGTGACGATGGTCAGGAAGCAGGGGATGGCGATCTCCATGTCGTCCCAGGCGATCTCCGCCGCGCTCTTGAGCATGAACACGCCAACGATGATGAGGGCGGGGGCGGTGGCGGCGGAGGGCACGATGCCGGCGATGGGGGCGAAGAAGCAGCTGAGCAGGAACAGCGCGCCCACCACCAGGGAGCTCAGACCCGTCCGGGCGCCTTCGGCGATGCCAGTGGAGGACTCCACGAAGGTGGTGACGGTGGAGGTGCCGAAAATGGCGCCGGTGCAGGTGGCGACGGCGTCGGCGATGAGGGCCCGGTCGCCGCCGGGCAGGTTGCCCCGGCGATCCAGCATCCCGGCGGAGCGGGCGGTGCCGATGAGGGTGCCCACGGTGTCAAAGCAGTCGCAGATGAAGAAGGTGATAACCGCGGTGATGAAGGCCAGCACGCCGCCGTCCACGGCGAAGATGCCGGAGAAGCTCAGCTTGCCGAAGGTCTCGCCCAGCACGGAGAAGCTGACGGGATCGGGGTTGTAAACCGTCAGCCCCATGGGCACGCCGATAATGGTGGTGACGATGATGCCGATAAAGATGGCGCCCTTGACCTTGTAGGCCAGAAGGACAGAGATGATCAGCAGGCCGATGAGTGCCAGCAGGGCGGGCCCGTGGAGGATGTTGCCCATGTCGGAGTAGTCGGTGGCCACCACCACGCCGTCCTCCACCGTGTCGCCGATGAGCTTGACGATGTCGGCGTTCAGCATGCCGATAAAGGTGATGAACAGGCCGATGCCGGCGGAGATGGCCGCCTTCAGATCAGCGGGAATGGAGGCGATGATCTTGCTGCGCAGGGGGGAGAGGGTCACCGCCAGGAACAGCAGGCCGCTGACGAGGACGATGGCCAGACCCTGCTGCCAGGTGTACCCCATGCCGAAGCAGAGGGTGTAGGTGAAAAAGGCGTTGAGCCCCATGCCGGGGGCCTGGGCGAAGGGGACATTGGCCAGCATGGCCGTCAGGAAACAGCCGATGGCGGCGCTGATGCAGGTGGCCAGCATGACGGCGTGCCAGTTCATGCCGGCGGCGGACAGGTAGTTGGGGTTGACGAAGATAATGTAGGCCATCGAGAAAAAGGTCACGATGCCGCCTACGATCTCGGTGCGGACGTTGCTGCCCCGCTCGGAGATCTTAAAGAACTTATCCATACTTTCTCCTCCTCTTTCGTAAACTGCAGAGGGGGCCGTTCCGCCCCCACTTCAAAATGGTGATGATGGTATTTTACACGAAAAGAGCGGAAAAGAAAAGTCTTGACATGAAATCAAAAAATTTTTTGTGCAAGCTAACAGATTTTTAGGGAATGGTTTGTCCAACTTTTCCCAATTCCCATCGGAAATACACTAAAAAGAAAAAGTTTTGCTTCTCACCGCTACAAAAATATGGTATCATACTGCATCGGGGGCGGAAGACAGCCCCGTATTCCGAAAGAAAGGAGTGCTATGATGTCAGGAAATGGGGTCGATGCCTCCGCGATACTGGAGGAAGTGAGCACCGGGGATCCGGTCTCCGCCCTGGGGGAATGGATGAGCGCCAGCCTGGGAAGGCTGAGTGTGGGGAAACTGCTCTCCACGCTGGTGCTGCTGCTGGCCTGCCTGGCGGCGGCGCGGCTGGCGATGGCGCTGGTGGAGCGGCTGGCGGCCCGGTCCTCCATGGACGGGCGGGTCAGGCGCTACGTAATCCGGGGCGTCCGGACGCTGCTGTATCTGCTGGCCGCCCTGATTGTGGCCGGGAGCCTGGGCATCGACGTGACCAGCCTGATCGCCATGGTCAGCGTGCTGGGCCTGGCCGTGTCCCTGGCGGTTCAGGACGTGCTCAGCAACGTGGCCGGCGGGATGGTGCTGCTGTTTACCAAGCCCTTCTCCCTGGGGGACTATGTGGACACCGGGGACGGCGAGGGGGAGGTGGAGGAGATCACGCTGACCCACACCAAGCTGGACACCTTCTCCGGGCAGCGGGTGATGCTGCCCAACAGCAGGCTGGTGGCCGGGAAGATTGTCAACTATTCCGTGCGGGGCGTCCGGCGGGCGGACCTCACGGTCTGCGCCTCCTATGACGACAGCGCCCAGGCGGTCCGTGCCGCCTGCCTCCGGGCGGTCTCCCGGACGGAGAACATCCTGCCGGACCCGTTGCCCGCGGTGGTGGTGACGGCCTACGGGGAGAGCGCCATCGAGTACCATGTCCGCTTCTGGACGAGGACGGAGCACTTCTGGGACGCCCACAACGCGGTCCTGGAGGGGATCCGCCAGAGCTTTGCCGAGGACGGCATTACCATGACCTACAACCATCTGAACGTCCATCTGGTGGATGAAAATAAGCCGAAAGAGAAGTGAGCGCAAAAAATTTATGCTGGATTTCAAACCGATACAAGTAAAGAGCGCGGCCCGGCTGCGCAAATATTACGCAAACTGTACCTACCGCCTGTGCGAGTACTCCGCCGGGGTGAAGCTCATGTGGCGGGAGCACTGGCACCCGGAGTACGCCGAGACCAACGGATGCCTGGTGGTGCTCAACCACAGCCCCCACCACGGCCCCCTGTTTGACTACCCGGTCCCCCTGCCCAACGAGGGGGACGTGGACGCGGCGCTGGACGAGATCGACGCCTGGTGCGTCCGGAAGGGGGTAATGCCCGCCTTCGGCGTGGTGCCCGCGGAGGAGCGGGAGCACCTGATGGAGCGCTACCCCTATACGACCGTGGACAACGACCGGCTCTGGCACGACTACCTCTACCGGGCGGAGGACCTGTCCACCTTTGCCGGGCGGCGGTACTCCGGCCAGCGCAACCACATCAACAAGTTCCGCAAGCTCTACCCGGACGCCGTCTACCGGGAGCTGACGGAGGAGGACGGGGAGAAGGTGGAGGAATTCTGGGAGGAGTTCCACCAGATATTCAACAAGGCCGACGCCCTGGCGAAAAAGGAGCTGTGCTACGCCCGGAAGCTGATGCGTCAGGTGGGCAAGAGCTGGGTGCTGGCCGGGTGCGTGGAGCTGGAGGGCAGGCTGCTGGCCATCTCCATGGGGGAGGTCTGCGGCGGCACCCTGGTCTGCCACATTGAGAAGGGCCTGCCCCAGTACGAGGGGGTGTACCCCTTCATGGTCCAGTCCTTTGCCGCGGCCCACAGCGAGGGCCTGACGTGGATCAACCGGGAGGACGACGCCGGGGACCGGGGCCTGCGCACCAGCAAGCTCCAGTATCTGCCCGCGGACATGGGGCACAAAATCCGCCTGACGGCCCGGAACGAGCTGTCCTTTCTGGACGAGATTCCCGCGCTGGAGAGCGATCGGCTGACCCTGGACGCCCTCCGGCCGGAGGACCGGGAGGCGTACAACCGGCTGTGCCTGGACGATGAGCGCAACCGCTGGTGGGGCTACGACTACCGGGAGGATCTGGACGGGGAGCTGACGGAGGACTACTTCCTGGAGGTGGCCCGCCGGGATTTTGCCGGCAAGCTGGCGGTGAACTTCGCCGTTCGGCTGGACGGACAGATCATCGGCGAGACGGTGCTCTACCAGTTTGACTGCAAAGGGAGCGCGGAGCTGGGCTGCCGCATCCTGCCGGAGTTTGCCGGCAGCGGCTACGGCAGGGAGGCCTTCCGCCGGGCGGCGGAGTGGAGCCTCTACGAGCTGGGGCTGTGCCGTCTGAGAGCCAAGTGCTTCCATGAAAACGAAGCCTCCAGGAGGATGCTGGAGGCCTGTATGCGGCCCGGCGGGGAGGATGAAACCTTCGCCTATTTTGAGAAGACCGTGTAGCGTCCGCCGCCCCGGGCGGCGGAATAGAGCGCGCCCTGCCGCCTGTTGCGGCAGGGCGCGAAAATTTTTGGCAGACAGCGGAAAATTTTGAAGAAAATCCTTGTGATCCGGCTTTTGGAATGCTACAATAGGAAAACATGTCCCGCCGGGTTTGTCCGCCGGGTGTGAATACGGATTTTCATAGGGGGAGGACATGGGAGAACTGAAATTGATTGGCAGATACGTCCGGACCCACTGGCTCCGGTACCTGCTGGGGATCACCGCCCTGGCGGGGGTGGACTTGATGAACGTCTACATCCCCCAGTTCACCGGCCAGATCACCGACGGCCTCCGGGCGGGGACCATGACCATGGACGGGGTGTGGCGCCTGGTGGGGCTCATCCTGCTGATGGGCCTGGGGATGGCCGTGGGCCGGTTCGGCTGGCGGTTTTTCATCTTCGGCACGGGACTGACGATCCGAAGGGACCTGCAGGAGGATCTGTTCGCCCACCTGGAGAAGCTGTCCATGCGCTACTTCAACGAGCACAAGACCGGGGATCTGATGGCACACTTCACCAATGACATGCGCGCGGTGCAGATGCTGCTGGGCCCCACGGTGGTGACGGCCTTCGACGCGTCGGTGATGCTGGTGATGGTGCTGTGGAAGATGGTGCGGTACGTGAACCTGAAGCTGACGCTGGTGGCGGCGCTGCCCCTGCTGCTCATCATGTACGGGGACTACTTTTACGGAAAGGTGATGCACCGGAAGTTCCTGGCCAAGCAGGCGGCCTTCTCCGATCTGACGGACCAGGTCCAGGAGGCGGTCAGCGGCATCCGGGTCATCAAGAGCTTCGTCCAGGAGCGGCGGGAGCTGGCGGCCTTCGCGGTGACCAATCAGAAGAACAAGGAGCGGAACATGGGCGTGGCCCGGACGGAGGCCCTGTTCATGCCCCTGCTGGATCTGGTGGTGGGCCTCTCGGGGCTTCTGACCCTGCTGTACGGCGGCTACCTGGCCATTGCGGGGGAGATCTCCCTGGGCCAGTTCGAGGCGTTCAACCTCTACATCGCCATGCTGGTCTGGCCCATGCTGGCCGCCGGCGAGTGCATCACCTTCATCTCCCAGGGGATGGCCAGCGTCAAGCGCATCCGGGCAATCCTCCGGGAGCAGCCGGACATCGTGGACAGCGAGGACGTGGAGGACATCCGGGGCCTCCGGGGGGAGATTGACCTGGACGGTTTGACCTTCGCCTACCCGGACCAGTCGGACGTGCCGGTGCTGGAGTCCATCAAAGTACACGTGGAGAGGGGCAGCACCCTGGCCGTCCTGGGCCGCACGGGCAGCGGCAAGACCACCCTGGCCAACCTGCTGCTGCGGCTGTACAACACGAAAAGCGACATGATCCGCATTGACGGCCACCCCCTGTGCCGCATCCCACTGGCGGTGCTGCGCCAGGACATCGCCTATGTGCCCCAGGACAACTTCCTCTTCTCCGACACCCTGGAGCACAACATCGCCTTCGGCGCGGAGTGGAAAAGCAGGGAGGAGATCCACAAGGCCGCCCAGGCCGCCTGCATCCACAACAACATTATGGACTTTCCCGCGGGCTACGACACCATGGTGGGGGAGCGGGGCGTGACCCTCTCCGGCGGCCAGAAGCAGCGCAGCGCCATCGCCCGGGCCCTTTTGAAGGACGCGCCTATCCTCATACTGGACGACGCCCTCTCGGCGGTGGACACGGATACGGAGGAGCAGATCCTCCGCAACCTGGGCGAGAACCGGGCGGGCAAGACCACCATCATCATCGCCCACCGCATTTCCACCATCCAGCACGCGGACCACATCCTGGTGCTGGACGACGGCCGGGCGGCGGAGTACGGCACCCACCGGGAGCTGCTTGAGAGGGGCGGCATCTACCGGACCATCTACGACAAGCAGCAGCTGGAGAAGCAGCTGCGGGAGGAAGGAGGCGAGGCGTCGTGAGCCTGTTCCGGAAAAAGACGGAGGAACCCGAGGACATCCACTACGAGGGCAGCGCGGTGCTGCGGATGCTCTCCTACATGAGGCCCCACGTGGGGACCATGGCCTTCTGCCTGGTGCTGGTGCTGGCCATCACGGCCCTGGAGCTCTACAAGCCCGTCCTCATCGGCAACGCCATCGACCGCTACATCACCGGGGGCTACGCCCCCGGCGAGGCGGTGGAGGAGCGCTTTACCGGCGTACTCATCGCCGCGGGAGCGTACGTGGCCGTGCTGGCGGCCCTGTTTGTCTGCAACCGGGTCCAGTTTTTGCTGCTGCAGAAGACGGGGCAGGAGATCATCTATGAGATGCGGCGGGAGCTCTTCGCCCATATGGAGAGCCTGTCCATGCGGTTTTTCGATCTGACACCGGTGGGAAAGGTAGTCACCCGCATCACCAACGACGTGGAGTCGGTCAACGAGCTCTACTCCACCATCCTGGTGAAGCTGTTCAAGAACGTGGTGAAGATCGCCGGTCTGGCGGTGGTGATGCTGCTGCTGGACGTGCACATGGCGCTGCTGTCCTTTGTGATGGTGCCGGTGGTGACGGTGCTGACCGTGGTGTTCCGCACCCTCTCCCGCCGGGCCTATCAGGTGAGCAAGACCCGGCTGACGGCTTTGAATACCTTTCTCTCTGAGAACATCTCCGGCATGAAGGTCATCCAGATCTTCCACCGTGAGAAGGAGAAGTACCAGGAGTTCTCCGACCGCAGCGGCCAGCTCCACCGGGCCTTCTTCCGGGAGATCACCCTGGGGGCAATCTTCCGGCCTACCATTGTCATGTCCTCCACCATTGCCATGGCGGTGGTCATCGCCGGGGGTGCCAGCGGCGTGCTGGCGGGTACGGTATCCTTCGGCACCATGTACATCTTCATCCAGTACATCAAGACCTTCTTTGAGCCCATCCAGGATCTGGCGGAGCAGCTGTCCACCCTCCAGTCGGCGGTGGCCTCGGCGGAGAAGATTTTTACCCTGCTGGACGAGAAGCCCCAGATTCACGAGAAGGAAAAGCCGGTGGTCCTGCCGGAGGTCAGAGGGCGCATTGAGTTTAAAAACGTCTGGTTCGCCTATGACGGGGAGGACTTTGTCCTGCGGGACGTCAGCTTCGTCATTGAGCCCGGCCAGCGGGTGGCTTTCGTGGGCGCCACGGGCGCGGGCAAGAGCTCCATCCTGAACCTCATCGGCCGCTACTACGATATCCAGCGGGGGGAGATCCTCATTGACGGCGTCAACATCAAGGATCTGACCCGGGACCAGATCCGCGCCGCCATCGGACAGGTCCAGCAGGACGTGTTCATCTTCACCGGGGACATCCGCAGCAACATCCGCCTGCGCAATGAGAATATCACGGATGAGGCCATCGTGGAGGCCGCCCGGCAGGTCAACGCCAGCCGCTTCATTGAGCGGCTTCCGGCGGGCTACGACGAGAAGGTCTCCGAGCGGGGGGCCACCTTCTCCGCCGGACAGCGGCAGCTGCTCTCCTTTGCCCGCACCCTGGCCTTTGACCCCAGGATCCTCATCCTGGACGAGGCCACGGCCAACATCGACACGGAGACCGAGCAGTGGATCCAGGAGGCCCTGGAGACGCTGATGGCCGGGCGCACCACCATCATGGTGGCCCACCGGCTGTCCACCATTCAGCACGCGGACAAGATCATCGTCATGCACAAGGGCCGCATCCGGGAGAGCGGCACCCACCAGGAGCTGCTGGATCAGGACGGCATCTACCGCAAGCTCTACCAGCTCCAGCTGGCTTGACCGGCTGGGCTTCGTACAATCATCAAGGACAAGGGAGAGCCCGTCTGCCAGATGGCAGACGGGCTCTCCCTGCGCTTGCGGGTACGGTCCTTACGCGCTGTGGGCCAGCAGCCATTCTCTGAGCTCCTGGACGGACTGGGCGCCGCCCTCCAGGCGGTGCTCTCCGAGGAACGCCGTGGGAACTACGTGTACATCCAGATCCTGCTTCGCGTGGCGGACGGCCTCCTGCTCCTCCTCCGCCCACTGCCCCCGCTCCAGGGCTGAGCGGAATTCCGCGGGATCCACTCCGGCCTCGGCGGCAAGGGATACCAGCACCTCCGGATCCCCGATGTCCCGCTCCTCCTCAAAGTAGGCGCGGAAGACGCGGCGGCAGTAGGCCTCCTCCAGGCCCTGCTCCCTGGCCGTGTAAAACCCCTGAAAGGCCAGACGGGTATAGGGGCGGGGCACTACGTTGGGCGGCAGGCACATCTTCAGCCCAATCCGGCGGCAGAGGGGCTCCAGTTCCTGGGCGTAGCGCGAGCGGCGCTCCGGGTCGTTGTAGGTGTCCACCTGGGGCTTCGGCGGCTCGGTCAGCTCAAAGGGGAGGTACTCAATGGCGATATCCAGCTCGGGGCGCAGCTGGTCGATCATTGTCTCCAGAACATAGCAGTAGGGACAGACAAAATCCGACACGATTTTCAGTTGAATGGGCATGTTCGCTTCCTCTCTTTCTCAAAAAAGCCGGCTCCGGTATCCGCGCGGGCTCCCGAAGATTTCGCGGAGGCGCCGCGCCTTGGAGATATTTTACAGCAAATTGGCGGAGATTGCAAGGCGGGATCCAGCGGCCCGGTACGTTGTCACTGGTTTGACAAAAATTCTCTCATGGTTTCGGAAATTGCTTCGTACTCGTAATTGTGAACATAATGCGGGCGATCCAGTTCCACGTAAATTCCATCGTGGACTTGGGAAAGATAACTGATGGGAATTTCACGCCGTGCTTCCGTGTCGAAGCCCGTTCCGCCGGAACCGTTTGAAAGGAATAGCAGCATCGGGAGCTGCGGCACGCCCATACTGTCCACTGTCCTGGCATTTTCTTTCACCGCTTCGGTCTCGTTTATCATGTTCGCAGTTGCCGTCCGGCGATAGAAAACCGCTCTGTAGAGATCCTTTTTCTCTCTCCGATAATGTGCCGTGCCTGATAGCGTCGCTGTCTGAAATCCCTGGAATCAGACGGGTGACGCCGATATTTGCCGCCCAGTCCGCAGCTCTCATCAGCGGGATATTGATGTCCATGCTGTCATAGTATTCCGAAACGGCCATATCGAGCCCAACAATTGCGGACACCTCGTCGGGGTATTTATTTGCCCAGTACAGAGCTTCCAGCCCCGACATTGAGTGCGGGCAGAGGACATACGGCGCGGTTGCTCCCGCCGCCGCAAGTGCGGAGCGCGTATCCTCGAGGATGGAGTCAATATCCCTTTTCCTGCCAATAATATCGCTGAAGCCATATCCGAATTTTTCCACGACAGCAATGCTGAATTCATCGCTTAAGCGGGAATAGAGCGATTTGAAATCCAATATCGGAGAACAGGTTCCGCCGCCTGACAGGAAGACCAGCGTTGTATCACCTGAGCCCTCCCGGTAAACGCTCATGTTGTATTTTGTACCACATCACGAAATCTGAACAGGAGAGGCGGGCTGCGGCATCGGGACCAGATAGAACGGCCCGCAGGAAAATCAAAAGCGCCCGAACAGCACAAGGCTATTCGGGCGCTGGATACAACATTATGGGATGTCAGAAAACGACTATTTTCGCAAACTTGGGTGGGGGATGCTGCTGTGAGGGTCAGGCTTTTTTTGACAAGTGCCTATCTATCTGCAATCGCATGGCGGCATCCTCCTAATTGCCGCCAAAACGGAAAAAAGCGGCGGCTCTGATTTCTCAAAGCCGCCGCTCTTTATCAGACATAGCCACGACTTTTCAAATGCAAAGCCGATAACCATGGGGAAGGTTCCCATATGTTATCGGCTCTGCGTCTGAGCGTCTGGCTCTATGATGGACGTATTCAGTTGTCGGACACTGATTAGCATTTCTTGCTTGCACTTGGGGCAATATAGCGGAAACCTTTCAAGCACCGTATCTTCGTATACTTTTATTCGGGTCTTTCCGCTACAGGCAGGACAGCATATCCAGTGAGAAGTATTTTGCGTTGCGTTCATTCACACCACCTTACTTCATCAATGTTCCTGGGGTAGAGTGGAAATATGATTTTCCGCTGTCCGCAATTCTCTGTGCAGCCGAACCGCCATAAGTGCTGTGACAATAGCCGAAATGACATCTGCAATCGGCTGTGCGTAGAGAACACCACTCAATCCCAAAACCAACGGAAGTATCAAAATGACGGGGACAAAGCAAATTCCCTGGCGGCAAGCGCCCAGGACACAGCCCTCTGCGGCTTTCCCCATCACAAGGAACAGGAAGGAGTACACTGTGTAAAAGCCAAAGAGGACAAAAGAAAGTCCATTTCCCCGTAGAGCAATCGAACCGATACGAACCATCTCTGCATCTTCCTTTGTGAACAGGGACACTATTTGCGTAGAGAATACGGCAGCAATAAAACCAAAAATCACGCAAAAAATGGTAGACCAAAGGACAGCGATTCTAATTGCCTCCCGCAGTCGGTCAAACTTTTTCGCTCCATAGCTAAATCCAGCGATAGGCTGAAATCCTTTCAGAAAACCAAAAACAATCAGCGTCCCCATTGACATGATTTTTGTAACCGGCCCCATAGCGGCCAGGGCGGAGCCTCCATATTCTTTTGCCGCACTGTTTATCATGCCAATGGAAAGGCTGGTCAGAAGTTGAAATATCAGTGTAGGAATACCAATTTTCAAAATTTCGGACATAATTTCTTTTGCAAAACAGCACTCTTTGATGCTGAAATTGAACACGCTCTTTTTCCGAAGAATGTAGCACAAATAAACCAATGTGGAGATGATTTGAGAAATTGCCGTTGCAATCGCCGCACCAGCTACGCCGAGGTTCAGCGCATAGATGAAAACAGGGTCTAAAATTACATTCAGTACCGCGCCAGCCATCAGCGCACACATAGCCGTTTTTGCCGCGCCTTCACTGGAAACGATGTTGTTCATGGTGACATTGAACACGTTGAAAATAGAGAACACGATATAGATGCGGCTGTAGGTGACTGCATAGGGTATAACGCTTTCGATTGCTCCGGCCTGTTTCAAAATCGGTTCCAGGAAGATGATAGAGAATAAGATCACGATTGCCCCAATCGAAACGCCGCTGTATATGGCTGTACTCGCTACCTTGTTCGCCGTGTCTTTGTCGCCACGGCCTAACAGCCTGGACAGATAGGCGGCAGCACCGTTCCCAAACAACAGGCCCAGCCCTACAACGATCTGCCCCAGAGGGAAGGCCACTGTAACGGCCCCCATCTGATCGGTTCCCAGCCCACCCACAAAGTAGGTATCTACCAGGTTGTAGAGCGCGTTAATGAGCATACCAATCATTGTTGGGATGCCCAGTGCCAGGAGAGCTTTGGGAATGGGCGCGCTCCCCAAAAGCGCCATCTTTTTGTTTCCGTCCATAACTTGCTCCTTTCTCTTGACAGCCAGAGTCATGTGAAGTAGTATATTTTATAGTATCTGCCAGTCAACACATACTACTATAAATTATAGTAGTTGTCAAGTGCGAAAGGAGAACTCTGCATGGCAACAATAGATTTGATTGTCCTTGGGATGCTCAAAAAGCAGCCGCTGAGTGCCTACGACATTCAAAAGCTGGTGGAATACCGCAATATTTCAAAATGGGTAAAAATCAGTACACCGTCTATCTATAAAAAGGTCATTCAGTTAGAGGAAAAGGGGCTGCTCCAAAGTGTCACTGTGCGAGAAAACAATATGCCGGAAAAAGCTGTCTACTCGCTGACAGCCGGCGGTGAACAGGAATTTGAACGGCTCATGGGAGAACTTTCCGCCCAGCCTATCCGTATGTTTCTGGACTTCAATGCTGTGATTGTAAATTTGGACAGTGTACCTTTGAAAATGCAAAAATCCTGCGTTGCCAATATTGAAAAAAATGTGCAGGACTTGAAATCTTATCTGGAAGAAAATCTCCGGGAAAAAGAAAATGCGCCAGAGGTTCCCGAAATCGGTATGGCGGTTTTGCGTCAGCAGTTTGTCTTGGCTGAAACGATTGAAACTTGGATTGCAGAATTGAAAAAGCGATTTTAGCGGCTAATTTTCAGGCAAGCAAAAAAGAAAAAAGGGGCAAGGAAATCACAGATCAATGTGGTTTCCCCGCCTCTTTTTGTAACTATTCTGCGAAATAAGTGTAAATTGTCAGCAGTCCGTTTCGCAATTTGATTTTGTGGTCTTGTCCATATCAGTGAGAAGATCATGCCGGAGGTGACGGCGTGGCAGAACCGGCCGCTGGAAACGGTGTATCCGTTCGTATTTCTGGACGCCATCCACTACAAGGTGAAGGAAAACCATCAATACCAAACCAAGGCGGCCTATGTGGTTTTGGGCATCACCATGGACGGCACAAAGGACATCCTGGGCGTCTGGATCGGGGAGCACGAGAGCAGCAAATTCTGGCTGAATGTGCTGAACGATCTCAAAAGCAGGAGAGTTTTAGATGTTTATCTGTTCTGTGTGGACGGTTTGAAGGGCTTCGTGGAAGCTATTGGGGCAGTCTATCCCCGCAGCCAGGTACAACGGTGCATCGTCCATCAGATCCGCTCCTCCACCCGCTTTGTCAGCTATAAAGACATCAAGCCGCTGATGGCGGATTTGAAGAAGGTCTATACCGCTGTCACCGAGAATGAGGCTCTGGAAAACCTGATGGCATTCAAAGAAAAGTGGGGCAAGCAGTACCCCTCCTGCGTCAAAAGCTGGGAGGAAAACTGGGATATTCTGAGCACCTTTTTCGCATATCCCACCGAGATTCGGAAAATCATATACACGACGAATATGGTTCTGCCCCCCGGAAGAGCAAGAGAATGTCCGAAAGACAATTGTGGAGAAAGTGCCGGAATAATTCGGAATCACCTATGCGCAGATTACAGCATCATCCCTCTGCTGTTTCCAGTTTCTTCCTCCATCCTTTGCTGTCCTGTCTTTACCTGCGGAAGCAATACTATTCGAGAGTACATGGCACTTTATTGGACTCGATTGTATTCTCTCTCTGCTTTCTCTGACGCAAGACGTTGGGAGGGGTTACGATTACGTAGTAGTACTCCAGATTCAAGTTTGACGGCATGGTGATTGATGTGCGGAGAAGCAAAAAAGCGCCCCGGCGACCATAATAGTCACCGGGGCGCTTATGTTCCTGCCGCTTGTTGGTTTGTTCGTAAAAGGATGAAATCCCCCCCTGACAAATCTGGATTTACCGCAGCAACCTGTCATCTGGCTTTCAAGCGGTCCAGAACCCAAAAGGCGACCGGCTTAAAAACAGCATAAAGGCCATAGCCCAGCGCTCCGCCGATCACATTCGTAATCAGATCCGTGATGTCCGAGGAGCGGTCGAAGAAGGGCTGAAACAGTTCGATGCCCAGGCTCATCAAAAAGCAGAAAAACACCGTCTCGCCGAATTTGGCCCTTTTGTCCCGGGTCAGTGGAAACAGGAACCCGAAGGGCATGGTCATGATGACGTTCAAAAGCACCTGCCTCAAAAAGTCACCTCGCCCCAAAGAAACATCGATAAACGGTACCAGATTCATGGGCTTATAGGGGTGGTCCAGCATGAACGGGATGGATACGACCACCGGCATCATGGTAAAATAGAGCACCAGAGAGAGGTATGTGTACAGGAGGGTGTTGACAAGCAGTCTGTCTCTGCCCCGGGTCCTCCACCGCTTAAAAAAGACGAAGGCATACAGGAGAACCAACACTGTAAAATCTATGAAATATTTTATCAGGTACTTCATACCGCCACTTCCTTCGCGCTCAGGTAAGCGAGTCGGCCAGCATCTTCAGGAACATCAGCCCCAGCACCACGAAGATCATGCCCCGGATGCGCTTCCCGCCGCCGCGGATGGCGTATTGGGCGCCGCAGTAGTTGCCCAGGATGCTGCACGCCGCCGCCGGCACCACAACGGCCCACATCACCTTCCCGCCCAGCACGAAGGTGATGGCCGCCGCCACGTTGGAGGCCACGTTTCCCACCTTGGCGCAGCCGGAGGCGGTGACCATGTCCATATACAGCAGGGCGGTGAAGGCCATGATCAGCAGCGTGCCGGTGCCCGGACCGACGATGCCGTCGTAGCACCCCACGGCGACGCCGATGCCCAGGCTCACCCACCGCTCATAGCGGCTGGAGCAGGTCCGGCCGCCGCCCTCCTGCCCGAACTCCTTTTTCGTCACCAGAAAGACCGCCACCACCGGCAGTGCCACCAGCATCAGCCCTTGGAGGGCCCGCTCGCTGAGATGGATGGCGATCCGTGCGCCGAAGCTGGCGCCCGCCAGGGCTCCGGCCGCCGCCCACAGGGCGGGCCGCATACGGATTTTCCCGCTGCGGAAGTATTTGATCGACGCGATGAAAGAGCCGCTGCCATTGACCACCTTGTTGGTTCCGGCGGCGATGTGGACCGGCACCCCGGCCATCAGGTAGGCCGGCAGGGTGATGAGCCCCCCGCCTCCGGCCACGCTGTCCACAAAGCCGCCCAGGAAAATCAGCGGGCAGATCAACAACAGCGTTTTGACAAGCTCCGGCATATGCTGTCCCTCCTCCTTCCGTTTCGCGGCGTGACGGTACCACGGCCGGGAAACGGATGCTGCATCATCTTATGCGGATGAAAACGAAACGGACTGCGGGAAGACGTACACAGGTAAAGAATCTGCGAAATACTCCCAAGTTCCGGGAGAACTTTGCCGCAGTCCCGCAATCTTCACGGTTTCTCTACTTTACCACATCTTTTCGGATTTTTCAAGAACGCCGGACAAAATCTCTGCTGTTTCAGCGTTTTGCCGGGCGCTGGACCGGCTGGAGCGGATCCAGATCAGCTGTACACCGGAAAGATTATTGACAAACGATAATTTCTGTGGTATGCTGTCCCTATAAAATTATTGTAAAACAATAATTAAAGGAGGGCGATCGAATGGAAGGGAGCGGAAAGGTTCTTTTGGAGGCCCTGCCCCGGCTCGGCCGGTGGCTGCGGGAGCTGTCCCTCTCCGGTCCCGGCGGGAACGCCGCCGCCTGGGCTGTTGTGCTGGCGCTGGCGGCCCTACCGGCGCTGGGCCTGCTCTGGCGGGGGAGGTGCAGATGGGACTGGCTGCTGGCACTGGCCGGGGGAGAGATCCTCGGCGGACTGTTCTTCCTGGTAAACCCCACCCTGCTGGGCGTTCCGCTGGAGGGGGAGCCCGCGGCGAAGCTGTGGGGCCTGACGGTGGCCGGCGGCACGGGGACGGTGCTGCTGGCCTGGGCGGTGCTGCGGTGGCTGCGGGCACTGGAGCGGGGCGCCTCGGGGCGGAGCGTGGAGCGGCTGCTGAGCTGGGCCGCCCTGCTGGCAGGCGCTCTGGCGATTTTGGCACAGGGGCTGGATTTGGCGGGGAAGCTGCAGAACGTAGCCAGCTCCAACACGGCGCCGGGGCTGGACCTTGTGCCCACGTACCTGACGCTGTGCCTGCTGGCGTCGGCGGACCTGGTGCCCTCCCTGCTGGGGTGCGCGGTACTGCGGTGGGGCGGAAGGCTGGCCGCCGCCCTGGAGGCGGACCCCTTCGCCGGGGCGACGGTGGCGCTGGCGGAGCGCGTGAGAGTCCGGTGCGGCTGGGTGGCCGCGGCGTCGGTGCTGGTGTGCGCGGGGGAGAGCGTGGTGCAGATGGTGCTGTTCCCGGTGCTGCATACCGCCAGCTTTACGGTGTCGTTCCCCTTTTTCACCGTCCTGCTGGCGGCGGTCCTGGGCCTGCTGTGCCAGTACTTCCGCCGGGCCAAGGCGGTCAGCGATGACAACGGGACAATCATTTAGGTGTCCATTCTTTTCTTTGAAAAGAAAAGAATCAAAAGAAACTTTTTGCGCCAAACTGCGTTTGGCTTATATTTCCTGAAACATGTCCACGGCTCTGTTTCTCTAACCCCGGAGGGACAAGCGAAACGGAGTTTCGCGTAAAAGTTCTTTTTTGATTCTTTTTTCTTTCAAGAAAAAAGAATGGATGCCCCTCGTGGGAGTGGGATATGATTACGGTACATTTAGACGAAATCCTGAGGGAGCAGGGGATGACGGGCAAGGAGCTGTGCGCCAAGGTGGGCATTACGGAGGCCAACCTCTCCATCCTCCGCTCGGGCAAGGCCAACGGCGTGCGCTTTCACACCATCAACCGGATCTGCTACTACCTGGACTGCGGCGTGGGGGATATTCTGCGCTTTGACGGAAGACTGGAGGACAAGTATGATGAGACGTAAATGGACGGTCCTTGCGCTGGCGGGACTGCTTCTGACGCTGTGCGGGTGCTCCCTGGCCAGGGCTGAGGCGGACGGCGGCTTCGGCGACCGGCTGGCCGGGGTCTACCTCTACCGCTGGGACAGCACGAGCGCCGCCAACCAGGGGTTCCACGGCAACCCCAACCTGACGGAGTACGGCTCCTCCACCGTGGAGCTGGAGGGTTACGGCAGCTTTGCGCTTCCCGACCAGGTCCTGTTTGCCCGGGAGGTGGACAACACCTACGTTTTCCCCGGCCTGGAGGGGGGCTACAGCCTGTTCGTCCTGGAAAAGCAGGAGGAGTACGGCGAGGTCACGGAGATGGTCGGCAGCATGGCTCCCGGTGAGGAGGGCTGCGCTACCAAGGTGACAGACGGCACCCGCGAACAGACACTCTCCGGCGTGGTCTATTTCGGCCCGCCGTTGGGCCAGGAGGAGGGCTGGGACGCCAATGACGCGGGCACCGTCTGGGAGGCCTTCCGGGTATACCAGACCGAGGACGGGCGGCCCTATCTGGACGGCGGCGGCAATATGTACCTCGGAGGCGGCAGCTTCGGCTTCACCATAAGCGACGAGCGCACGGTGACGGAGAACGGCGAGGCCAGCACGGAGCGGACCGAGGTGTCCGTCCAGGTGGAGGAAGCGCAGCGGCTGGAGAAGCTGGCGGTGACCCAGTTTGACGGGGAGAACGGCGTCCTCCGCCGCGACGAGCTGGACCTGGGGGAGGACCTGCCGGAGATCCGCTGCGAGGCGGGGGCGGCCTGGGTGCTGGTGGAGGAGGCAGGCCCGGAGGAGACAGTCCGCACGGCGTACAACGTCCCCCGGGAGGGGGAGGAGCCCATCGCCCACGGGCTCGTTCTGCTGGACGGCGAGGGCCTGGGCCATCTGGAGGATTTGTTCATAGGGGGGAACAGCTAAAAAACACCAAAATTTCCCGGAACGTCTTGAACTGGCCGGAGAACTGCGCTATACTGGTTCATATGTGTTGACGCGTCCGGCGGCGGGCACCGTGCCCGGGCGGACGGGACGGGAGGAATTTGGACCATGCTTTCGGATTATCGGAAACAGACGCTGGCGGACGGTGAGGACGGCGCCGCCCTGGCGGCGCGGACCATGGAGATCCTTGCGCAGCGGGCCGGCGCCCGGCTGGAGGGGGACCGGATCCGCTTCGCGGCGGATGGGCTCACTGCCGCCGTCACCTTCCCGGTCCTGGATGGCCCCCGGTTTCAGACCGCCGTCCGTCTGGAGCACCCCAGCCTGTTTACGCCCCTGACGGAATCCGCCGCCGGGGCGGCGGAGAGCGGCGAGGAGAAGGCGGAGCTGGCGGCCCAGCAGATTCTGTACTCCGTCCTGGACGCCTGGCTGCCCGCCCTGCGGAAGAGGGGGGTGTCCATGCCTGCGGTGGAGCTCTGGGGACAGACCCACCGCTTCCTGGCTAGCGCCTCCAGCCTCTCCCTCCAGGGGATCGGAGAGCCGCCGGGGGGACGGGATCTGTGGAGCCGCATGAGCGCGCTGGTGATGCCCTGCCTGGGGAGCCAGTCCTTTTACGGCGTGAAGCTCTTTCTGGCACAGGTGGGGGACGAGGTTTCCAGCGAGGTGCGCATCAACGGCTGGCCGGTGCCGGAGCTGGCGGAGCCGCTGGCCGCCCTGGCCGGCCAGTGGCCGCGGGATGGGCAGCCCCTGAGGAGCGCCAAGCAGTATGTGGTCCTGGCCCAGGATCCGGATACCCGGGTGGTCTGCCCCTACACCTGGAAGGGCGCCAGGGATCTGGCCCGCCGGGCCATTGCGCTTTTTGAGAGCGGCATGGAGCCGGACCAGCTGCTGGAGACCCTCTTGGATGAGGCCGCAGTACCGGAGCTGGCGGAGGACGTGTTCAACTTCCTGCCGGAGCAGATGGCGGGGATCTTTCTGCCGGACATCCAGGTGAGCAGTCAGATCATCCTCCATCCCGCGCAGGGAGGCGGGGACCGCCGGGTCTGGTTCACCCAGTGCCGGGCCTGGGATCCCATCTACCGGGCGGTGCAGGACCACCTCCGTCTGGATCGCCCGGGCCGTGACCAGATTCTCTCCATCGTGGAGGGCAGCGGCCTTCGCCGGGCGGCGGCCGGCGCCCTGGAGAGCGGCGGGACGCGGGAGAGGCTGCTGCTTACCTGTTCCTTCTGGATCCCGGAGGGATACATGCTGTGGTAAGCCGGGCGGAAATATTGACGTGAGGAGAGATGGGGATGGGAAACCGCGACAAGCTGCACACCGGGGAGCTGTACCTGCCCAACGATCCGGAGGTGCTGGAGGAGCAGCTGGGATACATGGAGCTGCTCTACGAGTACAACCAGACCCGGCCCTGGGAGCAGGAGCGGCGGCAGGCGCTGCTGCGGGAGCTGCTGGCGGAGGTGGGGGAGGGGTGCTGGATTGAGCCGCCCTTCCACGCCAACTGGGGCGGGCACCACGTCCATTTCGGCCGCATGGTGTACGCAAACTATGGGCTGACCATGGTGGACGACACCCATATCTATGTGGGGGACTGCACCATGTTCGGGCCCAACGTGGTGGTGGCCACGGCGGGGCACCCCATCCTGCCGGAGCTGCGGGAGCAGCAGTACCAGTACAACATGCCTGTGCGGATCGGCCGCAACTGCTGGATTGGCGCGGGGGCAATCATCCTCCCCGGCATCACCATCGGGGACAACGTGGTGGTCGGCGCAGGCAGTGTTGTGACCCGGGATCTGCCGGACAGCGTGGTGGCGGTGGGAAACCCCTGCCGGGTCCTGCGGGAGGTGGGTGAGCGGGACCGCAGGTTCTATTTCAAGGACCGCCGGATTGCGCTTTGAGGGAAAGCCCGCACCGAAACCGCCGGCGCGGGGCTGACGAGGATACAGAAAACGCCAGGGACGATGATAGTCCATGGCGTTTTTCGTATTTACCGCCGGTCCCGGCCTCTACACCAGCAGGCCGACCCCGAGTCCCAGCAGGGCGCCCATGAGGACCTGGAGGGGGGTGTGGCCCATGACCTCCTTGAGGTTATCGGCCAGATCCTCGGCAGTCAGCTGCTCCATGTGCTCCAGGAGCTTGTTGACCAGCCGGGCGGTGTCCCCGGCGCTGCGGCGGACGTTGCACGCGTCGTACATCACCACCGCCGAGAGGATCACCGCCAGGGCAAACAGCGGGCCCTGTACGCCGGTCAGCTTCCCGATGGCGGCGGTGCAGGCCACCACCAGAGCGGAGTGGCTGGAGGGCATACCGCCGCTGGAGAAGAAGCGGCGCACGTCCAGCCGCCCCAGCAGGACCAGATCCAGCATCACCTTGATCAGCTGTGCCAGGAACCAGGCCAGCAGGCCGCAGTCGATGATGGGGTTTGTGGAGAGCATCCCGAAACGCATCCGTCACGTCCTCCTGTCTGCCAGAGCATCCGCCAGCGCCAGCAGAAATCCCCCCTCCGGGAGCGCGGCCGCCGCCTCCCGGGCCAGCCGGGTCTCCTCCGCCACCATCCACTGACAGCCCGCCAGATCCAGCAGGTCCACAAAGGTGCGCTTGCCCTCCTGCCGGTCCGATCCCACGGGTTTGCCGAACTCCGACTGGTCGGCGATGACATCCAGCATGTCGTCCCGGACCTGGAAGGCCAGCCCTATGTGCTCCGCGTAGTCCGCGGCCCGCCGCCGCTGCTCCGGGGAGGCCCCGGCGGCGGCGCAGCCCAGCTCCGCCGCCGCCCGCAGCAGGGCGCCGGTCTTCAGCGCGCACAGCTGGCGCAGCTCCTGGGCGTTCCCCGCCAGCTGATCCACGTCCAGCACCTGCCCGGCCACCATGCCGTCGCCGCCGCAGGCCTCCGCCAGAATCCGGACCGACTCGGCCCTCTGCTCCCCGGTGAGCCCCGGCGCGCAGGCAATCAGCCGGAAGGCCTCCGCCTGCAGGGCGTCCCCGGCCAGCACGGCCAGCGTCTCCCCGTAGACCTTGTGGCAGGTGGGCCGTCCCCGGCGGAGATCGTCGTCGTCCATGCAGGGGAGATCGTCGTGTATGAGGGAGTAGGTGTGGACCAGCTCCAGGGCGCAGGCCGGCGCCAAGGCGTCCTCCGCCCGGCCCCCCAGGGCCTCGCAGACGGCCAGAGCCATCACCGGCCGCACCCGCTTGCCTCCGGCCAGCACGCTGTAGCCCATGGCGTCCCAGAGCCGCTGCCAGGGCCGCTCCTGGGGGGGATCGGCCTGCGCGAACATCCGGCGCAGGGCCGCCTCCGCCATCTCCCGATAGCGATCGTATTGGGCCTGAAATGTCTCCATGGTCACGCCTCCTCCTGGAAGGGCAGCTCCACGGGCTCGCCGTCGGGGCCCTTCTGCAGCTTCACCACGGTCTGCTCCGCCTCGTCCAGCATGGCGGTGCAGGCGGCGGCCAGCCTGGTTCCCTCCTCAAACAGCGCCAGGGAGCCGGCCAGAGGCGTATCCCCCCGCTCCAGCAGGGCGACGATTTCCTCCAGACGGGCGATGTTCCCCTCAAAGCTGGGGGCTTCCTTTTTTTTCGGACTCATGTCCCATCCTCCTCAATGGCTTCCTCGACCCGGCAGAGCAGCCGGCCTTGGGATAATTTGGCGGTGATCCGGCTTCCCGCCGGTACGCCGGAGGCCCGCCGCAGGGGCCTCCCCTCCTCGTCCGTCACAAGGGCGAAGCCCCGGCCCAGCACCTTCAGGGGGCTCATGGCGTCCAGAGACGCGGCCAGTCCGGCGGTGCGCGCCCTGGGCTCCGCCAGGCGGCCCATGGCGGCGTGGTACAGCTCCTTCTGTACGTGGTCCAGCAGCAGGCGCTTGTCCTGCACCGGCGCCAGGGGATCGGACAGCACCCGCTTCGCCGCCAGCGCGTCCAGCCGGCGGCGGGAGAGCTCCAGCCGTTTGCCCTGGCTGCGGACCATGTGCAGGCGCAGGCTCTGGATCCGCTCGGCCAGCTCCCCCTGGTCGGGGACCGCCAGCTCGGCGGCGTGGGAGGGGGTGGCCGCCCGGACGTCGGCCACGAAATCGGCAATGGTTACGTCGGGCTCGTGGCCAACGGCGGAGATGACGGGGATCTCCGAGTCGAAGATGGCCCGGGCCACCCGCTCGTCGTTGAAGGCCCACAGATCCTCAATGGACCCGCCGCCCCGGCCCGTGATGATGACATCCGCCACCCGGTGCCGGTTGGCGTAGCGCAGGGCCCCCGCGATCTCCGGCGGGGCCTCCGCCCCCTGGACCCGGACAGGCAGCAGCTTCACCTTGGCCAGGGGGTAGCGGCGGCGGAGAATGCGGATCATGTCGTGAACCGCCGCCCCGGCGGGGGAGGTGATGATGGCGATGGTGCGGGGGTAGGGGGGCAGGGGCTTCTTGCGGGCCGGATCAAACAGGCCCTCCCGCCACAGCTTCTCCTTGAGCTGCTCGAAGGCCACGTGGAGATCCCCCACCCCGTCGGGACTGAGGGCGTCGCAGTAGAGCTGGTAGACGCCGTCTCTGGGGTAGACGCCCACCCGGCCCTGGGCCAGGACCTTCATGCCGTTCTCCGGCCGGAACCGGAGGCGGAGGGCCTGTCCCTTGAAAAGGACGCAGCGGATGGCGCCGCCGGCGTCCTTGAGGGTGAAATAGTGGTGGCCGGAGGGGTAGAGCTTGTAGTTGGAGATCTCCCCCCGGACGCAGACGTTCCCGAACTCCGGGACGCTGTCCAGAACGGCCTTGACCAGTTCGTTGAGCTCGGTGACGCCGTATACGTGCCGCTCCATGTTATCGCAGTCCTTTCATACGTGAGAAGGGCGCACGACGCGTGCGCCCTTTTTTACCTGTTATGCGTCCTCCCCTTCCCCGCCGGCGGGAGGGGGCGGAGCGGGGAGCGGGGCCTCCTCCCGGACCTCGCCGCGGACAAAGGACCCCAGGATGCCGTTGATGAAACGGACCACCTCGGCGCTCTCATACTTCTTGGAGATCTCCACGGCCTCGTTGATGGCGGCGCCGTTGGGGATCTCGGGCATATAGAGGATTTCATACATGCACAGGCGCATGACGGCCCCGGCCACCAGAGGGATGCGCTCGAACCGCCAGCCCTTGGCGTATTTCTCGATATACTGGTCCAGCTCGTAGCCGTGGACGGCAATCCCCTGGACCAGCTTGCGGATGTAAGCGCGCTGACTGGCGTTGGGCAGCTCGCCGTAGACCTCGTACTCCGGCGCCAGGGCCTCGAAGTGGGGGGAGCTGAGGCGCTGGTCCAGCAGCTCGCTGGCGGTCAGATCGGTAAAGCTGAGCTCATAGGAGAGGTGCATGGCAATCTCTCTGGCGACATTTCTAATCATGGCAGGTCCTTTTCTCTCTCAATCCACACATACCGCGCCGGCGGCCGCCTACTGGAGGCTGATGCCGCCCACGTGGACGTTGACGGCGGTGACGGCGAAGCCGGCCATAGACTCGATGGCGCCGGCGACGGCGCTCTGAAGCTTCTCGGCCACCTCGGGGATGGCGTACCCGTAGCGGATCATGACGTAGAGGTCGATGACGGCGCCCTCGTCATCCACGGCCAGACGGACGCCTCTGGCGCTGGTCTTCTTGGAGGCCAGGTTCATCAGGCCGCTGATGCCCTCCACCTCGGCAACCGCGCCGGCGGCGATGGACGCCAGCACGTCCTGGGAGATATGGATGCACCCCAGCTCCTCGGGGTGGGTCATATAGTCTTTGTTCTCGCCCATATTGTAAACAACTCCTTCGGAAGATTAACGACCCTATTGTACCACTGTTTTACGGAAAATACAACCAAAAGTTTTTCCCGCGCCGGGCCGTAAGGCGCCCGTTCTATCCCCCGCCGCCCCCGCATATGTTTCTAAGGCCGGCCCTTGGACCGGACTACCAATGAGGTGAACAGAATATGGAGGAAACACGCAATTTTGTCCAGCTGCGGGGTACGGCGGCGGGGGAGCCGGAGCCCTCCCATGAAAACCACGGCCAGCGCTTCTACCGCTTTCCCTTCGCCGTGCGGCGGCTCTCCGGCCAGACGGACAATCTCTGGGTCATTGCCACCGGGGACCAGCTGCGCTGCCTGGGGACGCTCACCGGGAAGCGTCTGTCCGTGGACGGCCAGCTGCGCTCCTTTAACAACAAGAGCGGCTATGGCAGCAAGCTGGTGATCTCCGTCTTTGCCCAGGCCATCTTCCCGACGGAGGAGGGGGATCTGAACAACATCCAGCTCCGGGGCGTCATCTGCAAGCCGCCGGTGCTCCGGCGCACCCCCCTGGGCCGGTGCATCTCCGACATGATGCTGGCCGTGAACCGGCGGTACGGCCGGGCCGACTACCTCCCCTGCATCGCCTGGGGCCAGGTGGCCATGCTCACCGGACGCATGGAGGTGGGGGAGGTGCTCGCCCTGGAGGGCCGCGTGCAGAGCCGGGCCTACACCAAGGTCGTGGAGGGCTGTGCCCAAGAGCGGGTTGCCTTCGAGGTCAGCGTCATGCACCTGATGGAATAGGCTGGGCCCGCGCTGCATTTTTGTTGCAATCCCCCCTGGGGCGTGGTATAATCTCCCCCGGATTTTTTCAAAAAGGACATAGCCGGGGGGAGCGGGGAACATGGGATTTGGAAAAGCATTGAGAGAGATACTGCGGTTCGAGGCCATCTGGAAGCTCATCTGCCTGTGTCTGGTGAACCCCCTGCTCCGGGAGGTCTACCAGACACAGGTGGCCGCCGGCGGGCTGCAGTTCAATACCGGGCTGGTGTGGATCCTGCTGGACCCCAAGCAGGCGGTTCTGTTCCTGCTCCTTTTTCTCGCGGCGGCCGCGCTCATATTCTATGAATACTGCGTGCTCATCAACATCACCGTCTGCTGCCGCCGGGGGGAGCCCTTCGCCCTGGGACAGGTGATGCGGCGCTCCCTGTGGAGCCTGGGGGCGCTGAGGGGGAGGTCCCTGGCGCCGGGGGCGCTGTACTACGTGCTGCTTCTGCCCCTGGTGGGCATCGGGTACGTGAACACGGTGGTACCCCGGGTGTTCGTGCCGGAATTTGTCTTTGAGGAGATGCGGAAGAGCACCTTGGGACAAGCCGGTATCGTGGCCGTCTATCTGATACAGTGGGCGGCCCATCTGGCGCTGCTGTTCGTGCCGGTGCGGATGGCACTGGCGCGGGAGGGCTTCGCCGCTGCCGCCCGGGGGAGCCTGACGTGCTGGCGGCGGGCTGGCTGGCGTCACCGCCTGGGTGTTCCGTGCATCCTGGCGGCCTGGGAGCGGACGGCCACGGAGATCAGCCGGTACTGGCGGCGGGTCCTCCTGGGGAACGAGGACTTTGACGGGAACTTTCTCAAGCTCCTCATCTACGGCGAGGCATTCCGGAAGGATCTGCTCTACTGGCTGCTGATGGCCGTTCTGACAACGGCCGGCATGGGATGCCTCATCTGGGTGCTGGTTTCCGGGGCGGAGCGGGCGGGCCTGCCCGTTCCTGCGCCCGCCGGGGGCGGAGACGGTGCGCTTTTGCTGGAAATTCTGGACCGCCGCTGGGCGTCATGGAAAATCCGGTGGAGGGATCGCCTGCGCCGCAGGGGCTGGCAGCTGGGGGGCGCGGCGGTGTGTCTGGTGCTGGCGGCGGGCCTGCTGGCCACACTGACCCACCCGCTGCTGCTCCACCGGCCCTTTGCCATTGCTCACCGGGGCGGCGAGGGCGGCGTGGAGAACACCCTGACCGCCATCCTGGCGGCCCAGGCGGCGGGGATGGACTACGCGGAGATTGATGTGCAGCTGACGGCGGACGGGGTTCCGGTGCTGTTCCACGACGGGAACCTGCGCCGGATGGCCGGCCGGGAGGGGAGCGTCGGGGAGCTGACCTGGGCGGAGCTGCAGAGCGTCCCCATCGCGGATCTCCGCTGGCCGGAGGCCGGGGAGCGGATCTCCTCCCTGGAGGAGGTTGTCGCCGCCCTGTCGGAGGATCCGGATGGGATGGGCCTGCTCATCGAGCTCAAGCCCGCCGCCCGGAACGGGGCGGCGTTGTCCCGGGCGGTGATGGATGTGGTGGAGCGCTGGGATTTCGGCGGCCGGGCCATGTTCATGTCCCTGGACTACCCCTGCCTGCTGTCCATCATGGACGAGCACCCGGATTGGTGGGTGGGCTTCTGCGCCTACGGGGCGGCGGGGGACATCGACGATGCGATCTGGCGCTATGACATGGACTTCCTGGCCGTGGAGGAGAACCTGGTCAGCAACCGCCTGACGGACCGGGCCCGGGAGCTGGGCCTGCCGGTGTACGTGTGGAGCGTATACGACGGGGAGCGGATGCGCCAGTACCTGGAGATGGGTGTCAGCGGCATCATCACCGACTACCCGGGGGAGATCGCGTCCGTGCTCTCGGCCTACCGGGACAGCCACCCGCAGGCGGAGTACGTGTGGCAGGGCGAGGGCTGCCCGCCGCCATCAATCGGATAGGGATTCAGAGGAGGCGGGGGCGTTTGCCCCCGCCTCCTCTGCGTGTCAAAAAAGTGGCGCTGCCACTTTTTTGAGAAGGGATTCGTTTCGCTCTGCGCCTCGGTTGTGCGCCTTTGGCGCACAATTCGACGCTCGCTCCCCACGAAGTGTTTTTCCCACGTACACGCCGCGGGAAAAACGATTTGATTTTATTTGCCGCCTGCGGGCGGCAAACTCTTGCAGAGGGCTTTTTTGTCATGAATTCTGAAGCTTGCTATAAATTTGCCGCCAGCGGAGCCCGGCCTATGTGAATAATCTGTTAATATACAAAAATTTTGCATAATCCCCTTGAATATCCAGAGAAGACGTGGTATACTGTATCCGCTAAACGACGGCGCAGTATCCTAGTCAGATCTGCCGCTTCCGAAGAAGGGCCTAAAAATCCTTTAAAGGGCATAGCTGTGAAACCCCTGGTGCCTGCTTCTTACGCCCAGTTTGGGGTGGGTGCTGGGAGGGAAGCGCGGACTCCCCGCGCTTGCGGATTCAGGGCGTTCCCCAATGGCATGGGGAGGCCGACCCTGCTTCCGTGGAGACCTGTTCTTGTGCATGGGCGTACTCCCTTTGCGGCACTTCGACCCGTGTACGACTCAGGGTAGAAACCTGCATTGCGGTGCTACCCGGCCTTGAGCCGTGAACGCTGTGTGCAGATGTAGCCTGCCTTGCGTGGACATGGCGAATAGGAGAACACTCAGCTTGTCCCCTGGCCAGGGGGCGGCTGTGATTGCTCCTTGAAACCATGTCTGCAAAAGAGGCTAAGAAGCGGTTTGACTGTGGTGGAAAACACCTAGGCTGTCGTCACTGGGCAGACGAGGGATTGCAGTGCGGACTAAGTGGCAGTCGGGCAGCGCGGTGGGCAACGCCGCGCCGGGGCGCTGAAAGGGAAACCGCCCGATCGGCAACGAGGGGTGAGTCCCGGGGAAATCCAGCCCGTACCTAAGCCGTAAGATTTACTTCGTCTGCTGCCGGCGTTTAGTCTTTTCTTTTTCAACTTTTTGGCGGCCCTCGGGCCGCCTCCGTTATGTCAGATGGATTTTATATGGATTTTATTAGGTGGGGCTTACGCAGCCCCACGCCCCGCGGTTACTTTTCCTTCGCGGGAAAAGTAACCAAAAGCGCGCCAGGGGGCGCCCCTGGACCCCGCTCGGGGCCGCCAGACAGCGCAGGCGCTGTCCGGCGAGCCGCCTCGGCGAGGGATCTCCGGCCTGCTGTGCGGATGAAGTGCTGCCCAGCCTCCGAATGAGATTCTTTTTGCTCCATACCGGGCGCGGAGCTTCCGTTGCTGCCGCCCGGCTCGACAAGGTGGGGTGCTTGCACCACCCGAACGGTCGTTGGGCGGTACGCCCAATGACGTGAGACAGGTGTTTGCAAAGAGGCGTTACAGCCGGGAAAATTCCTGGCCTAACGAAAAGCCGGCCAGGAACATGGCCTCAAGCCGTGCATCCTGGGCCTGGAACAGATCCAACAGCAGCTCATCCAGCTGCTCCTTTCCATCGCCGGACAGCGTTTCACGCAGATTACTCGCCTCTATCTCCAACGCCGCGTCGCTCTTTTTATTCCGTCCGCCCTTCGCAAGATACAGCGGCATCCGGCTCCGCTCCGCATACTCAAACATGGCATAGATCAGTTCATCCATTCGTGCGACCTCCCGAAAAACTAACCCCGTTTGGGATTGTTTTTATTATAATCGCCCCGAACGGGGTTGTCAAGTATAATTGGGGAAAAATGTTATTATTGAAAGAAAGACTGAGGACCTTGCGGAAAAGCAGGGGACTGAGACAAGAAAAAATGGCGGAGCTGTGCGAGATCGGCCTTACGACCTACCGGCGGTATGAATCTGGGGAGAGGGAACCAACCGCGACGGTGCTGTGGAAGATGGCGGATGTATTTGAGGTATCCGTGGACTATCTGATCGGCAGGAGCGACGAGCCCTAGGACAGCATGGGTGGTGCAAGCGCCCGGCTCGCGTCATTCGGCAGAGCCGAACGACGGATCGGGTGGTGCAAGCGCTCACGTCATTGGGCGTACCGCCCAACGACCGTTCGGGTGACGCAAGCGTCACCTTGTCGAGCCGGGCGGCAGTAATGGACGCCCCGAGCCCGGTATGGAGCGCCAAAAGACGGGGCCCGTTCACGGGGCACCGCAGCTCTTCACCTGCGAAGCGTGTCCGACAGCCCCCGTAAAGCAAAGGAGTCCAGAACCATGGGTTCTGGCAACTTTTTGGTTACTTTTTGTTTGCACAAAAAGTAACCGCGGGTCCGGGCTGCGTAAACCCGGGGCCCCGATTAGAACCAACCTCCCCCGCGCGGAGCGCGGCAGAAGAAAAAAGTAAATTAGATTTTGGAAAGCGAGGAGATCCTCTCTTGGACACAGGAGACAGCAGCAGTCAAACAACAAAGAAGAAGCCCGAGAAAAAGAAGAAGGACGACAAGGGGAAAAAGGAAGGAAGATTCCGCTGGGCGATCCAGGTATTTTTCATCTCCGTGGTACTCTCCGCCGTGCTGAGCCTGGCGTCGGATCAGGCGCTGAGCGGGGCGGGCATCCCCCTGGCCTTCGCGGTGCTGGCCTGCTTCATCGGCCTGGGCATTCTGTTCGATATCATCGGCGTGTCGGTCACCGCCGCCGACGAGCGGCCCTTCCACTCCATGGCCGCCCATAAGACCCCCGGCGCCCGGGAGGCCCTGGGCCTCATCCGGAAGGCCAGCAAGGTTTCCAGCTTCTGCAACGACGTGGTGGGCGACATCTGCGGCATCATCTCCGGCTCCACCGCCGCCATCATCGTCACCCGGCTCCAGGAGGCGTTTTCCCTCCGCTCCGTGGTGATCTCCCTGGCCATCACGGCCCTGGTCTCCGGCCTGACCATCGGCGGCAAGGCCGTGGGCAAAACCTTCGCCATTGAAAAGAGCACCGCCGTCCTCCAGCTGGTGGGCCGGGTCCTCCACCTGTTCTCACGGCGGAAGTGACAGACGGACAGGCAAAACAGTGTTTTGCCCGAGAATTCTTTTTGGTTCTTTTTCTTTTAAGAAAAAGAACTGAGAGGTGAAATGTATTGATTTTAGAACGTATCGCATCCCCGGCGGACGTGAAGCGGCTGAACGGCGGGGAGCTGGAGCTGCTGTGCGGGGAGCTGCGCCGCTTCCTGGTGGAGAGCGTGTCCCGCACCGGCGGGCACCTGGCCTCCAACCTGGGTGCGGTGGAGCTGACGGTGGCGCTCCACCGCACCTACGACACCGCCCGGGACCGGCTGGTGTTCGATGTAGGCCACCAGTGCTACGTCCACAAAGCCCTCACCGGCCGCAGGGAGCTCTTTGGCTCCCTGCGTCAGCTGGGAGGGCTCTCCGGCTTTCCGAAGCCGGAGGAGAGCGTCCACGACGCCTTCGTGGCGGGCCACGCCTCCAACTCCGTGTCCGTCGCCCTGGGCATGGCCCGGGCCCGGACCCTGGCGGGGGCGGACTACGCCGTGGCGGCCCTCATCGGCGACGGGGCCCTCACCGGGGGGCTGGCCTACGAGGGGCTCAACGACGCGGGGGCCTCGGGAGAGCCCCTGGTGGTCATCCTCAACGACAACGGCATGTCCATCGACCCCAACGTGGGGGGCGTGGCCACCCACCTCAGCCGCCTGCGGCTCAGGCCGGGGTACTACCGGTTCAAGAAGGGATACCACGCGGTGATGAACCGCCTGCCCGGCGGGAAGCGGGTCTATGACTTCAACCACCGCATCAAGCGGAACGTGAAGCGGGCCATCTACCCCTGCTCCATGTTCGAGGACATGGGCTTCACCTACCTGGGGCCGGTGGACGGCCACAACCTGGACCAATTGTGTACCACCCTGGCCTGGGCCCGGGAGCTGAACTGCCCGGTACTGCTCCATGTGCGCACCACCAAGGGCAAGGGCTACGCCTCCGCCGAGAGCCAGCCCGAGCGCAGTCACGGTGTCAGCCCCTTTGACCCGGCGGTGGGAATTGTCTGCGAGCAGAAGGTGGATTTTTCCTATGTGTTCGGCCACGAGCTGGTGGAGCTGGCGGGCCGGGACCGGCGCATCTGCGCCGTCACCGCCGCCATGGCCGAGGGCACGGGGCTCCAGGAGTTTTCCTCCGCCTGGCCCAAGCGGTTTTTTGACGTGGGCATCGCCGAGGGCCACGCGGTGGCCATGGCGGCGGGCATGGCCAGGCAGGGGATGATCCCTGTGCTGGCGGTGTACTCCAGCTTCCTGCAGCGGGGGTTCGACATGCTCATACACGATGTGGCCTTGCAGCGTCTCCATGTGGTGCTGGCGGTGGACCGGGCGGGGCTGGTGGGCTCCGACGGGCCCACCCACCACGGATGCCAGGACGTGGGGTACCTCAGCCAGATCCCGGGCCTGAGCGTGCTGTGCCCTGCCTGCTTTGACGAGCTGCGGGCCATGCTGCGCGCGGCCCTGGACATGGAGGGCCCGGTGGCGATCCGGTATCCCCGGGGCGGCGAGGGACGGCAGTACCCGGCCTGGACCGGGGAGGACGCGTCCGTGCTGCGGCAGGGGGCGGACGCCACGCTGGTGTCCTACGGGACGCTGACGGACGAGCTGCTCAAGGCGGCGGATCTGCTGGCGGAGAGGGGGGTGCAGGCGGAGGTCGTCAAGCTCCACCGGATCGCGCCCCTGGACGCGGCGTCCGTGCTGGCGTCTGTGCGGCGGACCGGGCGGCTGCTGGTGCTGGAGGACTGCTTTGAGAACGGGTCCGTGGGCCAGCGGCTGGCCTCGGAGCTGGCGATGGCGGGAATCGCGCCGGAAACGCTGGTTTTGAAGAATCTGAAGGATGCTTTCGCCCCCCAGGGCACGGTGCCCCAGCTGAGACGGCTGCTGGGACTGGACGCGGAGGGGGTTGTCCATTCTTTTTCTTGAAAGAAAAAGAATCAAAAAGAACTTTTGCGCAAAACTTCGTTTTGCTTTTGGGAGGGCAGGATGAAAAATTATTACGGCAGTCTGTGTACAGAGCTGTATGAGATCCTGCACAAGGACGCGCCTCAGGAGGAGCTGGATTTCTACCTCTCATACGCCAGAGCTGGCGAGCGGATTCTGGAGCCGCTCTGCGGAAGCGGGAGATTCCTGATTCCGTTTCTCGAGAGGGGATACGACATCCAGGGCATGGACCTGTCGGAGGAGATGCTGGAAAAGCTCCGGCGCAAGCGGCCCGGCGCGCCGGTGGTGCGCTCGGATATGACCGGCTATGAGCCGGAGGAGCCCTTTGACTATATTTTTATCTCCTCTGGATCCATCTCGCTCTTTACCGATTTGGAGGTGTGCGGGCGGATTCTGGCAAAGGTGCGGGCCATGCTGAAGAAGGGCGGGAAATTTGTCTTTGCGGCTGAAACCATGGCGGACCGGTGTGCGGACAGCGAGGACTATGAGGAGACGGCCTCCGTGTGGACGGCGGCGGGGGAGACGCTGGTTTTAAAGACAAGGCACACCTATGACGCGGCATCGCGTACCCAGTTTTCACCCGGTATTTACGAGCTGTACCGGGACGGGGAACTGCTCCAGCGGGAGACAATGGATTTCCAGACCCATCTCTATAAGCCGGGAGAGATGGAGCTGATGCTGAGAGAGGCCGGATTCACGGAGGTTCAGGTCTATGCCTCCTTTGACAAGAAGCCGGTATCCCTCGATCAGCCTGAAATGCTCTTGTATGAATGCACCTGCTAGGTGGCTGCGAAACAGAGGAGGGATATTCCATGCTGCTTCACGAATTTGATCCCAATCCGGTGGCTGTGATCAACCCATCGGACGTCTATCAGCCCATACCGGACTGCCCAAAGACGGCGGTGTCCTGCTTTGAGCGGCACACCTTCCGGCGGATGGTGGAGCGGCTGGGCGCGGTGGAGATCGGCCAGGTCAGCTGCGCCGCGATGGAGATGCCCATCTACCGGGCGGCGTACCGGGGCCGGGAGCTCGCCCTCTTTCCGGCCTGCGTCGGCGCGCCGTTCTGCGTGGGGGGGCTGGAAGACCTGTTTTTCTTCGGCGTGGAGAAGGTGGTGCTGTTCGGGTCCTGCGGGGTGCTGGACAAGGACATCGCCAACTGCGGCATCATCGTCCCCACCTCCGCCCTGCGGGACGAGGGGACCAGCTTCCACTACGCGCCGCCGGGGGACGTGATCGAGGTGAACCCCAAGTACCGGGAGGAGTTCGGCCGGATTCTGGCCCGCCACGGCTGCTCCTGCGTGGAGGGCAGGGTGTGGACCACCGACGCGTTCTACCGGGAGACGGCGGAGAAAGCGGCCCGGCGGCGGGATCAGGGGTGCATCTGTGTGGATATGGAGTGCGCAGCGGTAGCGGCCTTGGCCCGGTTCCGGGGGAAGGACGTGTTCCAGTTCTTCCACGGGGCGGACAGCCTGGACGGCGGGGCCTGGGACCGGCGGGGCCTGGGCAGCGAGCACGATCTGACGGAGAAGGACAAGATCGCCCAGCTGGCACTGGAGCTGGCGGCGGAGATCTAGGCATACATACTTTTTCTTTGTGAACAAAGAAAAAGTATCAAAAAGAAAAACCTTTTGCGCAAAGCTTACGCTTTGCTTTTGGGAGGAAAATATGGGATACAAGACCGTTGAGATGGAATCCTACAAGAGGCGGGACCACTTCGCCTATTTCAGCTCCATGGCCTACCCCTATGTGGGGACTACGGCCAATGTTGACATCACGGAGCTGCTGGGCAGGGTTAAGGCGGAGAGGCTGCCGTTTTTCCTCGCCGTATGCTGGTGCGCGGTCCGCTCGGCCAACGCCGTGCCGGAGCTGCGCCAGCGGATTGTGGACGGCGGCATCATCGAATTTGACCAGTGCCGGGCCTCCCATACGGTGGCGCTGGAGGACGGGACCTTCTGCTACTGCACGCTGGAGAATGAGCCGGAGTTTGGCGGCTATCTGGCGGCGGGGAGGGAGGCCCAGGAGGCGGCCAAACGCCGGGCCAGCATTAAGGAGGACCCGGAGGAGGTCCTGGACAAATTTTTTGTCTCGTCCTTGCCCTGGCTCAGCTATACGGCCCTGGTCCAGCCGGTGCCCAGTCCGGCGGACAGCAATCCCCGGATCACCTTCGGGAAATACTTCCCCCAGGGGGGCAGGGTCCTGCTGCCGGTGTCCATCCTGTGCAACCACGCTTTGGTGGACGGCCTGCACATCGCCGCCTTCTACCAGAATTTCGATGAGGAAATAAAACATATCGGGCAAAACACCGTTTTGTCCTAAAAGTTCTTTTTGATACTTTTTCTTTCAAGAAAAAGTATGTATGCCTATACCGAGGTGCCTATGAGTAAGAAAATG
Source organism: uncultured Oscillospiraceae bacterium (assembly GCA_910588365.1). Lineage (GTDB taxonomy): Bacteria > Bacillota > Clostridia > Oscillospirales > Oscillospiraceae > Pelethomonas. Next base: position 19,270 of record CAJUQS010000087.1, on the reverse strand, counting down.
CGATTGGACGTGCTCCTGGTGGAGCGTGGCCTCCAGGAGAGCCGGCAGAAGGCCCAGGCCACCATCATGAGCGGTCTGGTGTTTATAAACGGACAGCGCGCGGACAAGCCCGGGACGCCGGTGGCGGAGGACGCCGCGGTGGAGATCCGGGGCAGCACCCTGCGCTATGTCAGCCGGGGCGGGCTCAAGCTGGAGAAGGCCCTGGAGATCTGGCCCATTGACTTGCGGGGGAAGATCTGCATGGACGTGGGGGCCTCCACCGGGGGCTTCACGGACTGTATGCTGCAAAACGGGGCCGCCAAGGTCTACGCCATAGACGTTGGCTACGGCCAGCTGGCCTGGAGCCTGCGCAGCGACGGGCGGGTGGTGTGCCTGGAGCGCACCAACGCCCGCGGCCTGACCCGCGAGCAGGTGCCGGAGGAGCCGGACTTCTCCAGCGTGGATGTGAGCTTCATCTCCCTGCGCCTGATTCTGCCGGCCATTGCCGGCGTACTGCGGGAGGGGGGCCAGGCGGTCGCCCTGGTGAAGCCCCAGTTCGAGGCCGGCCGGGAGAAGGTGGGCAAGAAGGGCGTGGTCCGGGACCCGGCGGTCCACCAGGAGGTGCTGGAGCGCTTTCTGGAGCACGCCCGGGAGAGCGGGTTCTCGGTTCTGGAGCTGAGTTTCTCCCCGGTCCGCGGGCCGGAGGGGAACATCGAGTACCTGGGCTGGCTGGAGAAGGGGCCGCCGGCTGAGCGGAGCTTTGATATACGGGCGCTGGTGGAGCAGTCCCACGAGGCGCTGAAGGAGTGACCGGATTGAAAAAAGTAATCCTGTGCCCCAATCCCTACCGGGACAAGGGGCTGGCCGCCGCCAAGCGGGCGGACGAAATTCTGCGCGGCGTGGGGCTGAGCACCGTGTTCTGCCTGCCCTTCAAGCCGGAGAGCGAGGGGAACTATGGCGTGCCCTGCCGCCCCCTCCAGCAGGAGATGCGATCCAGCGATCTGGTCGTGGCCTTCGGCGGGGACGGGACCATCCTCCACCTGGCCCGGGCGGCCTCCATGCGGGGGCTTCCGGTGCTGGGGGTGAACCTGGGGAGTTTGGGCTTCATGTCGGATCTGGAGCTGGGGGAGCTGGAGCTGCTGAAGAAGCTGGCCAGCGGCCAGTACCGCCGGGAAAAGCGGATGATGCTGGATGTGGCGGTGCTGCGGGAGGGCCGGACGGTGTACACCGGCGGGGCCCTCAACGACGCGGTGATCACCAAGGGCGCCATGGCCCGGGTGGTCCGCCTCCAGATCTCCACCGGGGAGGACCAGCTGGGCATCTTCGCCGGGGACGGCGTGGTGGTGGCCACCCCCACCGGCTCCACGGGGTACTCCCTGTCCGCGGGGGGGCCCATTGTGGAGCCCACGGCCCAGAACTTTGTCATCAGCCCCATCTGTGCCCACTCGGTGTTCTCCAAGTCCTTCGTGCTCTCCGCGGCGGGGACGGTGACGGTGACCCCGGCGGAGCTGAACCGGAAGCAGGTCTACCTCTCGGTGGACGGGGGAAAGGCGTTCGCCCTGCGGCAGGGGGACAAGGTCCGCATCTGCCGCTCCCGGTACGAGACGGAGCTGCTGCGGCTGACGGACAAGAGTATTTACGAGATTCTGCGAACCAAAATGACAGGAGGGATCGGCCATGAAAGATGATCGCCAGAGCAAAATTTTAGAGATCATTGAGCGGGAGCCCATTGACACCCAGGAGCAGCTCCAGCAGCGGCTGCAGGAGCAGGGGATCCGCTGTACCCAGGCCACGATCTCCCGGGATATCAAGCAGCTGCATCTGATCAAGGAGCCGGTGGGCCAGGGGCGGTACCGCTATACCGTCTCCAGCCAGCGCAACCGCCTGAACGTGGCGGACAAGCTGCGCACCATCTTCCGGGAGAGCATTGTCAGCATTGACTTTGCCCAGAACATCGTGGTCATCAAGACCATGCCGGGGCTGGCCAACGCCGCCGGCGCCGCCCTGGACGGGATGAGCATTCCCGGCGTGGTGGGCAGCCTGGCCGGCGACGACACGGCGCTGCTGGTGATGCGGGACACCGACTCCGCCAGGGTGCTGTGCGAGGAGATTCACGAGATGCTGAAGTGACGCTCCCCCAGCCGGGACCATCACGGAGCGCGCCGTACAGGGAAAAGGAGGAGGGACCACCATGCTTCAGCTGCTCCACATTGAGAATATCGCCGTCATCGAGGAGGCGGACATCACCTTCGACGGGGGCTTCAACGCCCTCACCGGCGAGACCGGCGCCGGCAAGAGCATTGTGATCGACGCCATGGGGGCGGTGCTGGGCCAGCGGACCAGCCGGGATCTCATCCGCACGGGGGCGAACAAGGCGTTTGTCAGCGCCGTGTTCACCGGGGTGCCGCCCCTGGCGGCGCTCTCGGAGTGCGGCCTCGCCCCGGAGGAGGGGGAGCTGCTGCTCCAGCGGGAGATCTACGCGGACGGAAAGAACGCCTGCCGCATCAGCGGCAGGCCCGTGACGGTGGCACAGCTGCGGCGGATCGGGAACAGCCTTCTGAATATCCACGGCCAGCACGACGGCCAGCAGCTCCTGGACGAGGAGCAGCACGGCGCGTATCTGGACAGCTACGGCCGGGTGGAGGGCTATCTGGAGACCTACGCCGCCTGCTTCGAGGCCATGGAGGCCACCCGGCGGAAGCTCAAGAGCCTGCAGATGGACGAGGCGGAGAAGGAGCGGCGGCTGGACAGCCTCAACTTTCAGATTGACGAGCTGGAGCGGGCGGAGCTGAAGCCCGGGGAGGAGGAGGCCCTCCTCCAGCGGCGGAACCTGCTGCGCAACAGCGAGAAGTTCATGTCCGCCATTCAGGGGGCGCTGTGGAACCTGAGCGGCGGGGACGAGGGGGGCGGCGCGGTGTCCGCCCTCCAGGAGGCCGGCGGGGCCCTGGCGGGCGCCAGGGGCCTGGACGGGCAGTTCGCCCAGCTCCAGGAGCGGCTGGAGGGCCTGTACTCCGAGGCCTACGACGTGGCGGAGACGCTGCGGGATCTGGAGGAGTCCTTTGAGTTCAGCCCCCGGGAGCTGGACGATCTGGAGAGCCGGGCGGATTTGCTCTACCGCCTGAAGAAGAAGTACGGCCCCACGGTGGAGGACATGCTGGAGTACCTGGAGCAGTGCCGGAAGGAGCTGGATCAGATCACCTTTGCCGCCGACACGGCGGCCCGGCTGGAGAAGGAGCTGGAGAAGGAGCGTAAGCAGGTGATCAAGGCCGCGGGGCTCCTCTCGGGCGCCCGGAAGGCCGCGGCCAAGGAGCTGGAGCTGCGCATCCAGGACGAGCTGCGCCAGCTGGACATGCCCAGGGTCCGCTTCGCCATCTGCTTCGGGGAGAAGGAGCCGGACGCTTCGGGCGTGGACGTGGTCCGTTTCCTCATGAGCGCCAACGTGGGGGAGGAGCTGCGGCCCATCAACAAGGTGGCCTCCGGCGGCGAGCTGGCCCGGATTATGCTGGCGCTGAAAAATGTGCTGGCAGAGAACGAGACCATCGGCACCCTGGTCTTTGACGAGGTGGACACCGGCGTCAGCGGCCGGGCGGCCCAGAAGGTGGCGGCCAAGCTGGCCCAGGTCAGCCGCCGCAAGCAGGTCCTGTGCGTCACCCACCTGCCCCAGCTGGCGGCCATGGCGGACACCCACTTCTCTGTGGAGAAGGGGGAGCGGGACGGCCGGACCTTCACCCGGGTGCTCCGGCTGGACCGGGAGCAGCGGAAGCGGGAGCTGGCCCGGCTCACCGGCGGCGAGCACCTGACGGCGGCCATGCTGGCGGGTGCGGAGGAGCTGCTGGACGAGGCGGAGGCCTACAGGAAGGGGATTTGATCCCGGGGAGGATTCATGGAACAGATTGCGCAATTGAAGGAATATCTGCTCACTGTCCACCCGGTCCGCAGGACCGGCGCGCAGAAAGCGGACTTCCGGAAGTGGCTGGTGCGGGAGCTGAAGCGGGCGGGCTGGAAGGCCGGGGAGGAGACCTACGGCAGGTTCAACGGCAGCGTCAACGTGGTGGCCGGGGACCCGGATCGGGCGGACGTGATTCTCTGCGCCCACTACGATACCCCCGCCCGGATGCTGGTGCAGGACTTCGTCTCCCCCACCAACGTCCTGGCCCACGTGCTCTACCACGTGGCGGCGGCAATGGCTCTGGCGGCGGCGGCCTTTGCCCTGGCACTGGCGGTCAGCTTTCCCCTCAACAGGCCGGATCTGATGCTGCCCCTTTTTCTGATCCTGGCCCTGGCGGCGTTGTGGGTGTCCGCCTACGGCCCGGCCAACCGGAACAATGCCAACGGCAGCACCTCCGGCGTGCTGGCACTGCTGGCCGCCGCCTATGCCGCCGGGTACAACAAGCGGGTGTGCCTGGTGTTCCTGGACAACAACGAGCGGAACCTGCTGGGCTCGTCGGCCTTCAAGAGGGCCCACCCGGGCAAGGCCGCCCAGACTCTCTTTGTCAACCTGGACTGCGTAGGGGACGGGGAGAATCTCCTGCTCATCCCCTCCAAGGCCAGCCGGTGGGACGGGGAGCTGCTGGAGGCGCTGGAGGAGGCGTTCCCTGAGAAGGACGGGTGCAGGCTGCTCACCAAGGGCCTGCAATACTACCCCTCGGACAACCGGCGGTTCAAGTTCCATGTGACGGTGTGCGCCTGCCGGTATCTGGCGGGGCTGGGGTACTACATCCCCCACCTGCGCACGAAGAAGGACACCGTGCTGGAGGAGGGGAACATCGCCTGCATTGCCCGGGGGATAGAGCGGTTTCTGGAACTGTACCTGGGGGGAGTAGGACAGATGGGATCTGCGGAGGTCAGGGAATGAAGCATAAAAAGGCTGCCGTCCTGCTTTTGCTGTTCGTATGCGTTTTAATTGCTGTTCGTGTGGCCGATACTCCCGAAAAGAGGACCATACGCTACTTTCATAACCATAGAGCGGCGCTGGAGGATGACATTTCCAATACGATCGAAACGGGGCGCGCGACGAGCAAATTGAATACGACCTTCAATTACTGGGACGGGGAGCACCCCATTGTCGAATATATCGTGGTCAGCCGCGGGATCGTTTCGGCTTCCCGATATTATGGATTCTTTTATTCGTTTGACAACGAACCGGTTTCCTTTCAGAATTCCGACGAACCATTGACACCAATCTCGGAACAGGAGTGGGAGTGGAGCGGAGAGGGTGACAATCACGGCATTGTCCGCAGACTGGACGCGAACTGGTTTTACTTTGAGGCGGCGTTATAAACGCCGGTTTACCGGGAACACGAGGGGCAAAAAGGAAGTCAGGATCGGAAGAGATTGACACATTTAGCCCATTTTGATACTATACTGAATAGAAAATACGCTTTGCATACAGGAGGACACGCCATGATCCCCATGACAACCGCCCAGATGCGCGACGCAGTCCGCGGCACGCTCCACGGCAGCGAGGCCGTGACCGTCACCGCCCTCTCCACCGACAGCCGTTCCATCGCGCCGGGGCAGTGGTTCGTCCCCCTGGCGGGGGAGCGGTTCGACGGCCATGATTACATTGACAAGGCACTGGACGCCGGGGCGGCGGGTTGCTTCTGCGCCCGGCTGCCGGAGGCGCTGCGCCCGGACAAGGTCTATATCCAGGTGGAGGACACCCGCCGGGCCCTGGGGGATCTGGCGTCCTGGTACCGGGGGCAGTTCGAGCTGCCCGTGGTGCAGGTCACCGGGAGTATGGGAAAGACCACCTTTAAGGAGCTGCTGGCGGGGATCCTCTCCCAGCGGTACAACACCTTGAAAACCCCCGGCAACCTCAACGGCGACATCGGCGCGCCGCTGACCCTGCTGAGCCTGACGCGGGCGCACCAGGCGGCAGTGATTGAGACGGGCATGGACGCTCCGGGGCAGATCCGCGCCCTGGGCCGGGCCGTGCGGCCGGATATCGCCGTCATTACCAACGTGGACGACGTCCACCTGGAGTACTTCAAGAGCCGGGAGGAGATTCTCCACGCCAAGGCGGAGATCTTCGAGAATCTGCGCCCCGGCGGTCTGGCGGTGCTGTGCGGGGACGACGAGATGCTCCGCACCCTCCGCCCGGACTGCGATACCCTTTTCTGCGGCCTCTCCGGGGACTGCCCGGTCCACGTGGAGGATTTGCAGGACCTGGGGCTGGAGGGCCTGCGCTTCACGGTGGCGACGGAGAAGGACCGCTATCCCCTCTCCACCGCCACCCCCGGCGTCCACATGGCGGGTCTGGCGGCCATGGCGGCTGCCATCGCGGAGCGGCTGGGGCTGACAAAGGAGGAGATTCAGCGGGGCGTGTCCGCCTACGCCCCTGCGGAGAACCGCCTGCGGGTGGAGCGCCTGCCCGGCGGGCGGCTGATGATCAACGACAGCTACAACGCCAATCCCCGGTCCGTCAGCGCGGATCTGCGGATTCTGGCACAGCACAGAGGGGGCAGGCGGATTGCCGTGCTGGGTGACATGACGGAGCTGGGCGCGGCGGAGGAGCCGGGCCACCGGGCGGTGGGCCGGCTGGCGGGGGAACTGGGGATCGAGCTCCTTGTGGCCGTGGGCACCAGGAGCCAGAAGTATATGGTGCCCGAGGCGGAGGCCGCCGGATGTCCCGACATCCGCTGGTATGAGAACCGGGAGGCGGTGAAGGAGGACCTGGCGGCCCTCTTTGGACCCGGGGACGCCATGCTGCTGAAGGCGTCCCACTTCCTCAACCGGTTTGACCTGCTGGCGGACTATTTGAGGGATTACCCCTTTTAAGGGGCTCTGCCTAACGACTGGCCCGGTGGCACAGGTGCCGCCTTGGTACTTTTTGTACGCACAAAAAGTACCCAAAAAGGCGCTTGGGGGCACGCCCGGGCTGTCGAACGCAATTGCATATAAAATTAGGAAAAAGCTATGATTGAAATCAGTGTCAGCGGACTGAAAAAGTCCTTTGAAATCGGAAATAACATCCTGGACGGCATCACCTTCCAGGTGGAGACCGGGGAGCGGGTGGGCCTGCTGGGCCGCAACGGCGCGGGCAAGTCCACCCTCTTCAAGATCCTCACCGGGGAGCTGGAAGCCGACGAGGGCGAGGTGGTCATCGCCAAAAACCGCCGCCTGGGGCTCATCTCCCAGATTCCCGTGTATCCGGAGGGGTACACCGTGGAGGACGTGCTGCAGACCGCCTTCTCCCGCCACCACAAGCTGGCCCAGGAGATGGAGAAGCTGACCGCCGCCATGGCGGCGGGGGACAGCAGCGAGGCCACCCTGCGGCGCTACGGGGAGCTCTCCGCCAAGTTCGAGGGGATCGGCGGCTATGACACGGACACCGCCGTGGGCAAGGTGGCCAACGGCCTGTCCATTCCGCCGGAGATGCGCTCCCAGCTCTTTGACAGCCTCTCCGGCGGGGAAAAGACCCGGGTGAACCTGGGGCGGCTCATTCTGGAGGACACGGACATCCTCCTGCTGGACGAGCCCACCAACCATCTGGACCTCCATGCGGTGGAGTGGCTGGAGGACTACGTGCGCCGGTTCCGGGGCACCGTGGTGGCCATCAGCCACGACCGCTACTTCCTGGACCGCACCATCAACCGGGTCATCGAGGTCCTGGACGGCAAGGCCGAGTTCTACTCCGGCAACTACACCTTCTACGCCATTGAGAAGGAGCGCCGCTACCAGGAGAAAATGCGGCAGTACGAGAAGGAGCAGGCCAAAATCAAGCAGCTGCAGGAGGCGGCGGACAAGCTCCACCTCTGGGCCTTCATGGGGGCGGACAAGCTCCACAAGCGGGCCTTCTCCATGGAGCGGCGCATTGAGCGCATCCGCCAGACCGAAAAGCCCACCAAGGCCCGGGCCATGACCAACCGGTTCGGGGAGATGGAGTTTTTCGGCGACGAGGTCCTGCACATCAAGGATATGGCGAAGTCCTTCGGGGACCGGCAGCTCTTTCACGGGCTGGATCTGCGGGTAGAGGGCGGCGAGCGCATCGCCCTGCTGGGGGACAACGGCACCGGCAAATCCACCCTGCTGAAAATCCTCATGGGGGAGGAGGAGGCCGACGGGGGCCGGGTCAAGTACGGCCCCACGGTCCGCACCGCCTACCTGCCCCAGATCATCCACTTCGACAATCCCCGGCGGAACCTGGTGGACACCATGCTCTACGCCAAGCGGGGCATGTCCACCCAGACCGCCCGGGACCGGCTGGGGGCGTTCAACTTCCGGGGGGAGGACGTGTTCAAGACCGTGTCCGTCCTCTCCGGCGGGGAGCAGAGCCGCTTGCGGCTGTGTATGCTCATGGACGAGGAGATCAACCTCCTGGTGCTGGACGAGCCAACCAACCACCTGGACATCGCCAGCCGGGAGTGGATCGAGGAGGCGGTGGAGGCCTACGAGGGGACCCTCCTCTTTGTCAGCCACGACCGCTATTTTATCAACCGCTTCGCCACCCGGATCTGGGAGCTGGAGAACGGCACCATCACCGACTACCCGGTCACCTTCGCCCGCTACCGGGAGATCAAGGAGCGGGAGAAGGCCCTGGCCCAGTCCCAGCCCAGGCAGGAGAAAAAAGAGGAGAAGCCCAAGCCCGCCCCCAGGGGGGGACGGGCCCAGCAGAACGCCCGGAAGCAGCTGACCATCTGCGAGCGGGATATGGAGAAGCTGGAGGCGGAGATCAAGGCCGTCGAGGCCGAGATGGAACAGAGCGCCTGTGACTACGAGAAGTACAGCCAGCTCTACGCCCGGAAGGAGGAGCTGGACGGCAGGCTGATGGAGCTGATGGAGAAGTGGGAGGCCCTGGCCGAGGCGGCAGAGGGATGAAAATGATTCCGATTGGTAATAAAGAAAAAATTTATTACGGATTGGCGGTTCTCTGCCTCCTGGCGGGAGCGCTGATGCGGTTCGTTTTTACGGCCGTCCGATTCACGGGCTTCCTGTTCTGGTGCGCGGCGGCGGTCCTTACCGTGCTGGGCCTGCTGTCTCATTTCAGCAAGACGAGGCCCTGGGCCCGCTGGGCCAGGCGGCTCCTGCTGGCGTTGCTGGCGGCCGGGTTCGCCTTCTTCGCCGTGCTGGAGGTCTGGGTGATCTCCTGGGCGCGGACAGACGAGGAGACGCCGGTGGAGGCGGTGGTGGTCCTGGGGGCCGGGGTCAACGGCACCCAGCCCTCCCTGAGCCTGTGGACCCGGCTGGAGGCCGCTCTGGACTATCTCCAGGACCGGCCGGACCTGCCCGTTGTGGTCACCGGCTCCCAGGGCCGGGGGGAGGATATCTCCGAGGCCCGGTGCATGTACGACTGGCTCACCAGCCGCGGCGTCCCGCCGGAGCGCGTCATCCTGGAGGAGCAGGCGGACGACACAGAGCAGAACGTCCGCTACTCCAAGGCCCTGCTGTCCGGCATGGGAATCGGGGAGGACAGCTCCGTTGCCATCGTTACCAGCGGCTACCACCTGTGCCGGGCCTCCCGCCTGTGGGGGGAGGGGGCGGTTCCCGTGGCGGCCCGGATGCCGGCCCGGTATTTCCCCATTTCCATCAACTACTATATCCGCGAGGCTTTCGCCATGGCGGAGGCCATCGTCTTTCGGTAAAAGGAGGGACAATATGCCCTATACACTATGCCTCTACTACAGCCGTACAGGCACAACGGAGAAACTGATTCGTGAGATCGCCCAGGAGCTGGGCTGTGAGATGGTCAGGCTGGAGGACGGCGTGGACCGAGCGGGGCTGAAGGGCTGGCTCCGCAGCGGTATGCAGGCCATGTCCCGCCGTCTGCCGCCGGTCAGGAAGCCGAAGACCGCCCTGCCGCTGAGCGTCTACGATCTGGTCATCATCGGCACGCCGGTGTGGGCGGGCCGGTGCAGCGCACCGGTGCGCAGCTTCCTCATGGAGTACGGGGAGGAGCTGCGCCGGGTGGCCTACGTCATCACAAGGGGAGGGGAGGAGCACTACGAGGCGGTCTTTGACCAGATGGACCTCTACGTCCGCTCCCCCCGGGTCAGCGCCGTGTCCATCCGGCCCAACGCTGTTGGCTCTACCTTCTGGCGGGACGAGTTTCTGACCAGTATCCGGGGCGGAGGAAAGGAGGGGAGCGGCCATGCTGGATAAGCTGAAGACCATCGCGGACCGCTACGAGGCCCTCTCCAGCCAGCTGGAGGACCCGGCCACCTATGGCAGTCCGGACCTTCTGCGCCGCCTGACCCGGGAGCAGAAGGAGATCGAGCCGGTGGTGGAGGCCTACCGGGCCTACCGCAGGGCGGAGGACGATCTGGCCTCCGCCCAGGAGCTCCTGGGGGATCCCGAGCTGAAGGAGATGGCCCAGGAGGAGATGCAGGCCGCCAAGGCGGACATGGAGCGGCTGCGGGAGGAGCTGAAGCTCCTGCTGCTGCCCCGGGACCCCAATGACAGCCGCAGCGTGGTCATGGAGATCCGCGGCGGCGTGGGCGGCGAGGAGGCCATGCTGTTCGCCTCGGATCTGTTCCGCATGTATGCCATGTACGTGGAGGGCCGGGGCTGGAAGCTGGAGGTGGTGGGCCGCAGCGAGACGGAGCTGGGCGGCCTGAAGGAGATCAGCTTCCTGGTGGAGGGCGAGGGCGCGTGGTCCCGGCTCAAGTTCGAGAGCGGGACACACCGGGTCCAGCGGGTGCCGGTGACCGAGTCCTCCGGCCGCATCCAGACCAGCGCCGCCACGGTGGCTGTGCTGCCGGAGGCGGAGGAGGTGGAGTTCAGCATCGATCCGGGCGATCTGAAGATCGACACCTTCCGCTCCTCCGGCGCCGGCGGCCAGCACATCAACAAGACCGAGTCCGCCATCCGCATCACCCATCTGCCCACCGGCGTGGTGGTGGAGTGCCAGGATGAGCGCAGCCAGTACAAGAACAAGGACAAGGCCATGAAGATTCTGCGCTCCAAGCTCTACGAGGCGGAGCAGGCCAGGCAGAACGCGGCCATCGCCGCTCAGCGGCGCAGTCAGGTGGGCTCCGGGGACCGATCCGAGCGCATCCGGACCTACAATTTCCCACAGGGCCGGGTCACGGACCACCGGCTGACAGGGGATGTGAAGAACTTTTCCATTGATTCCGTTATCAACGGCGGGCTGGATCCCATCATCGACGCCCTGGTCACCGCGGATCAGGCCGCCAGACTGGCAGAGGCTGGGGAGTAAGAGCCTGTTTAATATCTCAGCGTGTGCGGATTGGCGAGATAGATTTTATGTCCTGCAAGGCAAAAAGCCGCAGCAATCCTGACGGATTGCAAGGATTTTTAACGCAGTCAGGGCGGAAAATATGCCGCCAAGGCGGGCGCGGGGAGATGTTAAACAGGCTCTAAGACGGGTGGGGCCTACGCGGTCCAAGGCGGTGCTTGCACCGCCCGAGCGGTCGTTCGGCTCTGCCGAATGACGCGAGACAAGTGGGGGCTTCGCGCCCCCACACCCCGCGGTTACTTTTTGTACGCACAAAAAGCAACCAAAAATGCGCCGGGGGTATCCCCCGGTCCCCCAAAATAACCGGGGGTTTTTCGGACACACCTGCAAGCGAAGAATTGCGGTGCCCCGTGAACGAAAGTTTCCTTCGGGGTTCTGATCTAGTGGTCTGGCGGTCAACCAACTCCGCCTGCCGGCCTCTTAAAGGGACAGAGCCTGCAAAGGGGATCCTCCGAATCGCTGCGCAGTAAACTTGCGCCGCACTCCCCCGCTGCTTCGCCTATCGTTAGGACCCGCGGGTAGACGCAGAAGTCCGGCAGACGAAGGGTAAGCACCATCGGTAGAATCAGCCCAGCTACAGCAAAGGGCAACTAAACAAAGAATGGAGTATCGCCCGGAGGGCGATGCCGGGGGACCGGGGGCCCTCCCCCGGCGCACTTTTGGTACCTTTTCCTGCGGGGGAAAAGGTACCTGGGGTGTGGGGCTGGAAGCCCCAATGGTAACGATCAGAAAGGCATTTCCATGAAGACGCAGCATCTGACAGAAAAGGATATTGAGACGGCCGCCGCCATCCTCCGGGAGGGCGGCCTGGTGGGTATCCCCACGGAAACCGTCTACGGCCTGGGTGCCAGCGGCCTGAACCCGGACGCGGTCCGCCGTATTTTCGAGGCCAAGGGGCGGCCCCAGGACAACCCCCTCATTCTCCACATACCGGATGAGACATGGCTGGAGCGGTACTGCCGCAACATCCCTCCGGCGGCCTACACCCTGGCGGAGAAATTCTGGCCCGGGCCCCTGACCATGATCCTCCGGCGGCGGGAGAACGTGCCCAACGCCGTCACCGCCGGGCTGGACACCGTGGGGGTCCGATGCCCGGACCACCCGGTCACCCTGGCCATCATCCGCGCGGCGGGGGTGCCCGTGGCCGCGCCCAGCGGAAACCTGTCCGGACGTCCCAGCCCCACCTGTGCCGCCCATATGGCGGAGGACATGGACGGGCGGATCGACGCAATCGTGGACGGCGGCCCCTGCGGCGTGGGGGTGGAGTCCACCATCGTGGATCTGACCACATCCATTCCCAGGCTGCTGCGGCCCGGTGGACTGCCCCTGGAGAGCCTGGAGGAGGTGCTGGGGGAGGTGGCCGTGGACAAGGCGGTGACCGCCCCCTTGGCCGCCGGGGAGAAGCCCCGGGCCCCGGGGATGAAGTACCGCCACTACGCCCCCCGGGCCCCCGTCACCGTCGTCACCGGGGAGGCCCGGCGGACGGCCGGGTATATCCGCCGGCACCTGGGGGAGCATACCGGGGTGATCTGCTTTGAGGAGTACCGGGATCAGTTCCCCGGCTGCGTGGTGCGCTCTATGGGCTCCAGCAGGGACCAGGGGGAGCAGGCCCGGCGGGTCTTTGACGCCCTGCGCTTCTTCGACGGCACTGGCGTGGAGGCCATCTTCGCCCAGTGCCCCGGGGAGGGCGGACTGGGGCTGGCGGTGGCCAACCGGCTGAAGAAGGCCGCCGGCTTCCAGATCGTCGGCCTGGGGGAGGGGAAGGGATGACCATCATCGGCATCACCGGCCCTACCGGGGCAGGGAAGACGACGGCCCTGACCGCCCTGGCGGAGCTGGGGTTCGAGATCGTGGACTGCGACGCGCTGTACTACCGGCGGCTGCGGGAGGACGATGATCTGCGGCGGGCCCTGACGGAGGCCTTCGGGGCGGTGTTCCTGCCAGACGGAGATCTGGACCGCAGGGCGCTGGCGAAGCGGGTTTTCGGCGACCGGCGGGAGCTGGACCGGCTCAACGCCATCGTCTATCCGGTGATGTGCGCCGCTGTGGAACAAAAAATTCAAAAATGTTCACAAAAAGGACTTGCTATTGACGCGGTCAATCTGGTAGAATCAGGATTAGGAGAACTGTGCGATCTGACGGTAGCAGTGACGGCGGCCAGCGAGGTCCGCCTGGGGCGGATCATGGCCCGGGACGGCCTCAGCGTGGAGCAGGCCCGGGCGCGGATTGCCGCCCAGAAGCCGGAGAGCTATTACCGGGAGCACTGCACCCTCCTGGTGGAGAACCGGGGGGAGGACCGCGAGGTCTTTAAGAGGCAGATGGGAGATCTGTTCAAGGATCTCTTAATCAATAGAATGGAGGAGAACAACGCAATGGAACTGAAAGAGCTGAAGGAGACACTCCTGTCCGGGAAGAAGAACGGCTATGACCGGATGCCCGCCGCGGAGCGTGGAGCCATGAACGCCTACTGCGAGGAGTACAAGGCGTACCTGGACGCGGGCAAGACGGAGCGTGAGTGCGTGGCGGAGGGCATCCGCCTGGCCCAGGCGAAGGGCTTCCAGCCCTACGTGCGCGGCATGGCGCTGAAGGCCGGGGACAAGATCTACCTGAATAACCGTGAGAAGATGCTGCTGCTGGCCGTGATCGGCCAGAAGAGCCTGGCGGAGGGTGTGCAGATTACCGCCTCCCACATCGACAGCCCCCGTCTGGATCTGAAGCCCACCCCTCTCTATGAGGACAGCGAGCTGGCCTACCTCAAGACCCACTACTACGGCGGCGTACGCAAGTACCAGTGGGTGACCATCCCCCTTGAGCTCCACGGCGTGGTGGCGCTCAAGGACGGCCGGACCGTTCCCGTGACCATCGGAGAGGGCAATGAGCCCAAGCTGGTCATCAGCGACCTGCTGCCCCACCTGGGCGCGGAGCAGAACAAGAAGACCCTGGCCGAGGGCATCACCGGCGAGCAGCTGAACCTGCTGGTGGGCAGCGAGCCCATCGAGGGCGAGGAGAAGGACCGGGTGAAGCTGGCGGTCATGAAGCGGCTTTACGAGAAGTACGGCTTTGTGGAGGACGACTTCATCTCCGCCGAGCTCTCGGCCGTGCCGGCCGCGAATGCCACGGACATCGGCCTGGACGCCAGCATGATCGGCTCCTACGGCCACGACGACCGGGTGTGCAGCTACGCGGCGCTGAAGGCCATGCTGGATCTGGAGCAGATCCCCGCCAAGACCTCCGTGTGCATCCTGGCGGACAAGGAGGAGGTTGGCTCCACCGGCGTGTCCGGTATGCAGACCGCCGCCTTTGATACCTTTATGGAGGATCTGTGCGCGGTGCAGAATGTGCCCGTGCGGGTGTGCCTGGAGAAGAGCTTCTGCCTGTCCACCGACGTGACGGCGGCCTTTGATCCCAACTTCGCCGACGTGTTTGAGAAGAACAACGCCTCCCGCCTCAACTACGGCGTGGGTCTGTGCAAATACACCGGCAGCCGGGGCAAGAGCGGCGCCTCCGACGCCTCCGCCGAGGTGGTGGCCTACGCCCGCCGGATCTTTGACGCGGACGGCGTCATCTGGCAGATGGCCGAGATGGGCAAGATCGACGCCGGCGGCGGCGGCACCGTGGCTGGCTTCATGGCCAAGCGGAACATTGACACCCTGGACGCCGGCGTGCCGGTGCTGAGCATGCACGCCCCCTTCGAGGTGGTCTCCAAGCTGGACTGCTATATGACCTACAAGGCCTGCAAGGCTGTGTATATGAACTAAGTTCTTTTTTCTTAAAAGAAAAAAAGAACCAAAAAAGAATTTTTGCGCAAAACTCCGTTTTGCTTATGGAATATTCTGTCTGCCGCTCCTGCGGTAACAGAGATGGTGCCAAGATGCGGAGGAACACGCCGGGTGGAGCATCCGGCGTGTTCTTTTGAATGATATGTAAAATATAATTGACAAATAGATTGATATATGATACAGTACAGACAGAAGGAGGCTGATGAAAATGAAAGAAAATCTGGAACTGGCGGTCTTCCTGTTCTTTGTGGTGCTGGCCGTGGCCTGCGGGCTGTGGCCTATCACGGCATCTATCCACGAGTGCTGGACGGAGGCCCAGAAGGACGAGGAGAAGGGACGCGGCCGCTTTGACGAGCGGCAGCGGATTGCCCAGGCGAAGGCCGGCGTCCACGCGCTGTGCGCCCTGGTGGTGTATCTCATTGTCTGGGCGGCGCTGGATGTGCGGGGCGGCCGGGCCTGGACGGATGAGGTGTCGCCCATGGTGCTCATGGGACTGCTCATGGCACACCTGATCTGGACGGCGGAGTGCATCTTCCGGGATGCGTGGAGCAGTTGGAAAGATGGGCGGCCCGCCCTGGGCGGAACAGTGTGGGTCACCTCCCTGATTGTCTGGCAGAGCATGTTCTGGAGCAAGGGCGGCGTATGGCGGGTGGCCTACGTGTTCCTCTGGGCGGATATCGTGGTTCTGCTGGCCCTGGCGCTGTTCGACGAACGCCGCCGGAAGCGAATGAAAAACGAGGACGGTGGGGTATGAAAAATCTCCGCCTCCGCGCCGCCCGGGCGGCCAAGGGGCTCAGCCAGCAGGCCCTGGCGGAGCTGGTGGGGGCCTCCCGCCAGACCATCAACGCCATTGAGCAGGGGGACTACAACCCCACCATCCGGCTGTGCATCGCCATCTGCCGGGTTCTGGACAAGACGCTGGACGACCTGTTTTGGGAGGAGGAGCCATCCTGACCGGAGAAGCGGCCCCTGCCTTGCCGCGCAGCGGAAGCGGCCCGGCGACACACGCCCCATGCCGGTTTTGTGCCGGCATGGGGCGTGTCTCTATCTTCGGTAGAAGCGGTTCCGATAGGCCTTGGGCGTATAGCCGGTCTGCACCTTGAACACCCGGGTAAAGTGGCTCTGGGAGCTGAAGGCCAGCATGGCGGCGATCTCCGCATAGTTGTACGGCGAAAATTTCAGCATATTTTTCGCCGCCTCCATCCGCTTGGAGAGGACGTACGCCGATATGGAGACGCCTGTCTCCTTTTTGAACAGCGTGGACAGGTAGCTGGGGTTCAGCCCGGCGAACTCCGCCAGGGAGCTGACGCGGATGGGTTCGTGGAGGTGCTCATAGATGTAGTCGAGGCAGAGGACAACGGGCTTGGCGTAGACGGCCTTCTTGTCCAGCTTTGCCACCTCCGCCGTGTAGAACGCGAACATCTCCCCGTGGAGCGCCCGGATCTCCTCCACGCGATCCAGCTGGTCCATCTTCAGGATGTACAGATCGCTGATGTTGTAGGCCCGCTCCGCCTCCATCCCGCCCGCGATGGCCGCGCGGCAGGCCAGAGTGACGCTGGCCACGAAGAGATACTTGTCATTGCGCACCGGGTCGTCCGAGACGTGCCCCGGCAGACTCGAGGAGAACATCCGAACCGCCTCGTCCACCGCCCCCGGGTCCCCGGCCCGCAGCAGCTCGTACTGCCGCATGTCCTCGGTGTCTGTGTGGTGCCGGTTTCCGGTCTCCCGGTTGAGGAGCTCCATGTATTGGAGCGCCTTTTCGCTCACTGCCTTTTCCGCCATTGCTCCACCTCTTTTATAAAATAATTATACAACCAATCCAACGAAAATGAAATACTTTTTTTCCGCTTTTCCATATAATGCGAAATCATCCGGCCTATGGCCGTATTGTAAATAAGAATCTGTATTCATAACTGCGGGATGCCGGATGGACGAGGACTTTTCCTGCCAGACAAGGGAAAGCGATGCAGTATGGCTGGAAAAAGACTGGCCAGACAGTGTTCAGCGGTTGTGAATACAGGTTTTAAGGAGGCATCAAACCTTGAACACAGCAGAAAAGCCCGCCATGCGGGTTCGGGATATGACAGAGGGGGACTCCATCCGCCTGATTCTGGCCTTTGCGGTCCCCCTGTTTATCGGAAATATCTTTCAGCAGTTCTATACCATGGTGGATACGATGGTGGTGGGCCACAGCCTGGGGGACTCCGCCATCGCCGCCGTGGGCGCAACATCTTCCCTCTACAACCTGCTGGTGAACCTCGCCATCGGCATGAACAGCGGGTACGGCATTGTGGTGACCAGGCATTTCGGCGCCCATGACCAGGAGGGGCTCCGGCGGTCCATCGCGGGAATGATGGTGCTGAACATGGCGGTGACCGCCGCGGTGACCGGGCTCTCCCTGCTCTTCCTCCGGCCGCTGCTGGGGTACATGAACACGCCGGAGGCGATCTTCTCCCAGGCGTTTACCTACATCGCCATTCTGTGCGGCGGAATGCTGTCCACGGTCTGCTACAATATGTTTTCTGCCATTCTCCGGGCGCTTGGGAACAGCCGGTCGCCCCTCTATTTCCTGATTGTTTCCTGCTTTGTCAATATTGGGCTGGACCTTGCCCTGGTTATGGGATGCCGTCTGGGGCTCGCGGGGGCCGCTGCCGCCACCGTCATTGCCCAGAGCATCTCCGCCCTCCTCTGCGGACTCTACACCTTCCGGTGCTATCGGGAGTACCTCCCCCGCAGGGAGCACTTCCGGCAGATCGGCCCCCTGCTGCCCGACCTGCTCTCCACCGGCTTCGCTATGGCGCTGATGCTCTGCGTGGTGGATCTGGGCTCAACCATCTTCCAGCGGGCAAACAACCTGCTGGGAGAGGCGTATATCACCGCCCACACCGCCTCCCGGCGCCTCATGAGCATCATGATGCAGCCCTTGGGGACCATTGCCACCGCCAACTCCACCTTTGTGGGGCAGAACTGGGGCGCGAAAAAGCTGGAGCGCATCAGAGAGGCGCTGAAGAAGGTGATCGGGCTGGAGCTGCTGTGGGGGATATTTGCCTGCTGTGCCGCGTGGATCTTCGGCGGCGCGCTGGTGCGGATCACCACAGGGACCTCGGATGAGGAAACCGTGCAGAACGCGGTGCTCAGCCTGCGGCTCCACCTCTCGTTTTTCCCGGCCCTGGCGGTGCTGCTCTGCCTGCGTACCACCATGCAGGCCATGGGGCGGAAAACCGCGCCGGTCATCTCCAGCTGCATTGAGCTTGCCATGAAAATCCTGTCCGCGTGGCTGCTGATTCCGCGGCTGGGCTTTCTGGGGACCTGTGTCACGGAGCCTGTCACCTGGGTTCTGATGATGATCTTCCTGATCGCGGCCTACTGGGTGCAGAACCGGCGGACGCTCCCCCTGCCGGAGCCTTCTCCCCGGCCGTCCCATGTGTAGTAAAAATAGGTAGAAATAGGCTTTAACAGGGACACAAAGAAATACAATAACCTGAAATGGGCTGTCAGCCTTACACAAAACACCGCCTCCGGTAAAATGGGCGGTGGTCGTAAAACAGTATTAGGCAAAAGCCTGAAAACCTTGTGTTTTCAAGGGGCGGCGTGACTTCGGTTACGCCGTTTCCCTTTTCATCAGTTCATCCAGAGGGATAAAGCCCATGCCGTCATACTTGATGTGGATGCTCTGACGGCGCTTGCCGCTGGACTTGTCCGGGGCCTCCACATAGATGGCCTGCACCAGTTCCCGGAGGGCATAGAGGTCAAGCGTTTCGATACCCACATACTTGTGCGCTTTCTGGATGAACTTTTCAATATTCTCGTTCTGTCGTTCCTGTACTTCAATATCCTGCCGCAGGGTGATGACCTCGGCCTCCAACTGCTTCTGCTCCGCCTCGTAGCTCTGGCTCAGCATATCGAACCGTTCATCACTCAAGCGCCCGCTGGCGTTGTCCTCGTAAATCCTGATAAAGAGCCGTTTCAGTTCGGTGATGCGCTTTTCGTCCCGGCTGAGCTGCTTGCGGATGACCTGCAATTTCTCCGCGCTCTCCAGCTTCATCTGCTGTTCCATGACCATGCGGAAATGGGCCTCATACCGCAGAATGTAGTCCGTCACCAGTTGGATATGCTTCAAAACCATGCGTTCCAGAACCTTCACCCGGATGAAGTGCCCGCCGCATTTCTCCCTGTTCTTCTTGTGCAGAGAGCAGTCGAAGAAGTCTTGAGAGAAATCGCCGTTGTTGGAAGAACCGTACTGCATCTTGGAGCCGCAGTCGGCGCAGTAGACCAGCCCGGAAAAAATACTGCTCCTGCCGGTGCGGGTCATGCG